>CAZFHC010000039.1:0-1551 GCA_964518625.1 Candidatus Woesearchaeota archaeon | reverse complement strand
CGAGCCATATCATAAATAAATAATTGATGTGTTACAAATCGTATTACAAGGAAAAATAAAAGATTATTTTTCTTTTGTTTTAAATATAATTTTAGTTGTAACTTTTTTTATAAGAATAAAAGTGTAGTATTATTCTTATAAAAAAATGTATATTAAATTAATATCGTCATAATTATAATAATAAGTTGCAAATATAACTTTATATAGAGCCATATTAAAAATGGTTGGAAATAATAATATAAATAGCATAATAACTGGGGTTTTTAGTAACCCCTTTTTATTTTGCAATGCATATATCTTGACATCAAGATAATATTTAGTTATACTTAATTTATCAAAGTAAAGCAAAATCGAATATAAATTCACATTACTATTTTAGCAAAGGAGGTACATAATGGAGTTAGATATAAAACTAATGGTAGTATTTAGTAAACTAAGTTATCAATTTATGGATAAATTAAGTAAAGATTTAGAGAGTAACGGTATGCCTTCAAGTACATATGCAATGTTAGCTCATTTAAATCAAGTTGGTAAATCAAAAACTCAGAAATTAGGTGAAGTAGCACTTATTACAAGTGGAACTATTACACATGTTGTAAATAAAATGATTCTAAATGGCTATGTGATTAAAACGAAGGCTGTTGATGATAAAAGAATTAGTTTGGTTCAAATAACCGAACTTGGAAGATTAGAATTTAGTAGGGTTAACGATATTCATATTAAATATTTAAATAATTTATTGTCTGTTTTTTCTGAAGAAGAAAAACAAGAGTTGATTAAGCAAGTGAAGTATTTTGGAAAGACGTTATCGAAAGGGAGAAATTAGATGAAATTAAGTGATTTTAAAGGTGTTTTTAAAACACAAGTTGTAGAATTTATAAGTGCAACAAACATAGATAAAGATTATTACGTGATAAGATTAAAGAAACCTTCAGATTTGATGTGGAGGTCTGGGGAACACGCAATATTTAGTTTGCCTGGAAGTAAGGTAGAAGGGAAAAAATGGAGAGCTTTTTCTATTGCATCTACACCAAAAGAAGATGAAATGTTGATTGGAACGAGAACCGGAAAAGAAGTTAGTAGTTTTAAAAAACATTTTATAAATATGAAAAAAGGTGAACTTGTTAAATTACGAGGGCCATTCGGTTGGTTCACCGAGCAAGATAAAAATTCTCCAGTAATTTTTATTGGTTTAGGGGTTGGTGTAACACCTATCAGAGCGTTATTAAAGAGTTTTGATAAACAAGAGAATAGAAATGTAGAATTTATTTACAGTTCAGCTGATGTATTCTTATTTAAAGATGAAATAAATAAATTATTTGAACGGAATGACTTATTTAATATGTTCTATACTAGGACTATTGAAGAAACCAATGATGCTATCTTGAAATCAGCTAAAAAATATGGCAATAAAGCATTCTATTACATTGGTGGAAGTCAAAAAGCAATTCAATCAATAACCAAATTATTAAAAGCGAATGGTATAAAAAACAAAAAAATTATAAATGATCCATTCTTAGGATATTAAGACAGCTATTATGCTGTCTTTTT
>CAZFHC010000038.1:0-1660 GCA_964518625.1 Candidatus Woesearchaeota archaeon | reverse complement strand
TGTAGCAGTAACAGAATTATTATTTACATCAGACACAGAACACGTCCAATTATAATTAACTTCAGGTAAATTATCAATACTAATAATACTTCCATTAGAAGAACCACTAACATCCCAAGAAGTCTTATTAATCAACTCACTTTCATTCCACAAATAGAATGTAATATTCTTCAATTGCCAATCACTAACATTACAAACAAAAGTTTGATTAATATTCGTTGTAACTAAACCATCAATAGGCGAAGTTAAAACAACTTCAGGATTTGTAACATCCAAACTCAATAATGCATCATACACATTAACACGAGAAAAACTATTTAATCCTTCAACAATACTAAATCCAGTTTCATATAAAACATCCTCAATTTCAGAAGGAGTTTTCGTCTGCCCAGACAAACTCAAATATTGATTAATCAAAGCAATAGAACCAGCAACAACCGGCGTCGCCATTGAAGTTCCAGAAACTTCAGCATAATTATTACTAAAAGGAATACCTGAAGATACACAACTTGCATTTGTCATACAAACATTATACCTAGGCATTGTAGAATTAACATTTCTTCCTATACCTAATAATTTTAAAAAAGAGGCACGATTCGAAAAAGAAGAAATGTTTTCCCCATCCTTATCAATTGACGAAACTGGTATAACATTTGGTAAACATGATGGCCAAGAAATATATGTTTTATTATAATCATTACCTGTAGCAAATACAACAGAAATATTCTTATTCATAGCAGCTTGAATCTCTGGCTGAATTGTCAATTTACTTTCTTCACTACAAACATTCGAATAATAAAGTTCTGGGTTATAATCACAATCAGCTCCAAGACTAGCACTAATAACAGTAATATTATATTTGTCAGCATTATCAACACACCATTCTATTCCATCTCTTAAATCTAATTCTCCACCATTTCCATCAGAATTCATAACTTTTACAATAACTAAATTAACATCATTAGCAACTCCATTTATTCCACCATTAGCACCAACAATACCAGCAACGTGAGTTCCATGACCATTGTCATCACTAGCATTATCACCACTTTTGTTATATTCACCATTTATTCCCGTTGAACAACATTCATCTCCAAGAAGACTTCTGTTCCCAGCACAAAAACAATGTTGAGCAACTATTTTATCTTTTAAATCGGGATGATCTAAATCAATCCCCGTATCTAGAATACAAACAGATGTTTTACTTCCTGTTATATTAATAGATTCTATTTGTAAATTATTAGCAATCGTAACATTATGCATAACAGCAACATCATCTAAAAAAGCATGGACTTGATAAGGTTCCCTGACAACAATTGCAGAATTTTTTTGCATTTCTAAAATTTCATTTTCAGTTAATTCTCTCACACCATATTCAACTTTGTCAATACTCAAACTTCTAAAACTAAATATTGGCTTTTTATAATCAGGATTAGGTTCTACTATCATAGTTTTTGTATTCGCTCCTTCAACAAAATTCACAAAAACTAAAAACATTAACAAAAATATAAACATTAATTTTTTATTTATCCTCATAAAGAAAATAACATCATTAATTTTTATAAGGTTTATGGATTTGAAAAATTGAGAATAAAACACTCTCAAACATATCCTTAAAAACCCCTAACTATTTCTATAAATATGAGTAATGAAGATCTAG
>CAZFHC010000037.1:0-1865 GCA_964518625.1 Candidatus Woesearchaeota archaeon | reverse complement strand
AATTAGGTTTAACATGCGCAAAAAGAGAACTAGAAGAAGAAACGGGATTTGTTTCAGAAAATTTTAAAACGATGATGGATATTAATAGTTGTGTTGGTTATAGTAATGAAGTTATCGAACTATTTGTTGCTAGAGATTGTTATAAAATTGAAAATCCAAAATCATCTGATGAAGATGAATTCGTTGAAGTAATGGAGTTTTCTGAAGAAGAATGCAAAACGATGGTTAAAACTAAATCCATTAAGGATGCAAAAACAATTATAGCTTTGCAACAGTATTTTTTGGAGAAAGCTAATGTTTAGAGAAATGAGAAGAACAAAAAATCAAATGACCGACGTGTCAGCAGTTGATTTGATAAATAATTGCCTAGAAGGAACATTGGGCACTATAAGCGTGGATAATGGCTATCCTTATACAGTAGTTTTAAATTATGTATATTTAAATAATAAAATTTATATCCATTCAGCAAAGGGTGGACATAAAATAGATAATATTATTAATAACAATAAAGTTTCTTTTACGGTTTATAGTAACGTCAAAGTGATCCAAGATACTTTCACTACTAAATATCAAAGTGTGACTCTATTCGGAAAAGCTAGTATTATTCCTAGTAATATAGAAATACTATTTGAGTTTATAAAAAAATACTCTCCAAATTTTTTAAAAAAAGGCAAAAAATATGTGGATAAGGATTTTGATTTACCAGTATTAATTGAAATAGAAGTTGAATATCTAAAAGGAAAAGAAAGATTATAAAAAAAGGGAGCGATTAGCTCCCTAAAATGTATCTTACTGAGTCAAAATATTTGGACTTGTAAATATTATTAATACCAGAAAGTGATATAATACATTTGGTAAATACATTCTATATGATAACTTAGGAGGTCTCATTTGAATAAACAACTAAGAAAAGCGATGTCTTTTAAAGGGTCACTTAACAAAAAGAGTTATTTTGAGGGCTGGTATTACAAATTTGTGTCTAATGATTCGAGTAAAACACTTGCTTTTATTCCTGGTGTCAGTTTAAATAAAGAAGAATCGCATGTATTTATGCAAGTAATACTTAATCAAGAAAAAGAAGATGGAACCCATGTATTATTAACAGACTACTTATTTTTTGATATTAACGATTTTAACTATAATAAAGATAATTGTATTTTAAGTGTTGGCAAAAGTCAATTTGGTTTAGATAAAGTTCTAATTAATTGTAAATCCAAAAGATTAACAATTAATGGCGAGGTGCATTTATCTAATTTAATACCAATAGTAACCAACTTATTTTCACCAAGCATAATGGGATTTTTTGACTATTTTCCGTTTATGGAGTGTTACCACAGTGTTGTTAGTATGAATCATGATTTAAAAGGCACCATTAAAATCAATGAGATTGAAATTGATTTTAATGAGGGAAAAGGATACATAGAAAAAGACTATGGGCATTCATTCCCTAGTAAATATATATGGTTACAAACAAATCACTTTACTAGTAATGGAACATCATTGATGTTCTCATATGCGAAAATACCTTTTTTAGGAATGAAATTCAAAGGTTTGATTGCCAATTTGGTTCATAAAAGTAAAGAATACCGTTTTGCAACATATAATTTTTCAAAGGTTAAACTAATAGATATACAAGCAAAACACCTATTAATAGAATTAAAGAAAAAATCATATAGATTAGTAATTGAAGCTTGGAATAAGGAAGTTAAGAGTTTACCATCTCCAAAGGATGGTGTAATGAATCAAACAATTAAAGAGGGTTTATCTGGAATTGTTAAAATTACTTTATATTGTAAAAATAGAATAGTTTTAGAAGACATTGGAAAACAGGCTGGAATCGAAATTATGATGTAACAAATTATTTT
>CAZFHC010000036.1:0-1880 GCA_964518625.1 Candidatus Woesearchaeota archaeon | reverse complement strand
ATATGCTTCTATTATGTGCAAATTTGTGAAGAAGAGTGATGAATATACACTTGTGTTGTGTCTGTAATATTTGGATTATCATCACTTATAACGGTTATTGTTGCTGAAATAGTTTCTCCAGAGGCGTCTTGGCCAATAAAATCAATCAATGTGTTAATAGCACCAACAAAACTAATTAAAGTAGGAGGTGTTAACATAACTGTATAATTTTGAGTAGTAGCGTTTGTAGGTAGAAATGTGATAGTCAAGTTGATTTGATTTCCCATACACGTTTCAGCTTCGTCTACATGAACAAAGATGTTTTGTACACTTATTCCGGTTGTAGTTTGGGTAATGTTAGTAATTTGAGAAACTTGTGTAGTGTTAGGTTCACAAGCATTAATCATGAATGTAACAAACGCAAAACAAACAATTAGTAGAGTTTTTTTCATGCTTTTCTTTTTTTAGATTACATATAAATATATATATATTTTTTTATACCATTTCTAAATAAAAAAGCAAAAACCCTTAAAAGTTTCTGCTGTTTATTAATGTGTAACGAATCAGTATTTATATTTTAAAACATATTCTAAAACACTTATTCTAAACTATTTTTTGCTTCGCTCTTTTCTTTTCGTACATAATCGAATCTGCTACCGATAATAAATCCCTGAGTTTTTCTCCATCTTTAGGATATTGTGAATTTCCAAAGCTTAAGCCTAGAAACTTAACTAACCCTATTGACCCTTTTAAAGAAAATTTATTCAAATTTGATAAAAACGATTTAGTGTCTTCACCAAAGTGGAGAATTATAAATTCATCGCCCGATATACGATAAAAATTACTTTTAATTGAACCGAATTCATTAAGTAGATTTTCGGAAAAAGTTACTAAATAATTATCACCAGTTTCATGACCATATTTATCATTAATACTTTTAAAAGAATCTAAATCTATATATATCAAATGAAACGGTGTCTTTTCCTTAATAAATTTTTCAGAATCCTCAATTAAACATTCACGATTCTTTAACTTTGTAAGACTATCTGTTAATGATTTTAACTCCAATTTTTCTGTTTTTTTAGATAAAAGCACCGAAAAGTGAGATCCTTTATAAGAGAAAACAACAAGTGTAGCTATTATCAAAAATATTCCTAATCCTAAATACAAATTATATCCCGATATAATAGAATAATTAATAAGAAGTAATAATAAAAACCATAGGATACTAATTAATAAAAAGTTATTAAATCTTCGAGAATTGATATTACTTAACACATACAAAAATTTGATTTTCATAAATCTTATGAATATATAGTAGGTTAATACATGTAATATAGTTTGAGTAATAAATACTGTCATCATTCTGTTAGTATTTGTAAAAAATAAGCTGATTTGATTTGATAACACAAATATTAGCATTGTGTAAATCCAAGTAGAAAACATTATAACTAGTATTTCTTTTGATTTCTGTTTGGAAACCAATTTCAGAGGAAAATAATATAGTATGCCAATTAATATATAAGAACCATTCCCAACATTAGATTCTTCAGGAAAAATGTAATTACTCAAAAGGTACACACTTGCAAAAATTACAGTCGTTGTAAATATATATACAAAAAGTGTAAATAAGAGACTTTTACGCTTGTGTAAACAGTGATAGGATGAAAATAAATTAACGATAATCATTTGAAGGGATACTAAGTATGCAAATATCATGATGTACCTCCCTAAAAATCTAACTATTTAACTAATATAATAACATAAAAAGCACCATAATAGGCGCTAAATATAATAATGCCAAAAAAATCCCTGATTCGTCGATCAGGAATTAGTTATTTAAGTTAGAAAGCAGCCTGGCGATGTCCTACTCTCGCACACATACGTGTACTACAATCAGC
>CAZFHC010000035.1:0-1934 GCA_964518625.1 Candidatus Woesearchaeota archaeon | reverse complement strand
TATCACCACGGAAATCTTTATAGATGATTTCTCTTAACTTCAACATCTCAGGAATGAAGTCACCATATGAATGTTTATATGGAGGAGATGCTTCTTTTAAACGGCCTGTTTCAATTCTACCGGTAACAGTTTTTATACTGACGATATCAAATAAATCAGCGTCTTCAACAAGGTACCCTTTTATCCACATTTTAAATGGAACTTTTTTTGTGTCTTCTGGTAAATTATTTGATCTTTCATTAGGTTTTAATATGGTTTTTCTAATTCGTACATAAGTACCTTTATTAATCATTAAAATCAATCCTTCCTTGTTTTAGTTATTCCTTCCATTGCGATATTACTTACAAATTCAATATATCCACTTATCAGAATTTTTCTATTCTTCGAGTAAATCTCTCATATCTCCCATTATAGCTCTTGGCACAGGTAAATCAATCATTGATTTTAATCCAGGTCTTGAATTTAGAACATGTGGAATCATGTTTACACATACTGCAATTGTTCCAATCCCACCATCTATTTCTGGATTAATCGCCATATGGATTTCCGGTGTTCCTTTGATATTAATATAGTCACCCGTATGCGTACCTTCTAGTTCAGGTTCAATTTGTTGTGGATGTTTCATATCTATGAACACTTCTCCATTTACAAAGCCTTGCCCTGTCATATTAACTCCAGCAACATTTCCTTTTAATGCTTCTCCGTACTTGCTTTTTCTATCTACGTTAGTAACAATTGGAGCCATTTGTTGTTCAAATTTATCTAATTTAACCCCTATTGCGTCAGCAATCATATTTACACTTTCCACAAATCCAACATGTCCAGCAAGTGACGAATCGTCAATACCTTTCATGAATTTTTCATAAGTGATCCCAACTCCTTGTTCCTCCATTACTGCAGGTCCAAAAGGACTTAAACTGTTTACTCTATTTGCTTCTATATGTGTAACATCTGTCATTGCACCTGTTAATGCAACTACTAACAAATCCATTATAAATCCAGGATTAATTCCAGTCCCAAGTACAGTAACTTTATTATCTTTTGCTATTTTATTTAATTCTTTAGCTAATTCTGGTTCTTGTGCTTTTGGGTAAGACATTTCTTCAGCTGTACTAATTACGTTGATGCCTTTTTCCAAAATCATTTTCATTTTATCAAATGCTTTTCTTGTATAAGAATCTGTTGCTAGTAAAACTAGATCACAATTCTCTTTAACTAACAACTCATTAATATTACCGTTAACTATTACTTCAGGATGATTTCCTTGATCACTCTCTAAAGCATTAAAAATACTTTTCCCTACTAGATTCGGATGAAGATCACAAACACCTGTAATCTCTACTCCTTTTTTAGATAAAAGCATGTCTGCCATCCCTCTACCCATGGCTCCAAATCCCCAAATTACAATTTTAATATTTTTCATATTTTACTCCTTTATTATTGTATTATAACACCACAATATATCATATCATAAAAACCCTTTCATTAAAATCATTTTGTATATATTTATACACAAAATAATGAGATAATTATTGAGTATATTTCGACTTTAAAAATACCTCTTCAATAAAAAAGCTATCACTCATAGTGATAGCTTTTTTATAAGAGACACTATTACTATTTTACTTGACTTGCCCCTATTTCAAAGGCCTTCAAGTTAATATCTAGAAACTGAGGTTTTACGCTCTTTTTAATTGCTTCAATCCAGTTTAATGGTTTTGTTTTTAATAATTTTGATAGTACTCCAAGCATAATCAAATTTACGACTTTTATATTTCCTAGTTCTAACGCAATTTCTGAAGCTTTTAATGGATATGTTTTCACCAAACTATTCATCTTTTTTAAAATCTCTTTAGGATATTCCGTTTTACCATTTAAAGTTACCATTGAGTTTATTTTATGATCATTTACGATTAAGATACCTTCTTTTTTAA
>CAZFHC010000034.1:0-2072 GCA_964518625.1 Candidatus Woesearchaeota archaeon | reverse complement strand
GAGTTTTAGACACTTATGCATATTCTGGTGGTGGAAGAGACTTAACGAACTCTGGGTGTATTTTAGGTGGCAATTACAACGGACAAAAAGCTCGCATATTATTAATGTTAGCCTTAAGTAATAATTATTCTCATGATCAAATAGTTAATTTATTTAAACTGTGAGACCATTAACGAAGGTATAATACCCATATAAATAACATAGGAGTCATTTACTGACTTCTTTTTTTATGCTAAAATGCTATTGAGAAGGTGATAAAAATGAAACTTGTAAAATTAAATCTTTCAAATAAAAAAGAAATCTATGTTAATCCAGATAACGTAACAACTATTAGACCATATGGTAAAAACAAAACATTGATTCATTTTACTGGAGGGACTTCAACAATAGGAGTTTTTCATAGTGTTAAAGATGTTATAGCTAAATTGACAAATGAGTTAAATTATTAAATTTTTGTAAAGAAGAGATAATCATTGTATTTTAGGCCTTTAAAGCCTTTTATACAATACAAAAGTCATTTACTGACTTATTTTTTTGTGATAAACTAATTATGGAAGAGATAAAGCATGTGGATGAAATGACGGGGAGGGTATTGTAATGGAACTGATTAGGGATAGCATAATATCTTTAGATATAAAGTATTGGTTTAGAGACATAGTTAAAGAAAAGAACGCAGCTAACAAATTACTAATAATATATGAAAAATCAAAAAAAGGTGTTGGTTGTAAGGAACATCGGAAATACTTATTGGCACAAGGAAGAGTAAACGGATATTTCAATAGTTTAGCAATATTAGGGCTATTAGAGACATTTGAAATATGGTTCAATACTGGTTCCAATAACAAGTGTAATGAAAATAGTAGAGATTATTGAAGATTCTTTTTTCAGTCCATATATGACCTATTTTTTATTATAATTTGTGTTATACTTTTTATTGATAAACAAAGAGATGAATTTGAAAAAAAACCGTTATATCTTTTTTGTGATTAATGATTTTAATTTTATCTAAGGTAGGGTAAAAATATGAAGGTAGGGTAAAAATATGAAAAAACATATTAAAAGTATGGATTTTATGAAATCAAGTATTAATAAAATAATAGGTGGAATTATATATATTATTTTTGCATTTATTATTTTTAATAAAGTAATTCTTTCTTCTAACATTACAAATTTATTTAAATTGATAATTACTTTAGGATTAGTTATATTGATTTGTATAGGAACTTTAGTGCTTAATGTTACAGTAAACAATTTGTTTCAAAGGAATGACCAAGAATATAATGAAAAAGATGATAAACATATGTTAAATAATGATTTTACCGATATGTTTGATAGCACACCAAAGACAAAAACAATGAAGATTATCTTAATCAAAGATGTAAAAGGCAGAGGGCAAAAAGGTGAAATAATAGACGTTGCTATTGGTTTAGGTAATCACATGCTAGCATCAAAGAATGCAATCAAAGCAACTACAGAAAATATGCAATCCATCGAGAGTGAAAAAGGTTAAAAATAAACTATTACTTCGGTTTTAAAATAAAAATAGACAGTAAGGAGGAGGATTCTATGGACATTAGTATTAATAATGCGTTTATTGTTATAATTTCATTATCCATGTTAACACTTGTTATGGGAGGAATTAAGATTTTGATCCATAAACTCCTTAGTTTTGATTCTCAACCATTTCTTTGGTTTCAGTATTCATTATTTTATTTTGTCACAATTGGAATATATATCTTCGTCGCTTTCGTATTAAAAATACAATCATTTTTGTTACTAGGCATTCCATTAATTGTAATTGCTGAAATATTAATTTTCTATTTTAGATATTATGGTCTTGAAAGCAAACGAATTTACGCCTTTTTTATATTTTTTTCAACGATAGCTATTGGAATGATGTTAATGGTTTTACCAGGTTTTGTAATAGTCGTTACGCTTTGGACAACAATAATACCTGCTTCAATTATATTTTTAGTATTTATTGGAGTAGTTGTTGGTATTTTAATTTATCTTTCTAAAAAATTTCAATATTAGAATTTTAACTCCAAGAGAACAACATAGAAGTCATTTAC
>CAZFHC010000033.1:0-2335 GCA_964518625.1 Candidatus Woesearchaeota archaeon | reverse complement strand
ATGATTGTGTTTCTTCTTGAGAATATTGTTCTGTATCAAAATAAGGTGGAGAAGTAAAACATAAATCTACTAATTGATTTGGTATAAATTTCTCACTTCCAACACAATGTAATTCAACTTCTTTATCCACATAGTTATAGGTATCTTTTATTTCACATAATCCTTTGAAACTTTTAGTTGATGGTTCTGTTCCTATGTATTTTTTACAATCGGAAGCTAAGAATCCTAATAATCTTCCGCCCCATCCAGCAGACATATCCCAGACTACTCCTTTATTCCCAAATTTATTATAAATATATTTAGCTACTGTTGGTCTAAAGTTACTAACACTTTGCTTACTACAATACACTTTTGCGTTCTGCCTTATTCGATTAGTTGTAAAAACTCCTCTACCAAATTTTAGTTGCCACTTATATGTTTTCAGAATCAATGCTCTTAGTTTTTTATCATCATTCCAATTCTCTCTTAATGTTTTGCTTTCTGTTTTATATTTTACATCAATCCAATGAGGGAAGAATGTCCATAAGAAACCGCATCCATGCATCGTTTGACCTAAATCTCTATTATTGAATATTGTATTTTCATCAAATTTTATTATTTTATCTAATTCTTTCTTCTGGTCATAATTATTTTCTTCATAGTTTGGGAATCCATGTTCTCTATAATACTTGAAAAGTTTTTCAACTTCTTCGTTAATATCCTTTTCTTCAGATACTTCAAAAATATTATTCATTTTCTACCTCACAGTTCGCAAAGTTGATATTAGAAGTCTCAACCCTCAATTCCTTAACAAGAATCAATAATCTACAAAGAACAATCTCTTCTTTTGGATAAGTATGATTTCTCATCATCTTTAACTGCCCAACTAAATATTCTTCCATATCATTTATATCTTGTCTATTCATTTTTAACACACTCATGTTTATCTTTACCACCATGAAAATAACAAACCGGTTGTCCACAATGTTCACAAAAAGTGCTAGTCATATTCTCACATTGTTTATTTCTCCAGCTTATACCAACACATCTTTTAGTAATTTTTTTTTCACTCATTTTACTAACACTCCGAGAGCAAATTTAGGCATAATCTTAGTTATTCTAATCTTCATGAATTGATTCAAATTGAATTTTATTTTTTGGTCAACTTTAACAATAATTATGAAATTGTGATACATAAAGAAGATGTCTCCTTCTTTGCCTAATCTATCAACTGGTAAGCTTAATATTTTGTTTATGTGTAATAATTTTTTTCCATTTAATGGACATATTGTTACCGGTAGTGGTTTATCATTTATTGCTCTATTATTAATTTTCATATTCATCTCCAAACCATAGATAATCTCTAGCTTTGGCCAAATACATTCTATTGTCCATTTTTTCAAACATCATTACTATAGGCAAAAGTGGTATATATTCTTTTCTTGATATTTGTGCCTCTTCAATTTCTTCTATGAGTAAATCTTGAAGTGTTTGTTTTGGTGGTCTATTAACTAATCCTCTTTCGTAGTTTTCAAAGTTTTCCCACATGTAATCTTGTTTTTTCATTTTTTTGTTTTTCCTATGTTTTGATTATAATGCCCTTCAAAGAGGGACTAATTTAATAAATTTATTGTGCTAATAACTGATTAGCGTAATCTCGAGCCATCTTTGCACTTTCAATCTTTTCCTTAAATGCAACTATATTGTCAAAGTTTCCGTAAATCTTAACTTGAGCTCCCTTTGTTGCACTTCCAATAGTTAATGAATCTGGATTTTCTGTGATTATTTTTTGTGTACTTTCCATATTAATTATTTAAATGGGATTCCTCAACTTCCGGATTATATAATTCTTTCTCAATATCTTCTATAGTGGTTGGTCCTTCTCTCTCATACTCCTCATTGACATCATTCCTATCAATCTCTTGCATAAGCTCAGCATCATTATTGATTAGATTGAAAATTACTTTAAGAATATTTGTTTTATCCTTTTCTTCTTTTCCAACTCTATTGTATACAGTGATTTTACTCTTGATAGTTTTAATCTTTAAATTAATCTTATCAAGCTTTTGATCACGAAGAATCTTTCTGATTTTACCTTTTGCAAGTCTAATGCCTCTATCTTTCTTGGCCTTGATTCTCATTTCCTTCAGTTCTACTTTTTTGATTTCTAGTAAATCCTCTGAAGTAGGTGCGTTAGTTTCATAAGCATATGTCTGGTCTTGTATTTGTGTTTCTTCTTCCATTTTATTTTTTGTCCTCCAATTTAGTTAATCGAATATCTAATTCTCTATTTTCTAACTCTAATTGTGTAAGTTCTTCTTCTATGTTATCTAGCCTAGTCTCTATCATTTTAATC
>CAZFHC010000032.1:0-2465 GCA_964518625.1 Candidatus Woesearchaeota archaeon | reverse complement strand
TAAATAATTTTCAACTTGTTTTAAACTATTACAATTATTAATTTGATACGGATTTAAAATAGAACCATCACCACCTGCAAAATTTAAAATTTTAAAATCATAATTCTTAGTTTGTCCGGCCCAAACCCCAACATCATTCACAGCATCAAATGCATATTTATAACTACCATTATCTAATTTTTCACTAAAAGTATAAATCCATTCACCCTCATCGACTTTAGTGAAATCCATATAATACAAATCATTTACAAAATCTTGACTTAATGTTGAATTATAAAATCTTATTTCATCCAAGATACTTCCTTCCATCCCTTCTGATGTTTTTGATCCACCAACAACAATATTATAATTATCATGATTATATCTAGAGCCAACAAAATCAGAATCAGAATTTTCAAAATCCTCACCATTAACACTCAAAAAAACTTTATTTATACTATCATCAAATTTACCAACAATAAAATTCCATTCTCCAATATTTACACTTACATTTACAGAAATTGTATTACCAGAAGAATTATAAATTTTTAATTGAATTTTATAATTTCCACTCTCATTAAGCAATAGATATTCATAATCAAACTCTTCATTTGACTCTTTACTTTTCCTTATAATAAGATTTGGAGAACCTTCGATTTTTTCTGGCTTAATCCAAAAAGTATTTGTGAAACTTCCATCAAATTCATCTGTATTCATATCCATTGAAAGTTTTTCACCTAGATTGTTGAATTCTAAACCTTTTCCATATTTAGCATCCACAGAACTTGTACCACTACCAACTGCTAAGGTATTCCCAGTCATGAAATCGTCTCCTATATCATTATCGTCAAAATTAAATCCAAAAGACAAATTATCATTATAATTCTCTAAATCATTAAAAAAGGCATCACAATATCCACGGTTAACTGAACAAATATAAGGTTCATCGTTAAAATGAAAAGTAATATTCTCTAACTTTAAACTTTCAAAACTAACATTAATAATTGTTTCATCATTACTTATTATTAAGTCAGAATTATCTTTTGGAGATTCATTCAATACTTCAATTATTGGTTTAGTACTAATACAAAATAAATCAACACAACTTAAGCCAGTTCCAAAATCACTACAATCTGCATTATCCAAACATTCTATCTGCCAAACAAATTGTAAAAGCTTTTCACCATCATACAAATCTCTCCAAGGAGAAACAGAACCAAAAGAAGTATATTTATTCCATTTCTCCATTGGTTGATTTCCAGAACCTAAAAAATATGATGATTCATTTTTTCTTACACAGTTTTTTATTCGACCTTCTCCTGAGACATTATAATAACAAGCTTCACCATTAGAAGAACTAGTTCCATTCCAATAATATAACTCATTTAAAACTCCGATATCAGTAATATTATGTAAACCTATTATTCCACCTTTAAAAGAATTTCCACTGACATGACCAACAAAAAAAGATTCATCAATAGAATTATTATTAACACCAACCAAACCACCAACGAAACTATTTCCTGTAACATTCATCTTAGAATAAGAATCAATAATCTCAGCGAAATTTAATCCAACTAAACCACCTGTATAATTATTATAAGAACCACCAATTTCACCTAAAGAATAACATTCCTGAATATTCCCTCGAGTAACACCAACTAAACCACCAATATAATAAGTTCCATTAACACTACCATTAAAATATGAAGTTTCTATTTTTTCATTAGAATCACCAACTAAACCACCGATATAATAAGTTCCATTAACACTACCATTTGAAAAAGAATCTAAAACTCCATAATTACCAGAATTCTCGATTTCACCAACTAAACCACCAACGGAATTCTCACCTTCAACAGATCCATCAAAATAACTACTCTTTACATAACCACCATCTGTAACATGATCACTCTTAAAATAACCAACTAAACCACCGGTATTGTTAATACCATAAATTATTGTATCGTAAACATAAGAATTCTCTATATTTCCATCACTAGTATAAAGGCCAACTAAACCACCAACGGAATTTGTTGTAGAATTAATAGTACCATTAAATGTACAATCAATTATTTCACCATCATTCATTTTCCCGACTAAACCACCAACAGCTTGATAATCACTATTAGCCCTACCAACAATATTCATATAACGTGCATTAATATTTTCTAAAATATTACATGATCTATAAAGGCCAACTAAACCACCAACGGTCTTGGTACCATTTATACTAACATTAATTAAACTTATATCATAAATAATACCATCAGAAGAAACAACACCAACTAAACTACCAACATTTTCACCACCAACAATACTAACATTCTCCAATATTAAATCAGAAATATTAAAAGAACCACTAACGTGACCAAAAACCCCAGCCATACCACTTTCTTTAATATCAATATCAGACACTGTTTTACCATTCCCAGCTAATGTCCCAGTAAAACTATTAGATAAATTACTTAGAGGTTTCATACTAG
>CAZFHC010000031.1:0-2483 GCA_964518625.1 Candidatus Woesearchaeota archaeon | reverse complement strand
ATATCATATCCATGAAAGGTAGTTACAACCTTGCCCTTAAAACCAAATTCTTTTAAATAGACTCCTAGTAAACCATTTGTTCCATAATGACAGTGAATTATGTCAAAATCTCTAGGAACATCACTAAAAACATAATAAATTAGAGGAAAAATCTTTTTTTTATATTTAATAGCCTTTAAAACTTTAATAACCTTTAGAGGCGATTTGAAAATATTTGTTATTAGCTTACTTATACAATCCCCAACCAGCAGCATTTTACTTTTAGGCATAAAATAACATCTTTTTGTAAGTTTATACTTTTTAATTTCTTCGTGTGTTTTAACTGCAGTGCGGTTATCTCTTGCAAATATTACTATTTCATGCCCCTTATCAATCAAACCTGTTATTTGATTTAGTATAAATGTTTCCGATAGCGTTGGAAAGTAATCTGTTATAATGAGAATCTTCATTATGTTGTACCTCTAATTTTTAATAAAGATTTTCTTATAATATCCTTAAAAATTTTTATTTCATCATCATCAAAAGCTTTAAGTAAAATTAAGATTAGCAAATAAATTACTACTGACATCATGCTAATTACAAATAAATTATAATCATGCACTTTTATTAACAAAACAGCCATCAATGCGCAGGCTATGCCACTCTTAAGGATTGAGTCAAATATTTTAGAACGCATCAACAAACAAAAGTAAGCATATCCGAAAAACATACTTATGTTTAGTATTTCAGCAAAAAGGGTAGCATACGCTGCTCCCATGAAGCTGTATTTTGGAATAAGAATGAAGTTCAGAATTATATTACATGCAGTGCTGATTAAAACAATAATGGTAGCTTGTTTTTGTTTTTCAAGTGCATAAAAAAGAAACATGTTAATTGAGTTCGTAAAAAACATCGGTAACGTTAAAATTAATATTTTTAAAACATTAATTGAATTTGAATATGCAGTTATATCATACAAAAGAGTTATTATTCTATCTGATAAAAAGTATATACCTATGGCAAGCGGAAAAGACACAAGAAAAAGAAACTTAACAGATTTATTCCATGAAAATAATAATAATTTCTTTGAATCTCTGGCATAACGACTAAAAACAGGAAAAACAGAAAGGGTATAACATCTTGGAATAAACATCAGACCAATCAATAAAATGGCAGCCGCATTATACCAACCAACCGGCTGATCACCTTTCATTGAAGAAAGCATTATAATATCTATTTTCATATATACTAACCAGGCAATACTTACTACTACAAAAGGAATAGTCTGTTTTAAAATTACAAAATCACTCATAGCTGAGGATGTTACCTGTTTAATACCTTTTATAAACTTCTTATGGAATATAAAAATAAATAAACAAACTCTTATAATTTCACCTATTAAAAAAACGCTTAAAATCTGTATTAAACCCACATGCAAATGAACAAGAATTAGAACTGCTATAAAAATCAATAATTTAATAAAGATGAGAATTAGTGAGTTGACTTCTAAGCGTTCATGTGCATTAAATGCAGACATATATGAATTTGATGCATTAACAAAAAATATACTCAATCCATAAATAAATGTTCCAATAATAACAACTTCTGGCTTATGCATTAAAACTATGCATCCACCTAACAAAAAGTATGTTATAAATCCCAAAATTAGCTTTATTTTTAAACTATGCTTTAAATATTCACTTGTCATCGCGACATTTTTGGAGTTTTCACGAATAACAAATTTATCCAAGCCAAAGTTCGCTAAAACTTGAAAAAAAACAGTCAGAGTCATAATAGTCGAAAACTGCCCGAAGCTAAAGTCCATTAGATAATTAGCTAGAAGTATGTACAAATAAATTGAAATTATCTTATTGATAGCTTCAGCTAAAGTGTATATCGCTGTATTCTTGGCAATTTTATGAATTGCTCTCATAATCAAATAAAAACCAAAATCCAATCATAAGGACCTTGGTTTCAGATTTTACTCCTTTCTATTTTGTAAAAGGCAGCATATTACAAATGCCTATAAATAAACTCTGGAATATGGTATTCTATGTCTGTTAAGATAAAACCAAAGATTCGACAATGGAGCTCCTTTAAAATTTCTTCAGTTCTATCAACTACCTCTTTTCTGGTTTTTCTAGCTTTTATAGTAAGAATAATGCCATCAACTAGAGGGCTTAATATCTTCGTATCTGCATATGGTATAAAAGCGGCTGTATCACAAAGAACATAATCAAATTCAGCTTTAGCTTTTACTAATAAATCCTTTAACTTAAGAGAATGTAAAAGTTCCATGGAGTTATGAGTTTCCTTGCCCCCAGTAATAATTGATAAATTTGATATGGGTGTTTGAAGTATCAACCCTCTATAGTCTAAATCAGATACGAGAATATCTGATAAGCCACCATTTGATTTAAGATTCATTAGCTCATCAACTGCAGAATTTCTCATATTAACGTCGATAATTAATACCTTTTTATTAAAATCTCTTGCCATTACTA
>CAZFHC010000030.1:0-2625 GCA_964518625.1 Candidatus Woesearchaeota archaeon | reverse complement strand
CTAAAATTCTAGTCCAAGGTTGCCAAATTTGAACAGATGGTGTAGTTGCACATCCCGTAAATAAAATTACTACAATAATTCCTAAAAAAATAACTAAAGTTTTAGACTTTTTCATCAAGATCTCCTATTTTTTATTTCCTATAATGTTTGGCGTGTGCGGCGGGATCGGAACGATCACGAACGAACAAACCGACCAAACCTGAATCGGTACGATTCAGACGAAACGAACCACGAAACTGAACCGCTGACACGCTTGTTAGGTGCTTTTTATTTTTTGAAATCATAATTTATTAAATGCTCAATTTTTTCAATTTTATGATTTAATAATATTGCAAGAAAAGTCACATTGATTTTAAAATATTCTCTTGATGTTCTTTCTTCTATAAGACCTGCAGGAGTTTTTTTGCTTTTCATAATCTGAAGTTTTAAACATTGTTTTTCAATATTCTCAATATCATATTGAAAATCGAATGGATTATCTTCATACAAATCATCAATTATTTTTATTATTTGAAGATCTCCATACTCTATTTCAGATAATAATCCTAAATGATATCCTAACCTGATTGAAAAGCTGAAATTCTTTTTTGGATTTATTTCGTTAAATAAAATTGGATCCTCTTGCGAGATATGATCTACAAGAAATGAGATGGCCATTTTTTCTAAAATCTCTTTCAATAAAAAGATACATGCTTTGAACGAATGTCTGTCATCCATTTTGGAAATATCATTAAAAGTTTTACTTAATTTTTTCAAATCAATTTCTTTCATTATACTTCTATTCTTTTCTGGATCATGTTTATAAGTCTCTTTTTTCCACACAATTTTATCTCCTTCAATCTTCTCATCTTCTAACAATATACCTGTTACAATGTGATCATCAATTTCAAAATCTAAACCACAAGTAATAAATAGTGTTTTTACTAATTCTAATTTATTTTGATATGCACTTTTACTCAAAACAATATTATCACCTTGATATTTCATGGGAACACTGGGGTATCTTATGCCATCAAAAATATTATCTGGAAGAGAAAATATTCTATCTGTATAGGCAGTACTAATTTTGTAATCATTATGATTAATAACATTATTTTTAGAAAACTCATCAGAAAAGAACTTCATTAGTAATTCTGTAACAGCAATTGTGTTTTCAGGTAAAGACTGTTTATTATCAGAAGTGTTATTCAATTTATTTTGGAATAAAATTAATTCACTTTTTATATCCTCTCTTACGTTAAGCACTTGATCACTGTTGTATAAACTTGATAAGAGAAGACCACAGTAGTCTATAACTTTCCAAACACCAATCACAACCCATCCGACTTCAAATTTAGGATTTATTATATTTTTGTAATCTTTACATACTTCCATTGTAGCAACTTTCATGTTGGTTGAACAATAAAATACTGTTTGAAAAGGTTTATTTGCTCTTCCAAATTCATTTTTCTGATATTTTTTAGCTGGTGGTGTAAAATCACATAAATTTTCGTATGGAGGTTGGTTGTAAGGAATTGTTCGAGCCCTATACAATAATTCACCGAAAGGAACTGTTACTGGAAGTATAGGAATATAAGGGAAATATCTTATTGTTAGTTTTTTAAGAGTTTCAAATTCTATATTTTCGAAATCCAGATTCTGAAAATCATTAATAAATTTAATTGCCCTTTCTTTTGGCATAAATCCATTTTCGAAATCAGTTTTAATACTCATACAATACTATCCTATTATAATTGCACCTAATGTTTGGCGTGTGCGGCGGGATCGGAACGATCACGACCGGATAAACCGACCAAACCTGAATCGGTACGATTCAGACAAAAACCACAGACCAGCCCGACTGACGACACGCTTGTTATGCACATTTATCTTTTAATCAGTACTTGTCTGATCAAATTGTTTAAAAAATTCATTATAAGTATCTCTCCAAACAATTTGAGGATTTAATTTTCCGATTACACATTTTGCAACTATATTTTTTAATAGTGCTAAATCAATTCCTTCTGTAATAATTGCTAGATTATTACGAAAATTATTTTTATTTATATATTTGTGTATATTTACTAAATGAAATTGATATTGATAATTTATAGGGAACATTAAAATAAATGTTAATAATTCCAAAATTATTGCAATTAACCATCCATTTGTGAATAATATTATAGCGAAATAAGAAATATGAAACATGACATAAAAGAATGATAAAGGGACATAACTATCAGGTGTAAGATGTATTTGGATTTTTGGTATCATTGAAGAAGTCAAAATGGGTTCCTCATATTTTTTCATTAAATAGACCCTTGCAATATTTCTAGTTGTATTTTGAAGAGCATCAGTGTAATGATGTAGAATTAAGTATAGAAAGTATATTATAAATCCAATATTAAAGTTAAAAAACAAAGAATCCAATTTGTTATGTTTAAAGATAATAAAAGCACATAGTATTAGAAAATTTATTATATAAGAAAAATTAGCAAAAAATTTCATTTAAATTATCCTCCAAATAATTACTGAATTCTTTATTTCCGTAAAACAAAATTTTTATCCTTTTAAATTTCATTATAAAATGTGCATAACGTTTGTATCCCCGCATATCAACTGCGTGAACACTACCGGTTTTGGTTG
>CAZFHC010000029.1:0-2847 GCA_964518625.1 Candidatus Woesearchaeota archaeon | reverse complement strand
GCTGAAATGTTTCGGTAGCTCAGCTGGATAGAGCAACGCCCTTCTAAGGCGTCGGCCGGGGGTTCGAATCCCTCCCGGAATGCCATTGAATGCAAGGTAGTAAAGCCGTTTATCGGTCTTGCTACTTTTTTATTTTACCCATGTTTTTATGTGTATTTCTGATGCGCCCTGAGGGCGTTGCTCTATTTTTGATATGTAAGTACTTAATATGGATCACTCCTTTCTATAGAGATTCTATTAGTTTCAGTAATATATCGCTAGATAAATAGATTATTGGTTACTTTTTTATGTAAGATAATTAAACTAACTTGATATATCTTCTTGTTATTTGTATTTATTACAAATATGTGATAAAATAACGCATTGGCAAACTAAGTGAAAACTTGGGACGCAAAGATATAGGGCTTACTCTTTAATGAGTTGTTTGCTATATTTGCATAAAGTGGAATAAAAACTTATAGCAGAGCCAATGGTTTTTGCTTTTTTTATATGATAATTCAATTTTAGTAATTTTAAGTAGTAATCAAAATGTTAAGACATTACAGTTGTTGTTTGAATTTCTCGAAGTTAATGTTCTAATCACAAACCTATTTTGTATGAATGTTGGAGGGGACAGCATGAATAAAAATAAAGATTTAACTAAGTTTATTAGGAAATTTAATAAAAGTATTACAACACATTTAAGTAAACAAATAAAGTTTTCGACTAATTTTAAGAATGGTGGGAAGGGCAATACTTACATTTTAAAAAACGATTACAGAAAAGTTAATAAGATGATTTTTGTTTTAAACAAAAATTCAAAAATGGATTTAAATAATCCTAATGAATTAATTATGAAAATATTCAATCTTAGAACTTTTCGTGATTTAGATGTTCATAGAGAGTTGCATGAAGAAGGTATTAAAATATCTTTTATGGTAAATCAAGTAAGATTTGATTATATTGTTATGCTTTTTAAATCATATAATTGTTCTGATAATGTATTATGTGGTTATCAAACCATGGAAGGGTTAAAGTATGCATGGGTAGAATTAGTAAATTATAGTAATCACCCTATGTTGGGGTTAGATGAAGCAACAGAATATTTTCATAAGGTACTGCATAAGAAAATTCGAAATAATGAAGATATTATATCAAATGTTAATTGGACAAAAGAAGTTTTGAATTATAAGTTTAAGAATAAGAATTAATTTGTTTTTAAAAAAATATTTTTTTTGGGGAGTGCTATAAGTGAATTCTATAAAATTCGGAAGTGAAGAAGAGAAGTTGTTTGAAGAATATAGTTACATTAAAAACATTAAATATATTAGAAAAATCGGAGTTATTTGCGCCTTTTGTTATGGTAGCTTCGCAATTTTAGATTATTTTTTGTATCCTGATTTATTTATGGAGTTTTCAATTATCAGGTTTGGAATCGTAATACCTTGTTTCTTGTTTGCTTTTTGGTCTTCTTATTTTGAGTGGTTTAAAAAATATAATCAATTGGTTATTGTTTCGGTCTATTTTTTAGGAAGTGTTGGAATAATTGCAATGATTTATATTATTGGCAGCAGAAGTTATAACTTAAGTGGGTTGTTTATAGCTTTTTCATTCGGGTTCTTTTTGTTAAAAATAAAATGGCTAAATTCTATTATCTCATTTATATTAATCATTATGGTGTTCATTATTGCTGGACTACTTTATAAAACAGTACCAATCGAGGATGTTCTTGTTCATTTATTTTTATATATTTTATTTGGAGTAGTTGGGACTATTGGAAGGTATCATTATGAAAGTTATGAAAAATTGCAATATATGCAAGAAGAGAGTTCCCTTAGTGAGAAAACAAATTTAGAAAATCAAATTGTAGAGCAACTTCAAGAAATAAATGAATCAAATGAAACTACAATATTCTCTATTGCAAAACTTGCAGAATCAAGAGACAAATTTACTGGTGATCATCTTGAAAGAGTAGGAAATCTAAGTTTATTGCTATCTAAAAAAATACCAGATGAAATTTTTTTACAAAACAATCTAAGTAAAGATCAATTTTTACAATCAATTAGATTAGCTAGTGTTTTACATGATATAGGTAAAATTTCAATTAGTGATACTATATTAAATAAACCATCAAAATTGACTGAAGAAGAATTTGAAATAATGAAAACTCATTCATTAGTAGGCGCTAAAACATTAATGTCTATTGAGAAAAAGAGTAATCACAATATCTTTATTAAATTAGGAATTGAAATAGCAAAATATCATCATGAGAGATGGGATGGTACAGGATATCCAACAGGAATTGCAGGGACCGGCATTCCTCTATCAGCAAGAATAGTAAGCATAATGGATGTATATGATGCATTGATAAGCGATAGACCATATAAAGTTAGATTTTCCAAAGCTAAGAGTATTAAAATAATTGAAGACGGTAAAGGAAAACACTTTGATCCAATAATCGCAGATATATTTTTGGATATTGCAAGAAAATCTCAAAACATAAAATTATTTTGGAAATAAATGAAAAAGACTAGATAACGTGTGGATTACTCTTTAGAAAGATTAATCTGAAGACTGGGTATTAGTGACAATATTATTATCAAGTTTTAAGTAACGGAATTAAAGAATTTAAGAATACAACATACAATTATTCGAATTCTAAGTAAAATTATCAATAACACAAAATAACAAGAAAGAAATGAATCTAATAAACTTGTTTGAATTGCTCTCTGGTTATTTTGTGTTTTGTGAGCTAAAATTAGCCATTTTATCACTCCTTTATTTATTAAAATTGTATATTATAATTGTCAAATCGCCCTTCTAAGGCGTCGGTCGCAGGTTCGAATCCTGCCCGGAATGCCATTTTAA
>CAZFHC010000028.1:0-2925 GCA_964518625.1 Candidatus Woesearchaeota archaeon | reverse complement strand
TTAATAAATATCTCCGCTTATCTCTAGCCGACGGTTTCAATTTCAATTGCTTATTCTTTTTTACTACCATTTTCTTTTTTACCTTTATTCAATTTCTTATCAATCTCTTTATTCTCTTTTCGTAGAGAACCCGTAACTAATATTATAACCACAACACCTATTATAATATTTATCATTGCCACAAACAACGCTTTAAAATTCAAATTAGGATATCTCTCAACCAATCTATTAATATGAGCAACAACATAATCTCTACTTTTCTCAAAATAACTTAACTCAACAACCTCAATATCAGATTCATTCTCATCAAACGAAATCACTTTTCTTTCTTCTTCTTTAACATAATAAGGATTAATCTCATGAATTTCTTTAATCAATACATCAGCCCTACTTCTCTCAACAGATTCAACTTTAACCAATAAATCATAATATTTTGGAGATGTTAAATTCAACCGAACACTTTCATTCACCTTCAAATTAACAATAATAGGCTCACTTCTAATCTCAATAACTACAATACCTTCAACAATCTTATTCACAGCAACACTATGACTATCACCATTTGAATTTTCAAAATATGTTCGACTATTAACTCTTAATTCCTTAGTATATCCTTCAATTATTTTTTCTGAAGAGATAGGATTTGATTCACTACCAATAGCTGGACTTCCACCACCACCAGAAGAAGAACTACTAGAAGGACATGCTCCACAATCAGTAGAACAGCTACTACAACTCTCTCCATTATTACAAGTTCCATCACCACAAAATAAATATTTTTCCGTCGTAATATTAAAAACATCAGTTACATTACAATTTCCAGCCCTATCACAATAACTAATCGTAAAATTATAAGTTGTCTCAGAATCTAACCCACCAATTCTAGCACTATGCGTATCATTAAACAAATTAGAATTATTAAATAAGCCACTAACATTCAAACTAAAATTAGTATACTCTAAACTATCCCAACTAAAGCTAACACTATCACTAGTTGTAATATTCGTAATATTTTCTATTGTTGGATATGTCACATCATAAGCAATCGTCACATTCCCAGTTGAACCACTCTGAGAAACATTATCCATAACATAACACGACCAAGTATAATTTGTTTCATTAATAGTGTAATTAAAAATCGTACTATTCATAATGCCACTAATGTTTTTGGTTAAATTATAAACTAACTCAGTTGAATTCCACAAAGAGAAAGTTATATTACTTAAATCATAAGAATTTCCCGTAGTAGAATTACAAGTAAAATTTGTTTCATTCCTTTTAGTATACGTATTATTTTCAGGACTATCAACTAAAACAAAAATAGATGAAATCAATAAACTAGAATTTGTAGCAGTAACAGAATTATTATTTACATCAGACACAGAACACGTCCAATTATAACTCACCTTAGGCAAATTATCAATACTAATAATACTTCCATTAGAAGAACCACTAACATTCCAAGAAGTCTCATTAACCAGCTCACTTTCATTCCATAAATAAAATGTCATATTCTTCAATTGCCAATCACTAGCATTACAAATAAATGTTTGATTAACATTAGTTGTTACTAATCCATCAACAGGCGAAGTCAAAACAACTTCCGGTTTTGTAACATCTAAACTCAGCAAAGCATCATAAACATTAATACAAGAAAAAGTATTACTTCCTTCAATAATACTAAATCCAGTTTCATATAAAATATCCTCAATCTCAGAAGGAGTTTTCGTCTGACTAGACAAATCCAAATATTGATTAATTAAAGCAATCGCACCAGCAACAACCGGCGTCGCCATTGAAGTTCCAGATTTTTCACAATAGCCATTTGTATATCCGAAATCTCCTAATAAACAAGTAGAATTAACAGAAGTTCCTATTCCAAGAAGTTTTAATAAATCACTCCTATCATATAAAATATAATTAGATTTATTCACAGCACCAACAGGAGTAGCACTAGATATGCAAGATGGCCAACTTATTCCTGAATCAGAACCGCTATTCCCCGTAGCTATAGTAACAGAAATATTGTTTGAGACAGCATCATTTATTTTATTTGTTAATCCGGAAGTTGCATTTTCACAATAATTTTGATTAACAGAATTAAATAAAGATTCACCACCTAAACTTGCTGTAATAACAGTAATGTTATATTCATCAGCATTATCAACACACCAATTTATACCATCCATTAAATCGGGGTCCCAACCTGAACCTTCAGAATTCAAAACTTTTACAATAACTAAATTAACATCATTAGCAACTCCATTTATTCCACCATTAGCACCAACAATCCCGGCGACATGAGTTCCATGCCCATAATCATCACTAGCATTAGTATCCTCACCTAAACCATTTGGACAACAAAAAGTATTATTATATGTACAAAAACAATGTTGAGCAACTATTTTATCTTTTAAATCGGGATGATCTAAATCAATCCCCGTATCTAGAATACAAACAGATGTTTTACTTCCTGTTATATTAATAGATTCTATTTGTAAATTATTAGCAATCGTAACATTATGCATAACAGCAACATCATCTAAAAAAGCATGGACTTGATAAGGTTCCCTGACAACAATTGCAGAATTTTTTTGCATTTCTAAAATTTCATTTTCAGTTAATTCTCTCACACCATATTCAACTTCATCAACACTTGAACTTCTAAAACTAAATATTGGTTTCTTATAATCAAGATTAGGCTCTACTATCATCGTTTTTGTATCCGCCCCTTCAACAAAACTCGCAAAAACTAGAAACACTAACAAAAAAATACTGACAAATAACTTTTCTCTCCTCATAAAAAAACAACATCATTAATTTTTATAAGGTTTATGGATTTGTAATAATAAATAATAAATAACTCTCAGACATATCCTTAAAAACCCCTAACTATTTCTATAAATATGAGTAATGAAGATCTAG
>CAZFHC010000027.1:0-3055 GCA_964518625.1 Candidatus Woesearchaeota archaeon | reverse complement strand
TTTTATTGTTAGGCACTGAAGGATATTATCAATAAGGACATGGTGAAAAAATGCGAAAAGTAATTTCAAAAAAACATGCCAGTGAATCACCTCATGTTATTGAAGGTGAGATTAATTTTGTCGGGTATGATTTTTATAATATTGATACACCACAGTCATTTTGGCAATATGATCAAGATGAAGGAATTGTTTATAATATTGTAAATAACCCTAATTAAAAATTAAACATTCTTGAAATGCTTTTATAGATATAACAGGCATGACTTAAAATAATAGGAGAAAATTTTATGAAAGATAAATATGAAAACACTGTGGAGGTTTCTGTGCCTTCTGAAAAAACAACAACGACATCGGGAATGAAGTATGCACAATATAGAGGCTTGATGGATGCTATTTATAATGTTGGTGAAACACAAGAAGTATTAGCAACAGTAGTCGATGAAAGGTTTTTGAAAATTGCACAGTCTATTCTTGTAGCACTACATGATGAACATGTTCATGTTGTAACGCCTTGGGCATATAATCATCGTGAAGCTGCATTTCATGTTGCAAATGAATGTGAAAATTTTCCCTATGGTAGTAATGTAGGGGACAATGATCGTATTCTTTACAATCCTCAGACATGTTCTCACTGTACTCATAATGCTAAAGTTGCATGTCGTTTGTTTAGTGCTCCTATGATTACTGCTTCACAATTAGAAGAAGAATTTCCAGCACCGGAAGACAATATTGTACCCATGCAACCCTTGTTATCTATATTAAACACACCTTCGGATATACCAAGCGAACCAATTGTGTTAGATGTATCGCAGGAAACAATAAGTGTATCAAAAGAAGACATAGACATGGGTTTATATAGTAAGAGTATATTAAACGATGGTGATGTGGATTCTGCTGTTAAGAGTATTTTGCAAGACTATATGAAAACACTTGCTCAACTTATTACAAGTAATGTTCAAAAATATTGTGTTTTGTCTTATGGTGATCAATTGTTTAACTTATTGCAGATTATTGAAGGCGTAGTGGACTTATATGAGAACCCAATGATTGATGTTGATGCTTTGTTACGTGAAACCAATATTCTGGAAAAGGATATCTTACATCATGTTTTGGTTTCACAACATCATTTTGTTGATGTTGATTATACAGTAAATGATGAGGATGATGTATTTACTTTCTTGATTAATGATGCTGTTGAAGCACAAACTTATGAAATGACAACATTATTCCCAGTGCTAATTATTATTAGGTTAAATTTATTATTAGCAGCAAACGATATAGATTTGGAGTTTTATCACCATAATTATGACGCTATAAAAGAGTTTGTAGGCAATCCACATGTGGTTCAATCAGGAAATTATATGAATGTTGTTGAAGGTATTCGTTCGTTGAATTTTAGTTCGAATGTCTTAAACGATTTTGATATCGTTCAACAATACAGAGAATTGATTGATGAGTATGGTTTAGGCGCTATTTGGGGAGCATTGTTAATGGATTGGCGTATTAATAACGAGTTATCAGTATCCAGGTTACCGATGGTTATTAATATTCTGGTCAATGCACTATTTTATCGTTAAGGGGTGATTAGAAGTGGGCGAAAAAAGACTTAGGGAAATGAGACAAATGTTATATACGATGTCGTCTCAAAATACGGCAGTTCAATGTCTAGGGGGTGGAAGAACAATATTGTTTACGGACAATCCGGTGCGTCATACTGAACACAAACATGAAGAAAAGTCTGTGGATAACTTATCAAAGTTGCGCCATTTAACTAAGCAGTTGGTAGAATTTAGTGATATTGCGATTAAACAACCTAATGGTAATGTTGAATTACAAGAAGGAGTGTTATATCCTTTACATTACGAAGATCACATGTCTATATGTAAGGGATTTTTCCCAAAAGGTTCGACAATTGATAATCATACACATAATGAAAAGGAAGTTATTGGTGTTTTAGAAGGTAAAGCTATTATTGTAATTGAAGATAAAAAAATCGTATTAAATCAATATGATGTTTATGTTATTGATCCCCAAGTCCCTCATGCTATTTATATGGAAGAAGATACTTGGTTTTGGGGAATTACAATGCCTAATTCAGAATCGTATCCTAAATGAAGTAGTGTAACCCCTTTTACAGGAGTGTCAAATAATGGCTAATAAAATGCCTATTTCATCTTGGGCTACATTACAAACATATGTTTTGAACGAGTTGGAAGAGAATAATGCTTTCCAAAAAGAGCATAGAGATAAATTACATAAATTAGAAGTTGATACCAATGATCAAATTGTTGAAAAAATAGCTGAGTTGAAACAAGAAATTGCAGAAGATATAAAGAAAGAAACAGAATCGTTAAAAGAAACGATTACTGACAATAAAGTTAATATTAAACAGAATACTGATAATGTTAATATATCTAAATCTGATATTAAAGTTATTATGGTTCGAACAGGTATTTTTGGCATTATGTCTGGCATATTAGCTACATTGGGTGCAATCGGGATTATGATTGCTGTTAAATATGGAGATAAGGTCATAGACTTGTTCTTTTGATAAGATTCGTTTTCATTTTAGATTTCATTATCATTTTTAAAAAACTTTTTACAATAACATTAATTAATGTGTGAATGGAATGAACTTACAGACATTAAAACCACTTGAATTTGACGAAGCTACCAAAGAAAAGTATTGGGGGCGAGTTGATTATTGGACAACGTATCTTAAGAATTTATTTACGTCCTATTATCAAAATGGTTTAAACATTGGTTCTCATATTGATGCTTATTTAAGGTCTTATGCAGAATTGTTTGCGTATGTTGATCTTTACATTACTGATGTTGTAGATGTTAGCCAAGATTATAACAATATCCATGATGTGCTTTTGTTGGCTGATTTTCAATCTTTGTTAGATATCCCCAATGTATATTTCCCAAGTGAATGGTATTTTACTCAAATTCGTAATTTTTTAGATGCTGTTTTGTATGTTTATTTGCATGGATCAACGAAAGAAGTATTAACTTATGCTATTTCGTTATTTTTAAAGACTGATGAACCAGT
>CAZFHC010000026.1:0-3509 GCA_964518625.1 Candidatus Woesearchaeota archaeon | reverse complement strand
TATTTTTAAAAAAATAACAAAACAGCATCGGTAAGTGGTCAACCACTCCAACCGGTTCGTCAGGAGGAAGTGCCAGATTTAGGGGTGGAGAAATATAAAGTTAGGGAATGGAAGGTCAAAATTTTAAAACAGAATTTACTTTTTTAAGTGATCTTGCCTTCGAAAACCTTTAAAGATTGTAGACATAATTGTAGACCACTGATTTTTTGTAGACCCTTTAAGTGTTTAAAATTTTCTTTGTATTTTGATATTCTTTTAATAAAAATTCTATTGTTGGCCGTAAGTTTTTATTTTTTTGATATTCTTGGAGTGTTCGATAATATTCTAGTCGTTGTTTCAATTCAATATTTATTGGAGGAAGTCCATGCTTAATTAAGATATTATTTAATAAAATTCTTCCAACTCTTCCATTACCATCAGCAAATGGATGAATGTTTTCAAATTGATTATGTACTACTGATGCTAAGATCAAAGGAGAATATTTATTCTTGTTTTCATTATACCACTTTATGAGGTTTTCCAATAATCCAACAATTCTTGATTGTGGTGCCCCTTCATGAACAAATTTTCCAGAAGAGGACATAACAACAACTTCTTCACCCTTTTTTCTAAATTCTCCAGCAAAATCTTTTGAATTTTTAAAAACAACTTTATGGATATTCTTCAATAATTCTAAAGAAAGATGCTCTTTTGTTTCTCTTATTAATAAAATAGCATCATCTACACCATAAGTTTCAGCAATATCTTCTTTTGATTTCTGATTAGGCCATTTATTCTCTTTAAGAATTTGTTTAACTTCTTGATTTGTTAATTGACTACCTTCTATAGCATTTGTATTATATGTGAAAATCTCCGAGAAAAGATTCCATTCTTCTTCAGATAAATGATAAACTTTAAAATTACTTTCTTTTTGTAATTTTTCAATAAAAGAAATCTCGTCATTAGTTAATTCTTTTTTAAGCGGATCTTGAATGATATTATATTTTTCAATTTCTTCTAAAATTAACTTTTCTGCTTTTTTCATTCGATCCTTTAAGATATCTTCTGAAAGATTAGTTCCTAATAATTTACGAATTTTATGAATTTTCTTTCTCTCTCTAAAAGAATGTGCTAAAAAGTATTTTATTCCTTTTTTTGTTTTTGTTTTTTCTAAATACATAGAATTACTAGGTTGTCTACATTTATAAGTTTGTCTACAAGTTTGTCTACATATGTAATAAATATTTATATATTCTGAAGAATTAGAACTGAACCTTACCCTTACATTTTAAAATATTTATTGTAAAGGGTAAAAAAAAGCCTAAGTAGAATATAATTGAGAACTGTGATGTTTTGTCTTTACTCCCTTAAATCTATCAAAAGGGTAGAACGTCCCAACCCGGGGCCGATGGGGATAGAATGCTTGTAAATTTATGAGAATATAGAGTTGACTGCTTGATATATAATAATAGCATGTGTATTAGTTAAATGTTTAGGATTGATAGTTTTTATTTTTAATATGAGGTCCTAGTATCATGTCCTTATATCCTGCACCAGCTGGAACTATCGGATAAAGTATTTCTTCTTTGTCTGTACAAATTTCAAGGAAACAAGATCCTTCCTTTTTTAGAAATATTTTTAATTCAGATTCCAACTTGTTTCTATCAATTATCCTTTGTGTGTAATAAAAACCCAAATCTTCTGCAATTTTTGAAAAATTTACATCACCTTGTCTTTCAGTTCCAGTTCTCAACTTGTTATAAGCGTTATCTTGCAAATTCATAACCATACCATCGCTTCTATTATTAAGCATAATTATTTTAATTGGTAAATTCAAAGTAGCTATTGTATGTAATTCACCAAAATTCATTCTAAGACTTCCGTCTCCATCTACTGCAATAATTTTACAATCAGGATTCGCAAAATAAACTCCTATCGCAGTAGGTAGTGAAAATCCCATTGTTCCATATGATCCAGAAGTCATAAATGATTTTGGCTTTTGCATTAATAAGTACTGAGCAGCAAGCATTTGATGATTTCCTACGCCTGTGGTAATTTTTGTTCTTCCATCTATGTGTCCTGATAATAAATCCATTACTTCAGCAGATTGAATCATCTTAGAACTTTTATTATAACTTAATGGCCATGATCTCTTAAGGTTTCTGGCTTTATCTTGCCAGTCCTCTATATCTAAATGAATATTTTTCATTTTTGCATATTCCAATAGATCATCAAGCGTAGTACTTGCTTCACCAATATATGAAAATTTAGGATTACGCTCAATTCTTATCTGATGCATTTTAATTGGATTAATATCAACATATGCTATTTCAGAATCTATAGCAAAACCTACTTTTTCCGCAATTCTATCATCCCATCTGGCTCCAAGAACAAAGAAAAAATCGTTTTCTTGAATAATAATATTAGCAGAGGGTACTCCAAACATACCCAGCATTCCCATGTTTAATTCGGATCTTTCATTAACAACTCCTTTTGCCATTAATGTATGCACTATTGGTATACCAAAATAATCTTCAAACTTTTTGATTGACTCATTTCCAGATTCAGAATTTAAACCACCACCAATATATAATAATGGTTTTTTTGATGATAAAATCAAATTAAAAAACTCTTCACACTGATTTTCACTTAGATGTTTTTCATTAGTATAACTTTTTTTAAAATAATCTATACAAAGTCTATGGTATTCATGTATTCTTTGTTGTTTGTCTAATGGAAAATCAATAACTACCGGTCCAGGCTTTCCTGATTTTGCTAGAAAATATGCATCTTTTATTGCTATTTCAATATCTTGACCATTAGATAACGAAATAACCTTCTTGGAGGCATTTTTAAAAATTGATACCACATCTATATGTTGAAAAGAGTCCGTACCTATTTTATGCTCAGGTACTTGTCCTGCTATAACAATTAGAGGAATACTATCACTATATGCATCTGCAACCGCAGTTAGGGTATTTGTTATCGCAGGACCAGAGGTAACTATAGCTACTCCAACAGTATTACTTGATCTAGAATATCCTGCTGCACTAAAGGCAGAAGACTGCTCATTAGAATTTATGATAACCTTTATCGAACTTTTCCCAATTGCATGAAAAACTGGAAGTATGGCTGCACCTGTATAACCAAAAACATGTTTGATTCCTAAGTCTTCCAAACTTCTTACCAAAATTTCTGCTCCTTTTAATTTTTCCATTTTATTTTTTAGGAAAAATAAATAGACTCAAAATATATTCTAAAATAATAGATTAAAAAACATACACCTGAGCCAGATATTTTTCTGCTCAAGCGACTAACACTAAGACTACAAGTAAGACAACATCCAAAGAGTAGCTAATGTGTTTATTCAACATATAATAAGATATAGCAAGAAGTATTTAAATGTTGTGAGTTAAAGAAATCATGAATTCATAAATTATAAATAAATTATAATATATTTCTAAAATAAAAAAATGAGAGCATAAATTTTAACGTTACCCCTCTCAAGCTTAGCCGAAACCAAACATAAA
>CAZFHC010000025.1:0-3755 GCA_964518625.1 Candidatus Woesearchaeota archaeon | reverse complement strand
CTAGTATGAAACCTCTAAGTAATTTATCTAATAGTTTTACTGGGACATTAGCTGGAAATGGTAAAACAGTGTCTGATATTGATATTAAAGAAAGTGATATGGCTGGAGTTTTTGGGCATGTAAGTGATTCTTTTAATATTTCTAATTTAATATTGGAAAACATTAGTATTATAGGTGGGGAAAATGTTGGTGGTTTAGTTGGTTTTAGTTCTTCTTCTAATGGTATTGTTTATGATATAAGTTTAGTTAATGTTAGTGTAAATGGTACCAAAGTAGTTGGTGGTTTAGTCGGTTATTATAAATCCAGTATTATTTTAGAAAATATAAATGCACGTTATATGGATATTATTGGTAGATCTAGTAGTGATTTTCAAGGTGTTGGTGGTTTAGTTGGTAAAATGAATGATGGTGGTATGACTGATTGTACATTTAATGGGACTATTGATTCTTTAACAGATTCTGTTGGTGGTTTAGTTGGACTTTATACTAGTGATGGGAATATAGAGAATTCTTATGTTTATGATACAACAATTTCTGGTATTAATAAAACCGGTGGTTTAGTTGGTTCTTTTAATAGTGAACATCTTATAGATGGTGGTTATGTAAAAAGTAGTTACTTTGATGGATCTGTTGAAGGTTTTAATTCTGTTGGTGGTTTAGTTGGTGAAATTGAGAATTCGGGTAGTTATGGGGTGTTAGATTCTTTTTCAAATGGTAGTGTTAATGGAACTTCTTTTATTGGTGGTTTAGTTGGTGAATCTAATGAAAAAATAGAAACTTCATATTTTAATGGTAGTGTTAATGGAACTTATTATATTGGTGGTTTAGTTGGTGTTACTCGAGGGAATATTCAGGAATGTTATTCTTTAGGTGAAATTGGTGGTTCTTATAGTAATTATACAGGTGGTTTAGTTGGATTAAATTTCGCTGAGATTACTGATTCTTATTCTGAGATGGATGTTACAGGGAATAGTTTTGTTGGTGGTTTAGTCGGTGTCAATAACGATTCTATTAGTGAGTCTTTTTTTGTTGGTAAGGTTAGTGGCTCTTTTAGAAAAGGTGGAATAATTGGCTTACATAATATTAGTAGTATTGGTGGTTTAGATCAGTTATATTATTGGAATGGTAGCAGCTCTTTGAATGGTGAAATTTGTTATTGGAATGCTACTGGTAGTGATAGAATAGAAAATTGTGTAAGGGAAAATGAATCATCATATTTTTTAGATTCTGGCAATGACCCAATGGATGGATGGGACAAATATACTTCTTCTGGTTCTTTTTATCCTTGGAGAGATTTGTATGATGGTGAAAAGCTTTTACAATTTGTTTGGCAAATAGAATGTTTAACTAATGATGATTGTAGTGATTTTGGAACTGGCTTAAGTTGCGTTGATTTATTTTGTATAAGTACTAAACCAATAATTGAAGTATTAGATGAATCTCCAATGGATAATTCTGATTTAATAATAAGTAATGATGAAACAATTATTAATGTTAGTTTTGGAAGTTTAAGATTAGAGAATATTACTTTTTATTTTAATACAGAACCTTATGTCTGTTCAGTTAATCGTGGATATTGTGATACATTTTTTAATGATTTGAATAACTATAATGATAATTTATCTTTTGGTTTTAATTTTGATTACATAGATGAGGGAGTTGATTTTATGACTGGGACTAAATTAGCTTTTGCTGCTGATACAAGTTTTATTGATGCTAAATATGGAAAAGGTTTAGAATTTAATAATTTAGGTGAAAAGCTTTCAATGAATATGAATACAAATGAATTTGAGGGAAGTTTCTCAAATACTTTTTGGATTAAGCCAGAAGAAGTCGAAGGTTATTCAGATCTTATTATAAGGAAAAGCGAAGAGTCAAGTGAAGAGTTCGATTATGAATATTTATTGATTAAGGATAGTGAAGAATATAAAATTCAATTAAAAATTTATAATACAACTGCTAATTCAATTTTTGTTAATGTAGATATAAATATTGGAGAATGGAATTTTATTGTTGGTAAGTTTGATGATAGTACAAATAAAGTTTCTTTGAGTGTTAATGGTGAGAATTTTGTAGTTTCTACTTCTTCTTTAACTGGTTCTAGATATGAACATGATAATTATAATATTGTTGTCGGTGGAGCGAAAACATTAGAAGGAATGAAGAAAAGTAGCTTGGACGAAATAAGATTTTATAATTCAACATTAAGTCAAGATTTTGTAAGTGATTTGTATTATATGGATTTTACTAAAGTTGATGAGGGTGAATGGATTTATACCTTTAGTGAAAAATTAGATAATGGTATTTATGAATATGCATTTGGTGCTGTTAATGATGTTGGAGTCCCAGCTGTCCAGACTATGAATTATGATTTTGAAATTTTAAATTTTGCAGATGGAGATGGTTCTATTTCAAATCCGTATCAAATTAATAATTGTAATAGTTTAAAACAAGTTGAAAATTATTTAAATAAAAGTTTTATTTTGATTAATGATATTAATTGTAGTGGAATTAATCTTGTGAATATTGGTAATGAGACGAATGCTTTTGATGGTATTTTTAATGGTAATGATAAAAAAATAGCTAATGTTTCTATTGAAAATAAGAATGCTGAATATATTTCTTTATTTGGCTATGTTAATGAATCAGCTAGAATCTATGATTTAGAAATAGTTTCTTCTTTATTTAATGGATCAAACTATACAGGTTGTGTTGCGGGTTATTCTTTGGGTGATATAAACAATGTCTTTTGTAATGAAACTAATGTAAGTGGAAATGATTACACTGGTGGTTTGGTTGGTTATAATAATGATTTAATTGAAAATTCTTATTTTAGTGATGGGATTATTAAAGGACATAATTACACTGGTGGTTTGGTTGGTTATAATAATGATAGTATTAATATTACATTTGTAAATGTAGAACTTAATGAGATTGAATTAGAGGGTGATTCTTACACTGGTGGTTTGGTTGGTTATAATAATTATTTAGTTGAAAACTCTTATTTTAGTGGTGCTGTAGAAGGTGATTTATATTTTGGTGGTTTAGTTGGCTATAATAAGGGTAATATTAGTGATTCTTATAGTGATGGTTTTACAAATAGCACTTCTGGAGATAAATATTTTGGTGGTTTAGTTGGTTATAATGGAGGATATGTGTCTAATTCTTTTACTGCTAATATTATAGAGAGAACGGATTACTATTTTGGAGCTTTAATCGGTTTTAATGATGTTGTTGGTGTATTACAAAATTGTTATTGGTATAATGCATCTACAGGTGTCGAACATTGTTATAGTAATGGTGATACAACTTATGATGATGAAAATTGTACAATGAATGATACTAGAGAATATTTCTATAATTTTAGTAATGCTCCTATGAATAAAAGTAAGGTTGGGACTTGGGATTTTATTAATGCTTGGAGTGTTGTTGACGATGGTAATTCTTTGCCTGTTTCTAATAGTGAATTAGAATGTTCTGTTGATTCTCATTGTTTGGATTTTGCTGAAAGTTGTATTAATAATTTTTGTGTTATAACAAAACCTATTATTAGTTTTGTTTCTCCAACACCTTCAGATGGTGCAACCATTAATTTAACAAAAGATAATTTATCTGTTAATACTACAGTTGATAGTCAACGATTAGGTTTTGTTAATTATTCTATATTGGGTGATTCTGGTAATTGTGATTTGGATGGTAATTGTGATAATTATTTTAATTCTGCAAATAGTGTTGCTGTTGATAATATAATATTT
>CAZFHC010000024.1:0-3888 GCA_964518625.1 Candidatus Woesearchaeota archaeon | reverse complement strand
GATTAATTTAAAAAAAGTTTTAGAGAAATGATAAAATAAGTTTTAATAATAGATTTTTATAATCCAATTATTTATTTCTTTTTCTTTTTTGAAGATTTAAACCAGAAGAAACCTCCAACTAATCCTAAAATTAAAACTAATCCAATAATATAATAAGCTAACGGAACAGCCTTGGAAAGAGGATTTGAATCTTTTCCATCAATCCAAAAATCTCCATCTGTATTTTCATTAATCGGATTTAAACCAAGTTCAATTTCCTTTTGGTCTTCAATTCCATCAGAATCAGAATCTTTAGATAAAGGATTTGTTTGGTATTCAAATAATTCTTTTAAATCAGTTATACCATCTTTATCATTATCAACATTATTTTCTTTTAATTCATATTCTGTTATTTCTTCTTTTGAATAAGAAATTTCTCCCAAATATTCGGAAGTAAAAACATTGTCATAAGTAATTGTGTTTTTTGATTTTAATTTTAATCCAGTTATTTTATCGTACCAAACTAAATTCGTTGTTTTCGTATTTTCGTATCTTTCTGTACTGTCTATTGGAAATGAATTTATTGTTTTGGTGTATTCTACCTTAATAGTTCCCATGTTCCCAAAATCCCTTAAATATATTTTATCTGAAGTACTTTTCACAACATAATCTATTCCTAAAATCTGAATCTTATCCCCTATAACAACATCAGTATTTATCCATTGAGAAGTTTTGTTCCCAATATAATCTCCAGTAATGAACTCTCTACTTTCAATGTCAATTACTTCTTCGTTATCTTCGTCTATAGATTTTTGTGTAATTTTCCCATCCTGCAAATTTGAATACAGATAAAGATAGTTTAAGTTACTTTCAGAATTTGCTGAAGGGTAATCTAAATTCTTGAATTGATCAGTTCCATCCCATTCAAGAGTTAATCCATTATAAGGCACTTGTGCTGAAACAAAAGAGGCTACTAAAATAAGGGTTAAACAAAATAAAAAGAGAGGTTTTATTTTTTCCATTAAAATAAATTAGAAGGACTTCTTTAAAAAGTTTTCTTTTTGTGATCATAATTTGCTAATAGATTGTTGAATATGCAGAAAAAGAAAAAAAAAGATAGCAAATTCTAAATAGTTTATTTTTGATTTCAAACAATCAGATGATTATTTGTTTACAAAATTTAAATCGTTTTTCCCTTAAAAAACTATTAATTTTTACCTTGTTTCTTTTAATACTTGTGGGGTCTAAAAAGCCTAGTTATTATTAAATTAACTAATTCTCTCAACTTCCCTCAAAACATCTTTTCCTTTCTTAGTAATCTTATAAAATTTAAAGGACCTTTCTTCAGGATTAATACAAAAAATTAAATCTTTTTCTTGTAATTCTTTTAGGGTACTTGAATTATGGGATTTGTATTGTTTTAATTTTCTCATTATTTCGGGTTGGCTTATTCTTTTATGTTCAGAAATTAAACTAAGTGTTTCTTTTCTTCTTTTTCCTCTAGCAACAAAGCTAATTAGTCTTATATCTACCATAAATTAAATGAGTTACAAATGTTTTTATTCTCAGGTTACTAAACGAGTTACGAATAATAGTTAGATTTTTAAATGAGATAATGTTAATATTATTAATAAAAATGACTGATTCAAAAAACAAACCAAAAAAAGTTGGAGCAGGATTAGTTTTTTCTTGGATTTTTTCTTTAATTTTTATATTTGTAGGTTTGGGAATGTTAATCCAGAGCAAGGTTGTTTCTGGAATCTTTTTTATCTTAGCAGGATTAGTTATTGACCCCGCATTTAATAAGTTTCTTAAAAAGAAAGCAAATTTAGATTTTAGTAAATGGTTGATTTTTTTAATAATGGTTATTTGTTTAATTGTAGCTTTTTCTACCATGAGTGAGCCTTCACCAGAATATATTGATGAGGCTGGAGAAATATCTTCAATTCCAACCTATGCTCTGGGGGAATCATTTACATTAGGAAATTTTAAATATACTTTAAATTCTGTTGAACAAAAATCAAAGATAATTGGAGCTATGGGATACCTTACTAAAGAAGGCAATTTCCTAATAGTTGATTTAACTTTGGAAAATATTGGTGAAGAGGCAGAATATGTAAATGATGAGATTTATATTATCGATTCACTAGCTAGAGAATTTGAATCAAATCATGAATTAAGTTTTTACTTAGATAATTATTTATCTTCAATAGATAAAATAAATCCTACTTTATCTCAAACAGGGCAACTTGTTTTTGAAGTTCCAGTAGATATCATTGGAAAAGTTGGAATAAAGAAAAGTATGTGGACTGATAAGTTTAGTGCTTTTGTTCAATATAATTAACAATTAATAACTAATGGTTTCTTATAAAATTTCAAAACATTAATAATTCCTTCAACCATCTTATCATATTTAGAACCATTAACATGATTGATTATTCTTTTCCTTAATCTTAACCTTGCTGCTCTAGATTTGGCAAGAGATTTTACTTTTCCACCTTTAGAAGAAACTTCAAGATGTCTTTTTTTATCCCAGTTTTTAAAATTATTTTTCATCTGCTTATAATTTTGAATAGCTTTTGATTGAGCTTATAATCCAGTTAGTACATCTCTAGGTGACAAAGATCACGAGTTAATTTTAGCTACTACTCCAACTGTAACTTATGGAGAGGCTGGATATGTTGAAGTTGATGTAACTGAAGGTAGTCTGGTAGAAGCAGATTGTGTTGTTACCTTACATAATGGAACAAGCACTGATCCTTTTGCTTGTACAGGTTGTGCAGCCGCAGTCGAATGTCTTGACCAAATATATTTAACAGATGTATTGTCAATTGCTGACGGTCAAAGATTTTTAGTAACATTAACTAAGCCCGATATATCAGATTGTAAAACTATTTATTATGAAGTAACTGACATTGACTTTGATGATCTTGAAGTGGAAATATCAGATTTAATAGGAGCTGGTAGCCAAGTATTTGATATGGGTGAGGAAAAGGAATTTGAAGGTGGAGACATTGCAGTTAAATTACTAGATATATATGATGGTACTGCATATTTTGACTCTTCATCTACTAGTGGTGGAACTCATAGCTATAGGACTGCTATCTCTGAAAAAGGATTAGTAATTACTTTACCAGAAACTGTAACTATTACTGATGACATTCAAAGTGCTGAAATTAATTTTAAAGAAGCTGATGAGAAGGATAACATTAATGCAGGTGTTCAATTTAATGCTACTATTGTATTATCAAGTACTACAAGTGGAAAATTACACGTTGGTGGTGATGATGTAGATAAACAAGAAGTATCATCAGATCATGATAAAGGATATGTTGCTTCTGAATTAGCTACAATGGTTGAATTAGATTCTTCTGGTACTGAGAATGACTATGTCATTACATATTTCGGTGAAGAAGTTACTACAGATGTATTTGTTGCTTCAGCAGACGCAGAAGTTGTTTCAGAAGGTATTGCTCAAGTAATGGTTGTTAAAGATACAGAAGTGAGTTCAGTTGCTACTAAGAACCTAATTGTTGTTGGTGGAAGTTGTATTAATTCAGCTGCTGCTACATTAGTAGGTGGACCTTATTGTGGTGCTGCATGGACAACTGCAACAGGAATAGGATCAGGACAATTCTTGATTAAAGCATATGCTAGTTCAAGCCTTACTAGTGAAATGGCATTACTAGTTGCTGGTTATGAAGTTGCAGATACTACAAATGCTGCAACATACCTAACAACAAAAGCTAACTTCGATACAAGTGTAGGTGGTATAGGAACAACTAGTACAGCTGTTCTTACAGCATTTGAATAAATCCAAAAACCTTAATTTTTATTTTTTTTCTTTTTTTTTCTTTTCTTTTTTTTTATACTCATAATCTCTTCGGAGATAGACCCAGAGGCCTAATT
>CAZFHC010000023.1:0-5225 GCA_964518625.1 Candidatus Woesearchaeota archaeon | reverse complement strand
CTTAATGAAAAAGATATGGATAACTATTCTTCAAAAGATGCAGTAATAAGCAAGGATGAAATAAAAAAAATATTCAAAAAGATGGGATTGTTGTAACAACTTATTATGAGAATTAATTGTGTTTCAAAATAAATATAGTAATCAATTTTTTTGTCTTTAAGTAAAGGATAATCATGAAAAATAGGTTATATAATCCAATTATTAGGGGTTTTTTTAATGAATAATTTATCAAAGTCAGGAATTAAGGGAAGAACTGGAGTAATCATACAAGCAAGAATTAGTTCAACGAGATTATCTGGTAAGATTATGCTTGATCTCGTAGGAAAAACAGTATTGCAACATGTAATTGAAAGATGCAAAAAAATAAATGCAGATGAGGTTATAGTTGCAACTTCTACGAATAAAAGAGATGATATCGTTGAAAATTTTTGTAAGGAGAATGATTATAGTTTTTATAGGGGATCTGAAGATGATGTGCTAGCAAGATACTTTCATTGCGCTAAGGAATTTTCATTACAAAACATTGTAAGGATAACTTCGGATGATCCTTTCATAGACTATGAACTAATCAATGAAATGCTTAAAATATACTTTAATGGGGATTATGATTATGTAACCAATAACATTATAAGAACGCTCCCTTATGGTCTTGACTGCAATATCTTTTCATTTTCATTATTAAAATATATGTTTGAGAATGCTAAAAGAGATGATGAAAGAGAGCATGTAACTACTTATGTTTTGCATAATAAGAATAAATTCAAAATTTTTAATTTTAAAATTAAAACTGATTATTCAAATTATCGCCTTACTATAGATACACTTGATGATTACTGTAAGGCTTATGAAATTTATATGAGTATTTATCCTAAAAATAATTTTTTCTTGTTAAGTGACATTATAAAATTTTTAAAAAAACTCGAGGGATAAATAAAATGGAAATTGATAAATTGTTTGATATAAAGGATAAGATTGTTGTTGTGCCTGGTGGAAATGGAAAATTAGGTATGTTCGTCTCTAAAGCACTTTCTGAAAAGGGAGCAAAAGTAATAATATTAGGTAGGAATAACAAAAGTGAAAAAAATGCAATAAATATATTAAGAAATAGTTATTTTTATAAGTGTGATATAACCAATGAAAAAGAGATTGAGAAAGTTTCTAAGAAAATTATTGATAAATTTAAGAGAGTAGATGTATTGATAAATTGTGCTGGACTATCAATGCCAGGAAAAATCTTTGAATTAACAACAGAGATGTGGGATGATTCTTATGCAGTGAATATAAAAGGAGCATTTCTTTGTGTTAAATATTTTGGTGAAATAATGAGAAAACAGAAAAAAGGTAATATAATTCATTTTGGTTCAATATATGGTTCTGTTTCTTCTGATGAAAATATATATTCAGATGGGAAATTTGAATCATCACTAATTTATGCTACTACTAAATCTGCTTTGATTAATTTTACAAGATATCTTGCAACACATCTATCTAAATATGGAATAAGAGCAAATCTTTTGTCTCCTGGCGGTTTTATTGATGAAAGAAATAAAGATGAGTTCTTTAGAAAAAAATATTGTGAGAAAACTCCTCTGGGAAGAATGGCCGACGAGGATGATTTAAAAGGGGTTATACTATTTTTAGCATCTGATGCTTCAAGGTATATAACAGGAGAAAATATTCTAGTTGATGGAGGGTGGACAGCTTGGTAGATTTGATTTATCTAAAGCAGAAATTATTTCCTATTGGATTGGGAACTGCTCAGTTAGACATGGATTATGGTTTTGATAACAGACTTAGTGAGGATGAGAAAAAAGAATTTTTGGCTAAAATCAATGAAAGTAACATAAACTTTATAGATACTGCTCCTGCTTATGGTAATGCTGAGAAAGTACTTGGCAACTTTCTTTCAATTAAAGGAGATAAATATATTGCAACAAAATTAACAAAAATACCTTTGAATTTAATTAATAATAAAAATTTATTGAGGAAACATGTTTTTGATTCTATAGAAAATTCATTAGATAATTTAAAAGTGAACAGATTGGATTTGTTACTACTTCATCAGTCTGAGCCAGAACTTATCTTCAATGATTCTTTTAAAAAAATTCTTTTGGAACTTAAACACAATCAGAAGATTTTATTGATTGGTGTTAGTGTATATGAACGCAATATACTCCAAAAATTATTAGTTGATAATTTTTATGATGCTATTGAAATAAATTTTTCAATATTAGATCAAAGGAATTTAGATTTGCTCGATAAAATAATTGACAATAAACTGATAATTGCAAGAAGCATATTTTTAAGAGGAATGCTAACATGCCCTATCAAAAATATACCTCCTTCTTTAAAGAAGATTAAGGATAAAAGACTAATTATAGAAAAACTAGCTGAAGAGATTGGGGTGGATTATTTAAGTATCTTGATAAATTACCCTCTTTGTATAAAAGGAATAAATATTATAATAGTAGGCATGAACAATCCCTCTCAAATTGATAAAAACTTATCCTACTTTGATGATAAACCAATGATAAAGGCAAACTTTAGTAAATTTAAGGAATTAGCTATAAATGATTCAAATATAGTTGATCCGAGAAGATGGAAAAATAATCATAAAAAAGTTGAAGGGAGGAAAGACTCAAATTGAAGATTCTAATAACTGGCGCAAACGGATTGCTTGGTTCTAACCTGTGTTTAATGTATTCAAAAGAAAATGAAGTGATTGCGACAAACAGGACGAAACCAAATATTAGTAACTGTTTGAACTATAAAATAGATATAACAAATAAAGAAGATATGAAAATAATTGAAGAATTACGCCCAGACATGATAATTCATTGTGCTGCGCTTGTAAATGTTGATTATTGTGAAGAACATCCTAAAGAAGCACACAAAATAAATTTTATAGGCTCAAAAAATATTGCTGAATCTGCCAAAAAAACAAATAGTTATTTAGTTCATATATCAACAGATGCTGTTTTTGATGGAAAAAAAGGTTATTATAATGAAGATGACCCAACAAACCCCCTTAATGTTTATGGACAAACTAAACTTGAAGCAGAAAAAATTATTCAAAAAATAAATAGTAATTATGTTATTTTAAGAACTAATATTTATGGCTGGAACAAACAAGATAAATTTAGTTTGGCAGAATGGATGCTTGATAAATTAGAAAAGAACCAGGAATTACAGGCTTTCAAAGATATATTTTTTTCTCCGATGCTGGTTAATAACTTGGGAGAAGCAATTCTTGAATTATATGATTTAAAATATAAGGGGATACTGCACCTTGCTGGTTCAGAAGGATGTTCAAAACTTAATTTTGCTAAAAAAATAGCTAAGATATTTAACATTGGTAACCCAACAATAATTGAAATAAACTCTGATGATTTAAAACTAAAAGCAAAAAGACCAAAAAACATGGTATTAAACGTAAATAAGGCTAAAAGTATTTTAAAAAAAACAGAAATATTAAATGTTGAAGGTGGATTAGTAAGGTTTAAACAATTAAGAGACAGCGGATACTTGGATACTATTAAGAAAAATGAATAGAAAAAAGATAATTGCAATAATTCCTGCTTTAAATGAAGAAAAAACAATAAAAGAAGTTTTGAGTAATGTTAAAAAATATGTTGATGAAATAATTGTTGTTGATGACAATTCAACAGATAATACTGCAGCAATAGCTCAAGAATATGCAACTGTTCTAAGAAACAAAAAAAATTTAGGTTATAGCAAGAGTGTTAATAAAGCATTTAGATTTGCTGAAAAAAGAGGTTTTGATATAATTGTTACTTTAGATGCTGATGGTCAACATTTAGCAGAAGATATTCCTAAATTAGTGTTGCCAATACTAAAAAAAGAAGCTGATATTGTTGTTGGAAAAAGACCATTTAAGGCAAGATTTATGGAATATGTTTTTGCAAAATATGGCAGAAAAAAAGGTGTTTCAGATCCATTATGTGGAATGAAAGCATATAGTTATAAGGTATACAAAAAAGTTGGATTTTTTGACACAATAAACTCAGTAGGCACACAGTTAGTTTTTGTTGCATTAAAAAGAAAATTTAAAATAAAAGAAATTAATATTAAATTAAAAAAAAGAAAAGATATTCCTAGGTTTGGAAGAACAATTAAAGCCAATATAAAATTATTTTTGGCTTATATTAGGTTAATTAAATACTTAAAAAGGTGAGAACTATGGAAATAGAAATTGATGGAAAAATGGTTGGGGACGGACACCCTTGTTATACAATAGCAGAGATAGGTTCTAATTTTGATGGGAGCATAGAAAGAGCCAAAAAACTAATTGATTTAGCTAAGGAATGTGGTGCAGATGCTGTAAAATTTCAGTGTTTTAAAACAGATAGCATAATTTCAAAGGAAGGGTTTCAGAAGGTTAAAAAAGGTTTCCAGTCAAAATGGAAAAAGCCAGTATATGAAATTTATAAAAGTGCAGAATTTCCAAGAGATTGGAATAAAGAGTTAATGGCATATTCAAAAAATAAAGGTATTTCTTTTTTTTCAACCCCTTATGATAAAGAAGCAGTTGACTTATTAGATAAAGTTGGAGTTCCTGTTTTTAAAATAGGTTCTGGAGATATAACTTGGCTTGAAATGATAAAATACATTGCAAAAAAAGGAAAGCCAATATTTTTAGCAACTGGTGCCAGTACAATGGATGAAATAGCTGATGCAGTAAATACTATAAAAAAAACAGGCAATAACAAACTAATACTGCTTCAATGTGTAACAAACTATCCAGCAACATTTGATAATGCAAATATCAAGGTTATGAATCTTTTAAGAGAAAAATTTGGAACTTTAGTGGGATATTCAGACCACACACCAGGGTATATTGTTCCTATGGGTGCTGTTTCATTAGGTGCCTGTATAATTGAGAAACATTTTACTGATGATAAAACCAGAGATGGACCAGACCATCCATTTGCAATGGACGGACATGATTTTAAACTAATGATTGAAAATATAAGAAAACTAGAAAAAGCTTTAGGTAATCCTATAAAAAAACTATACGAAGAAGAGAAAGAAACAGTGATTATTCAGAGAAGGTGTTTAAGAACAAATCAGGACATAAAAAAAGGATCAATAATAACAGATGATATGATTGTAGCTTTAAGACCTACAGAAGAAGGATTTTTGGCCCCAAAATACTTAAAAGATATAATAGGTAAAAAAGTCAATCAAGACATAAAAAAAGGAAG
>CAZFHC010000022.1:0-7145 GCA_964518625.1 Candidatus Woesearchaeota archaeon | reverse complement strand
ATTGCAAGTCCCGGAAACATAAGTAAGGCAAACAACGGTAAGGCCATTGAAATTGCTGTTCCACTTCCTAAAACCATTTCTTCAGCAACTGGTGAATCAAATTCAGGATCTACTCCTTTTAAAAGTGCTAATCCAGTCGATGCTGTTCCTGTTAACATACCAAATAATCCTAGGAAATACTCAACATAGTATTCCTTACTATACGTAAGTTTAACTAAGAAATGAACCATTATATAAGTCAACCCTCCACCAACTATTGCAAATACAATAACTAGAAGATAATACTCTTTAATTGCTGCAATTGTAATTGTTAAAACTGCTGCAGTAATTAGAAAATTAAACGCTATAGAGCTAATATTTGATAGTATATAATTATTGGTTAAGAAATTAACATTTTTACCTCTTTTTTCAAAGAAATTCAATACCTTTCTAAATAGGAGTGCATATACTATACCTATCAAGAAATTAAATCCATGGAATACTCCTGCAAATGTCTCTCCTATATCTCCAAATTGTGGAAGTATATAGTTTTCAAGTGCTATCAGTGTTAAGTAAACAGCACCATATATTACAAATATAATTACAACTTGAGTTGTTAATGCATCAAAAACTCTTAACTCATTAATCGATTCAAACTCAAATATTTCAGTATTCTTTGAATTTTCAGAGTGAAATTTACTTACTTTTAAATTGTGTTTTCTAGCAAGGTAGTTAAGAGCAACAACACCAATAATTCCCCCAACTAAGAATCCTACAGATGCAATAGTTGCGCCTAATGCAGCACCTTCAGTTAACATTCCAACCCCGTCAGCATATCCTGCACCAATACTAGTAGCAAGACCTGGACCTTGTCCAAATGCCAAAGGTAGTAATAAACCTGCACCTAAAAATATTTTACTAAAGAATAAGTATACAATTCCTGTACCGATTATTGCTTGGAATAAATATACAATAACAATAATCATTCCTGTAGACCATATTTTTTTGGTTGTTGTATTATCAGTTCTTTTTAATGATAGTGCTATAAAACCAATAGCCAGTGAATGATATACAATGTCATGAAGAATTCCATCTCTATTCAACATTATTAATCCATCCAAGTTATCTCCAGCTACTATAGTGTATAGATTTAATGGAACAATGCCTAGGAATCCATCAGCAAGCATTAATCCAATAAATCCAGCTATTAAAGCTGAAGGTATAATAACCCTGTTTAAAAATGGTACCTTTTCCTTAATTATTTTGGCAATAAAAAGTAAAACACCTATATATATAAAGTAATTTAAAAATCCCCAGTTTTCTACTAAATCAAACATAAATTATTCCTCCTTTATTAATTTTGTAATATCTAAAAGTAATTTTGGATTCTCCGAAATAAACATGTAAGTTTCATTTTCATAATCAAATGAGAACTCATCATACTTTGTATAAGCAGGTCCAATCATATTTTTAATATTGAATTTTAAATCTATTTTTTTATTTTTCAATGTAAACATTTTTTTCTCGTAAATCAAATTAGCTTGTCCTAAATTGAATTTCTTAAATTCACTAAGATTAATTCTTATTACTTTAACTCCAAATTCGATTTTTTCATCAAGTTTTCTTTTCAACAGTTCTTCTTGAAAAGTTCCCCAATCAATGAAATTATCATATTTAGTTCCTTCAATAAATCCATAATCATTAATTGTTCCTAGAAGATCACAATTATCACAAGTAATACTATCTCCACTAGTATTAATAGTATTTATGGACCCACATTTAGGACAACCATATATTACTCTTTCTGCACCCTTTAAACGGTTCTTCCCTTTATAAATGATCTTTTTATCTTTATTCCATTCATAATCGTTTTGATAGTAAGAAGCTATCATTTTTTTGTAAATTTCTTCAACACTTAAGTCTTCCAGTTGTTTTCCAGTAAATAATGTAGACATCTCTATTTCCATATATGGTTTTATTGCTTTAGTTTTTCTCCATCTTGGTTTTGCAAAATATGCTCCTTTTGTTTTCGCACATACAACATCAATCTTTTGTTTTTTTAGTAACTTAGCAGTAGCGTAAACACTCTCAGTACTGTCCCCATAGTAAGAAGCGTTTCCTTCTGGATATATTGAAATAACATTCCCTTTTTCTATATTTTTTCTAATATCTTTAATAGTTTTTATATCTGATTGGCCTTTTCTTTTCCCTATCGCTTCTACTACAACTGTTAAAATAAACCTTTGCCACATACCAGTAAGTAGGAAAGAATTAACAACCGGGATTCCATATCCTTTGATAGGAAAACTACTAAAAAAAGCATCAAGGAAGTGTACATGATTCCCAATCAAAAAATATGGTCCGTCCCTTTTTGGATTGAAATTATTAAATACATACTTCAACTTATATGCCCTTACAAAATAGAATTTAACAAATACTTTTATTAACATTTGAAAAAAATGTTTTATTCTATTCATTTAAATCACCTGTTACCATTATATCATAATTACTAAGGTATAAAAGTTATTTTTATAGTCAAGCCATTTTGTCATAATTTATTCTAATCATCAAATAAAAAACAAATAAAAATGTTACATAGAATAATCTGATAATTTGAACGTATGAAAAATAGTGGTATACTGAAATAGAAAGCAAGAAAAATAAAGAAAGGAGAAAAGTTGTGAATAAAGATAAAAAATACTTTAACTGTTCTCAAGATCATGAAATCAATTATCTTGCAGGAAAGTTCAAAGAGCCAAAACATGATGTTGTACTAAAAATAAAAGAATTGTGTTCAAGTAAAAAAATACACTATTCTACTCATGAGGAAGCTGAACAACTACTTATCAAAGCGGGCTTTACAAAAAAATAAATTTAAATCGTTATATAGAAGAGAGAGACAACTATACCGTCTCTCTCTTCTATATAAAAAAAGCACATTCGAAGAACGTACTTAACGAATTAATTTCTCTATTTTACCCTTGCATAAGCTCTTATCATAGCTCCTTCTGCATCAACCTTGATAGGTATTAAATGCACTACAATATTTTTGTAATCCAACAATAGATTTATATCTTTGAGATTTTCTACAATCAAGATATCATTTTCCAATAACTTCTTATGGATGATTGAAGGTGATTTATCTGGGCTAAAGAAATCAAGTCCAACTATTTTAATCTTCTTTTCTATTAAGTAATCACATAATTCTTCAGAGATTATAGGATGTTTGCTGTAATACTCATCATCTCCAATTATCTTGTCATAACCTGTATAGATTAATACGATAGAATCTTCTTTAATTATTTCCTTATGTTCTTGTTTCAAACCAATATTCTTTTCACCAAAAAAATCAAGTATTACACCACATCCAATGAACTTTGAAATCTGATAATCACTAATATTCTTTTCAATATTAGTCATATGGCTAGGAGCATCAATATGTGTTCCAATATGCATTGTACTAGTCATACTTGTATCGTTATAGTGATCTTTATCTAGAAACTTTACTCGCTTAATTTGAATTTTTTCATCAAAAGGTGAAACTGGAGTATTACTTCCAATCTTATGTGTTAAATCAATATACTGCATTTTCCCTCCTTAATGATTAAAAAGCAAAGAATATAACGTTACTAAGCTATTTTAATCTCACATCTTTATATTTGTTATTATATCATAAACAAAAGACTAAGCCTCATTTCTATATAGAATATGTATTTGTATTAAAGTTTATTTTATAGAACTACATCTTTTTTTATCGATTTTATAATAAATAGAATCAGTAATAGTATCAATGCAACAATACTAATACTTATTGAAATCCATTTAATAATGGATGATCCTATTAACAAGTATCCAAATAGATCAAATCTTTTTGGGTATAACAACATTATTATCGTTGCATTAACATTCTCCATAAAATCAAATAAAACAGCTATAACAGGCAAATATAAAGGTTTATATCCAAATCTGCACTTGCTTTGCCTTGAAAGGTAAGCAATTGAAGTTATTAAAAATAGCGTATATATAATTGGCCATACAACATCAAAAGTCCATCTCATTGTGACATAAAATAGTCTTCCACTTCTTCCATAACTATTGACAATATTAAATAGTCTCTCTATGTTAAAATCAAAATTAGTGTCTGGGCTTTCAGCAACCCCAATTACTCTTGTTGTTAAAGAGGAGATATATGGTAGTACCAATACAGTAAATAAAAAGAAAACAACAAAATATATCACCACTTGTTTTGTTGATACATTATGATAAATATATTGTAGCTTCTTCTTCATTGTACATCGCTCCTTAACAAAATATTATTGATCCATCTAAATCAAATTATATCATAATAAAAAAGTATTAAATAAGTCAAAACAACGGATATAGAAAACTAATAGTCCAGTTTATTCCTTATCAAACAACCATATTATACAAAGAAATTAAGAATGAAGACACAACACCAAAAATCAAGATTCCTGTAATCCCATAAATTAGACCTAATCCAAATTGTGATTTATTTTTAGAATATTTTACAATTCCTATAACTAATACTATACCTAATACAATTGCAGTAGCAAAAAGCATCATTATTACTGCACCAAGACCCACCCAACCATCAGATGAAGTTGCAGAGACAATGAATGAGACAACAAAAGTCAATATTATAAATGTAATCAATGTACCAATTGATGTTAAAATTCCTTTTAGTTTTTGATTCATATGAACCTCCTAATTTTCACTTTTCGTATGCTATATTAGTTCCATTATATCATGTAAGATGCAAGTATCAAAGTGTGGATTTTCAATTCAAAACTGCGGAAAAAAAGAGACAAAATGTCTCTTTTTACTTTGTAATTAATTGTGGTTCTACTCATTATAGCCTTTTGATTGCATCTTTATTAAATCCTTTTACAATTAGAAATACACCAAGAACTGCTTCATTTAATGCTAGTGGAATATTCATTGCAATATATGCAGGTGATAATGGCTCAAATCCGAATAAAACCATATAAGCAGCTAACATATAAATTACGCTTGCTATTAATCCCCAAATAGAAATCCATGTGGGAACTAATTTAGATTTTAGTAGTAGATAATAAAGAATCAATGCAGCAACACTGATTACAACCATATCTAATGCAACATGTCCTAAATGATTTCTTGCTTCCAATAATAAATGTCCAATACTATTGTTGAAATCTGCGTTTGCAATGTCTTTTGATAATGTAATTAAAGTTAATAAAATAACTGCATTAATGATAAATATAAATCCTTCTAAAAAACGCAGTCCTACATAACCTAGAGCTAAACTAGAACTCTTTTTCTTTAAAACTGGATAAAATGCTAGGGAAATCATCATAACACTTAACGCCATAAACATTGTCAAGATTGCCCCTATTTTTATAGATGTAACATTATCTGCAATTACTGTAAAATCTAAGTCAGTAATATAACTTTCTGTTAGTGATAAACTAAGTATTCCAAATACGATCGCTAATAAGAATCCAACTCCTGCGATGATTTCCATTTTTCGATAATTTTTCATTTTTTTCTCTCCTTTATTATTTCTTTATCTAAAATCAAAACGACTATATTTTTCAGCTTTGAAGAAACATTTTCGTAATATCGTTTGTTTTGATAGCCACATCTATTCTGCAACTACAGTATATCCTAAATTTATTATCCCAATATATGTAAATTATTAAGTTATTATTAAGTATCAAAAATAATAGACAATGCGAATACATACATTATATAGCTATTCAGGCCTATAATACCCAAAATAAAAAAGCCTCAAAAAGGCTTAAATATCTAGTTTTAGAACATTTATTTCATTCGACACTTCAACATAACGGTCTATCAAAATTTTACCTTTTTTATATAAGATGTCAAACATCTCCGGATTATGCAAAAAGAGTAAATCATAGTCATTTGTTTTCTTTCTAATAGTTGCAACTCTGGTATGCCCAGCAATAACAATTTTTCCGTTAACAGGTGCTAATTCATGTTCTCTATTCCATACAAAATCTCTTTCTGATGATACTGTTTTCCAATCAAACAATTTCCCGTCTACTCCCCCATGAACAAATATATAATCTCCAAGTTCTATATAATAAGGGAATGATAGTAACCAGCTTTTCAGAAAAGAGTATTCATTTTCAATAATTTCTTTTATCTTATCCAAATTTTCTTCGATTGGTTTCATACCAGATAAATCTTCCAGTGTGTCACCGAAACCCCACAACTCTATGTTGATCAACACATTTTTACGATTCCCCTCTAAGAAATCTAACAAATATGTATCATGGTTCCCTATGATTATGCTTGCTTTACCTTCTAGGCTTAGTTTATAAAGGAATTCTAAAACTTCTTTAGGTTGTTTGCCTCTATCAAATAAATCTCCCAGTACAATCAAATGATGATCCGTATTTTCAGAATTATATCCTGATTTAAGTAGTGCTTTTACCATTGCATTATAGTGAGAATGGATATCACTAATAATATAATATGTCATTATTCTGTATCTTTCATATTTACTTGACCTGTTTTTCGATAATTCGATGATATATTCCTCGTTGTTTTGGAAATCCCTATTGTTCCTATACTATCCGATTGAGTTGATTTTCGTTTTAGCTTCATTTTAAAAATAGTTTTACCGCTTTTTTTTACATACATATTATCGTACTCCTTATTTTTATATGATATCATACAAAATCATATAAAAAATCTAAATTAGACATTATTAGTTACAACTTGTTATATTATAAATACCAACTTGATACAAGTAGATATTCATCTATCAAATCATTGATTTCTAGTTTAACTTTTAGATTGATTTTTATTGTCATATTTTGAAAAGTTTTTCGGCTTTACCTTATTACTTTTTGATCTTTTCCGAGAATATGATTTTTTTTGTTTGCTATAATTGGACGATTTATTTGATTTCGAAGAATTTTGACTCTTTGGCTTATTAAAAGTATTTACAAGTTCTATCGAATACACAGAATTTTTTTCCACATCGATTTTCATTTTAATATGTTTTTGAATATCTCTCAGTAAGTCTGCTTGATCTTGAGAGCAAAATGAAATAGCTACTCCACCAAGACCTGCACGCCCTGTTCTTCCTATACGGTGAATATATGTTTCTGGAACTTCTGGCAAATCAAAAT
>CAZFHC010000021.1:2803-7677 GCA_964518625.1 Candidatus Woesearchaeota archaeon | reverse complement strand
GATAATCTTAAACTTACAGTAAATGGAGGAAATGTTTCAACTTCTAATTATTTAGATTTTACTGGTTTTGACAGGACTTCTCCGTCTGGTGTTTCTAATGTTGTTTCTTCTGAAGTAGTTGAGAATGGATTTTCAACTTTAGATTATATTAATTTTAGTTGGGATGAAGCAACAGATAGTGGTGATGATTATTTCTATTATGTTAATACTGAAGATAGTGAAGGTAATTATAATAAAAGTATTGATGTCCAGAATAAATCAATTACAGCGGATGTTGCTGGTTATTCTGTTTTGTGTGATGATTGGAAGTTGTCTATTCCTAATGATTTAGTTGACACTCTGGATTTAAATTCAAATTGTTCTACTTCTGAAGGTGTTAATTATTTTCATATTAAGGCGCTTGATGGTTCTGAAAATGCAGGAGAGATTACACATTTTGGTCCTTTCTTTATTGATAGTGGTGCTCCTGAAATAGAATTCTCTTCTTCTACTCCTGAGAATGAAACTTTTACAACCAATATTTCAATGGTTGCAAAAGTTCTTGTTACAGATTATAGTTTAAATGATTTGAATTTTAGTTGGGGTGATAAATCTCTTAGTTCTTTGGATGATGGTTTGGTTTTAGCAATGAATTTTCAGAATTTGAGTTCGTTAGGAGAAAATGATAGTTTTGTTTCTGATGTTAGTGGGAGTGGTAATGATGGAACGGTTGTCGGTGCAAGTTATAGTGAAGATGGAAAGTTTGGTAAGGCAATGAATTTTGATGGTGATGATGATTATATTGATTATGGAGATATTCAAAATCCAATAGATGCTATTACTTTATCAGCTTGGGTTTACCCTACATCTTTAAAAGACGGATTATATAATAATATTATCGATCATCATTATGGATATGAGTTGCAGGAGAGAAATGATGGGAAATGGAGAACTTATATAACATTAGAAGATGCTAGTTGGCAGAGTGCTATATGTCAGAATGAAATAGAATCTGATACTTGGCAATTGGTAACTGGAACTTATAATTCTGTAACTGGAGATATTAAAACTTATGTTAATGGTAAATGGTGTGTAACTAATCATATAGATGGAAATAAAAAGATACAGTATGGAAGTACTAATACATTATCAGTTGGAAGTGTAAATACTGGTGATGGGAGATTTTTTCAAGGATCAATTGATGAGGTTCGTATTTACAATCGTTCATTATCAGAAGATGAAATAAAATTATTATATCAATCTAATTTGCAGAAGTTATCTTTAAGTGATTGGTCATTAGAAATGAATATGACTAATATATCTCGTGGTGATTATTTATATTCTGCATCTGCTTGTGATATGGCTGATAATTGTAATTCTACCGAGGAGAGATTATGGTCTAGGGTTAATACTCCTCCATTTGCAAATAGTGTTGTCATTTCTAGTTCTGGTGGTGGAGATAGATCTTATGATAATTTAAGTATTAATTCTATTGATTCTTATGATTTGGATTGGGAAGATTCTGTTCTGAATATTACTGATTGGAAAGTTAATGGTGAAAGTTTGGCTGTTTTGAATATGCCTTTTGAGGGTGGAAGTAGCTCTAGTTGGACAAGGGATTATTCTGAGAATGGGAATAATGGAACAGTTTATGGAGCTATTTGGAATAGTTCTGGTGGAAAGGTTGGTGGTGGATACGAGTTTGATGGGTTGAATGATTATATTAATATAGGAAATGACCAGTTGCAAACAGATGTTAATAAGTTAGCTGTATCTGTTTGGTTTAAGGGTATTCGTAATGCTGATTTTTCATATATTATTCATTCTTCAAGCAGTACAAGTATTGGTACTTCTGTTTATTGGATAGGAGCAGATAATAATGGATATATTACTGGAGCTATTAATGGTCAATATGGTCATCCCACAAGTATATCAGAAAGTGATGAATATTGGCATAATGTTGTTTTGTCCTGGGATGGTTCAATTGTAAAAACATATGTGGATGGAGAGTTAGAAGTTAGTTATACAGTAACAAGTATTACTAATAATATAGTAAATTCAGTTTTAGATATTGGTGGTAAAACGGGAAGTTCTAGATATTTTAATGGTTCAATCGACGAAGTTTTAATTTTTAATCGTTCTTTATCAGAGGAACAAGTTAAAGAAATTTATGATGCTGGTATTGCTAATCATTCTTTGGAAAAAATTGTTTCTCAAGAAACTGTTGATGGTGAAAATTGGTCTGTTGTTGTTACGCCTAATGATTTAATTATTGATGGTATATCGGTTGAGTCTAATGTTATTGTTTTAGAAAATAATTTACCTACTGTTACATTGACCGGTCCTGTTGATGGTGCAGATATTATTGAGAGACAGCCACAATTCAATTGGACGGGTTATGATGCTGATGGTGATACTCTAACTTATGAATTAGATATTAATGAACATAAGAGTTCTGGTGTTGCTATATGTAATGATGATATTAGTCGTTCTAATGTTAATGATGAATATTGGGATGCTAGTTCTGATTTAAAATGTTTAGGTGATTATGGTTATTATTATACTTGGAAGGTTAGAGCTTATGATGGTGAGGCTTATGGTGATTGGTCTGAGGAATTCAATTTTACTTTAAGCGCATACGTTATTGCTAGTTTGGTTAATAATGAAGTTAGTTTTGGTTCGTTGGGACAGGATGGTGTCGAGGATACTTCAGACGGAACACCTCAACCTTTTATAATTCAAAATGATGGGAATGTACAGATAAATATTTCTGCTAATGCTACTTCAATGTGGTCTAGTCAATCAGTTGAATCTGAATATTATAAGGTTAAAATAGATAATAGGTCTGGTGAAGAAGGGGCTTTTAATTGGTTAGGGTCTGTTTTTGATTGGATTAATATGAGTATTACTGGACGTGCTGTTCTAATTGATAAATTGGAATATGGTGATTCTGCCGATTCTGCTGAGATTGATATTTATTTAGAAGTTCCTCCAAATGAAGGACCAGGTTTGAAAAGTTCTACTGTTGTATTTGAAGCAAGTTTTGCTGAGGAGGAAAGTGTATGAGATTAGAAATTTTTACTAATATTTATGCAGGTTTTTTAATTAGAAATAGAAAGAAAAAAGGTTCTCAGAAACATGTTGTTGCAATTGATATGGTTTTAATCGTAGGTAGTTTGATTGTATTGGCTTGGCTTGTTGGCTTTTCTAGTCCTTTGGTTATTTCTCCGATTGCTGATTATGAGAGTGTTGGTTCTGATATTTTATTTTCTATTGAGAATGCTGATAAAATTTTGATTGATAATGATATGGATTTTGTGGATGCTGATGAGTATTTGTTAAGAGAGGGTTTTAAATTATCTTTCGAGCCAGGGATTTATTATTGGAAGGCAGTAGGAGTTATGGAAAGTGAGGTTAGAAGTTTAACAATTGTGGATGCTGTTGTTTTGAATGTTATCGAAAGTAAAAATGGTAGTTATGAAGTTGTGAATGCTGGTAGTATTGGTTTAAATGTTGAAATTTATAATAATGAAAGTGAATTTGTTGAAAATGTTAGTTTGAATCCTAGTGAAAGTATAGATTTTGAAGAGAATAAATATGTTGGAGGTTTTGATGGAAAATAAATTTAATGTTTTATTAATAATGATAATTGGTTTATTTTTTATTAGTAATGTTGTTGCCCTTGGTGTCTCACCTGCTAGGAATACTTTGGATTTTAGTTCTGGTAGTAATAATAAATATGTTTTTAAGATTATTAATTCTGAGGCGAAAGATATGAATTTGGAGATTAGTGCTAGGGGAGATTTAGTTGATTATATTAATCTGAATAAGAGAATGGTAAATATTATTTCTGGAGATGAGATGATTGAGATCGGTTATCATCTAAATTTACCAGATAGTTTATCTCCTGGTTTACATGTTGGTGAGATAGTTATTAGTGAGCCTAGTCAGGATTTAGATGATGGAGTTAATTTTGTTGGTGCGACTTTAGCAGTTGTTACTCAGATTCATGTTTATGTTCCTTATCCTGGGAAATATGCTGATGCAAAGTTGAATATTATTAATGCTGAAGTTGGTGGTGAGGCAATTTTTGTTATCCCGGTTGTTTCTCGAGGTAAATTTGATCTGGTAGATGTCTATGCTAATGTTGATGTGTATAGTGATTTGAATGAGAAGATTGATAGTTTTAATACTGAGAGTTATAGTGTAGCGTCGGGAGAAAAGATTGATATTATGTATAAATGGAATGCAAAGGTTCCTATTGGTAATTATAAAGCGAAGGTTGCGTTGGTTTATGATGGTGAAGTTATTAATTTAGAAGATGAGTTTAAGGTTGGTCAGGCTTCTATTGAATTACAAGATTTGTATGTTAACGATTTTAGTTTAGGTGATATTGTAAAAGTTGATATGTTGTTGGAAAACAAGTGGAGTGAACCTATTATTGGAGTTCGTAGTGTGATGGAAATCTTTGGTAATGATGGAAATTTATTGGATAAAATTTTATCTCCTAATTATGATATTGAGGCTTTAAATAAACAAGTTATTTCATCTTATTGGGATACTGCTGGTGTTGGTGAAGGGAATTATGATACAACGATTACTTTATCTTATGGTGAGAATAGTGTTGATAATGAATTAGAGTTGGTTGTGAGTGATAATTCTTTACAAGTTGTAGGTTTAGGTTATGTGATTAGTAGTGATAAAAGAGGGACTAGTGCCTCTGGTGGCGATAATAATATGGTTATGATTCTATTGATTGTTGTAGGTTTACTTGTAATGGTGAATCTATTATGGTTTATGATATTTAGGAAAATGATGGCTAAAAAATAGATTTAATATCATTTGTTTTGTATAACTATTTTTATAAATGGATCATTCTTTTTTATTCTATGAAA
>CAZFHC010000021.1:0-2703 GCA_964518625.1 Candidatus Woesearchaeota archaeon | reverse complement strand
GTTTTACTTATTTTAGGTTTAGTTTTACTTATTTTTGGTAAGCGTGAAAATGATATTGATGAACGTTTAGATTTAAGGAAAGGAGGTAAGAAAAAATGAAAGAGATTTTGACTACTACTACTAATGAGATTCCTGGTAAGAAGATTGATAAAATTTTAGGTATTGCTAAAGGGAATACTATTCGTGTGAGAAACTTTGGTGTTGATATGATTGCTAGTTTTAAGAATTTAGTTGGTGGTGAGGTAAAAAGTTATACTAGAATGACTACTTTAGCTAGAGAAGAGGCATTCAATCGTATGGTTAATGAGGCTATTGGTTTGAAAGCTGATGCAATTATTGGTGTTAGATTTGCTACTTCTGTTGTTATGCAGGGTGCTTCTGAGATGCTTGTATATGGAACGGCTGTTAAATTGAAATAAAGTTTTTACTTATTTATATTATATAATTTTTGTTGCGCAATTTGTTTGCGCTTTTTTTTTAGTTTTCATAGATTTATTTTTTTGAGCAATGTTGCTAGTCTTTATGTCTTTATAGAAATGTTTTTATAGAATTAAGAGAAATGTTCTTCTCCACATCTTTTATAGTCGTGGATTTCATTTACTGAGAACCATAATGCTAATTCTCTTTTGGCATCTTCTGAATCTGATGATGCATGGATTAAATTTCTTAAAATTTTATTATTACTGTCTGCGTAATGGAAACTCATGTGAGAATAGTCTCCTCTAATTGTTCCTGGTAGTGCTGATTTTGATTCTGTTGCTCCTACTAATTTTCTTACATTTTCTATTGCGTTTACTCCTTGAACTGCTATTGCAATAACTGGTCCTTCTGTTATATATTCTAATAACCAATCATAAATATGTTGTCCTCTTCTTTGGACTATATCATCTGTATAATGTTTTTTTGCTATGTCGTTTGTTGCTTCGACCATCTTTAGTCCAATTATTTTAAGACCTCTTTGTTCAAATCTTTTTATTATTTCCCCAGTTAATCCTCTTGCGACTCCATCGGGTTTTATTAAAATTAATGTTTGTTCGATCATGTTTTTTATAAGATATCTGTGTTTACTTTGTTTTTTGGTCTAGGTTGCCTATGTCTACTTGTTCCAGCGATTAATGTCACAATCCTTTTTTTTCTTCTTGCTACTCTCCAACTTCTGTTTCTATCTAATCTTTTTGGTTTGTTTTTTCCTGGCATTTTATTCCTTTTCCTCAATTTCTTCTTTAACTTCTTTAGATTCTTCTTCTACTTTTTTTGTTTCTTTTTCTTCCTTTATATATTGTATATCTTCTTTTTCTTCTTCTATATATTGTGTATTATCTGTTTCATCTTCTTTTTCTTCCTCTGTTTCTTCAACTTCTTCTTGGATTTCTTCTCCCTTGTTTATATTTGTTAAATCAATCTTTGCTATTTCTGTTGTTTCAAATACTCTAATATCACAGAAGGCTAATGGATAAACTTTCTTTAATTTTGGAAGCATTGTTTTTTGTAAATCCATACTAATAATATCACTTGCTAAATCTAAATATGTTTTTTCTTTTACATATGCTAATATTACTTGTTTTGTTACTTCTCTTAATCTTTTTCTTACTGCTCTAGAAACTCTTTTTCTTGTGATTAATAATGGTTTAATTGTTACTGTTATATTATCTTTTGTTTGTGTCTTGAATGAATCTTCTACGTAATCAATTCTTTTTCTCATAATCTTTTTTACATATGATGTTATTAATTCATATTTTTTTGGGATTGCGAATAATTCTTCTTCTATATTTACTATTTGAAATGTTGCATTTAGTCCTTTTCCTCTTAATTTCCTTGATAAATCTAATTTGATTGTTTTATTGTTTAATGATGTTGGTGTTCCTAAAGCTTCCAACTCTGTACGTAATAAAGGTACTTTAATATCAATAAATTTTTTCTTTTCTGCCATTTAACCGATTACTAGTTTACTAGTTCTTACTCCTTTTTTTTGATATTTTGATTTTCCACATTCTTTACATGTATACATTATATTTGTTTTTTTTGTAGTCTTTCTGTTACCTTTTTGCTGGTTTTTCATACGAGAATATCTTCCTTTGTTTCCTACTCCTCTCCATAATCCTCTTAATCTAATTCTTGCTTTTCCACCACGCTTTAAACTACTTGCTTTGTTTTTGCTTGGTTCTTTTAGCTTTTGTTCTGTCCTCTTTTTACAATATGGACAATATCTCTTCATTGTTTTTGGTTTCTTCATATATTTTTTTGTGGTAAAACCTTTTTAAAGTTATAGGTTTGTTTGGTGTCGCAGTTAAGATTTAGTTTATTAATATTTATGGAAAGTATATAGTTTATTGTTGATGATTCGTGGGATAGTGTTTTAAATTTTGGTTTATTTGATTTGTTATGGTTAGGATTAAATTTGAGAAGGGAGAGCAGAGAAAGTTTTTGGATTTATGTTGTGAAAAGTTGGATTCTCCTAGTGTTGTTGGGTTGTTGCAATTTGGTGTTGATTGTTCTGCTAGTGCGTTGAAGAATTATTATGTTGAGAGGAGACTTTTGTCTGAGAATGTGTTTTTGGAGTTATGTCATTTAGCGAAGATTGATAATGAGAGTATTGTTGTCGAGAGGTTTGGAGAAAATTGGGGTAAGACAAAGGGTGGTAGATCAAAAAAAATATTGAAATCAAACATTTGACTTATTCTTATTGATTTTATGATTGTTATT
>CAZFHC010000020.1:0-7813 GCA_964518625.1 Candidatus Woesearchaeota archaeon | reverse complement strand
CTCATCAATTAATGAAACTAATACTTTTAGAACAAATATATAGAACATTTAGAATAAACAACAACGAGCCGTATCACAAATAGTTGCAACTAATGATATAAAGCGCATAACATAGCGTTTTATTGTTGTTGGACAGGAGTTCGAATCGCCTCAGCTCCACCATTTAGACCCGTAACCGAGGTTTTTGTAGTATTCATATACTACATATATAACCTCGGTTTTTTGTTTGGGAAAAATATTAATTATAAATATATTTTAGTGATGCTAAAATATTGGAAACCATGTTGCGATAGGAGTTTTTAATGAATTAACGAAATTTAGAAAATGTGAAATATATTCTTAGACAATACTTAATAGTATAAGTGATTTATCATATAATCAGATTAGTAATAAACAATGTAAAATGATTAAAAATTAGTATAAAATAATCATTTAAAAAATAGTCTCGCAAGGATTGGCACAAGAAAGCACATGACTAATTCACAAGTAAGCAGAAATATTATGAAGACGAGAATTTAATTAATATTGATTAATGACTCGTAAAAATAAACCATATTTGTTATAATTTATTTTGAGAGAAGGTGGATTATGATAAAATTAATATTTGAGTATCTGAAAGAGAAGTGGTATAAATTTCTTGGCCATTTAGCAACAATTATCATGATGATTATTAAAGTGTGTAATACTGATTATGGTATTTCAGCAAACATTACTATAGATATTATGTTATCTGTTTCAATTGCTGTGAGTGTTGCTTTTACTATAAACATAGCAGTTGACTATAAAAAAAATGTATTTACGGTGTTACAGGAAGCGGAGACTATCAATAATTATAATATTCGAATAGAAAGTCTTGAAAGTATAAAGAAAAACTATGAGACACAACTTAATAATTATAGCGCTAAGGAATCCCACATTATAGAAAACAATAATAATCCATATTTAGCAATTAAACCTATACCATACAGAATTAAAGGTAATTTATTTGGTATTAAACACGAAGAAGACTATATTGAGTTCATAGATGATTCAATTCAAGAAATCTCAGGCAAAACGTACTATTGTTATGTAAATGGAAAAGATGTAAACTTTTCACTTGAGAAAGAGAGAATCATAAAAGAATATTTCCATGATACTATGGATACTAAAAGATTACAAAATGGAATAGCCTTAGTTAATAAACCAAGACACTTAATAGTATTTAAGTTAATCAATGTAGGGGCTGAAGCAGCAACTTCGTTGTTTCCTATAGTAAATTACGATAACAACGAAAACACCTATAAAGGAATACAACCAACTATCATAAATAGAAATGAAGAACTATTATTTATTGTTTTAGTTGAGTTGCAAGGACAATCTACTATTAAATACGATTTTGTTTTTGAATATTATCATAAAGGTAAACATTTAAAACAGAGTTTTCCAGTTAATTTAGCTAATCAAAATCTTGAATTTATAACAGAGCTTTCCGAGCCAGTTGTTGTTCACACTCAGTAGCACTAAATTTACATATATTAAGGATAAGTAATCAGGTATATAACATATAACAAAATTTATGAGTACTATTTAAAAAGGATGGTAAAATTATGAATTATTATGATAGCGTACTGAAAACAATAGACTACTACATGCGTGACAAAGACTTAAATAATGCGTTTTTTATAAATGGCAAATGGGGGAGTGGAAAGTCTTATTTTATCAACAATATATTATCTAAGCATATTAGTAAAAAATACGACTTTAAAATAATATACATTTCTCTTTATGGAATGGTTTCTGTTGAAGAAATAGCCAAGCAGATATACTCCAAATTAATAGCAGACAGTCGAATCAAAAAAAATAGAAATAGGAATAGAAATCCATTAAAAAGAAGAAGTATTGCAGCAGAGTACGCAAAAGATACTGCTATTGCTACTGCAAAAAATCTAATACCAATGCTACTAGCAAAAGTATATATTACTTTACCTAAAATTGAAGACTATTGGAAATATATTACCTTACAAAAAATCATACTTATTTTTGATGATTTAGAAAGATCTAGAATTGATACGATTGAACTCATGGGATACATAAATAATTTTGTGGAAGAATATAGTATAAAAACAATTGTTGTAGGAAATGAAGAAGAAATAAAGCAAAGATTTTATATTGATGATTTCATTGGAAAAGTTGTTGCAGTAAAAAATTTAAAACTCCCGATTGTAGAGGAAGAAGGCAAATCTAAATCTATTTTGTTCGAAGAGCATAAAATAATAGATAAAATTGATGGTGGGCTAATTTCAACAAATTTAAATACAATAACAAAGAAAATTGAATACTTATTTCCTACTTATGAGAACTATGACAAAATTAAAGAAAAATTAATAGGATACACCTACGAGTTTTCACCGCCTATTCGCGATTTGTTTGAATTGTTAGTTGAAGATGAAGTAATTAAAAGAAATTTGGATTATATTGAGAATGTATATATAGATAGAGAGTGTTGCAATTTGAGAACATTCATATTTTCCAAACATGCATATATTCAACTAAGTGATACAGTTTCAGAATTGGATTTAAAAAATTACGATGAAATTATTGATATAATTGTTGAAAACATATTCTATTGCTCACTTGAATTAAAAAACCCTACGAATAAATTAAATGAAAATCCATATAGAGTTTTTACTACCTCTAAAAAAAATGTTCCTCAATCTGTTGTAAATGAAATGTACGGTATAATTAAAAAATATCTAAATACTTTCGAGTTAGATTTTGAAATATTTGCATTGAAATTATTTGATTTTGATGATTTGATTTCTGAATACAAATTTGAGATAGAGAATAGTCTTAAGAAATTGCAAACATACTGGCTAGATAAAGATGATGATTATATTAAATCATCATTAAATGAGATATTAGAAATGTTGAAACAAAATACTCTAAACATTCAAAATTATCCAACACTGATTTCCTACATATACCTTTACAATGATATATTTGATAAAACAAATATAAATATAGAAGAAATTATTAAACAAATGCTTCTAAATATAAAGTCGTGTAATGAAAAAGTGGCTCAGGATTTTGGGGTTAATTTACACGTATCATACTGGCCAGAAGATAAAGAAAAAATGAGCAAACAATTAGATGAATTACGTGAAGAAATTGAAAATCATAACTTAAGTATAATTGATCAATCAATTAACTCTTTATTGAAGAACAACAACTGGTCCGAAGAATTTCTTATTAATATAAGGGACGAGAAGAAAGCGGGAAAATTTGCAAACGAGAAAAATTTTGCTTCATTAATTGATGTGGCTTTATTATCGAAATTGATAATCACTGGCTCTGCTGTAGATATGTCTAATATTTATCAAGCATTCAAGTTTGTATATAGTTTCTCAAATTTAAAGGATTTCTTTAGAAATGATTTAGAGAACCTTTCAAAACTTAGAGAGAGTTTATCGGACGGAGTTTTACAAGTAAAATCTAAAGTGTTGAGTTATTCAATCAATCAATTTACAGCCTTTTTGGACGAAAAAATCATTATAATCAATGGTGGCAACAATAAAAAAAATGAGTCTTAAAAAATACACAAAATATGTAATAAATAGGAAATAGGAGATAAGTATATGAAATTTCAAGAATTTATCGAAGACTTTTACAACAATAATTATGATAAATATAAGTCAGAATTGAATTCAAGACTTGAAGCAAACAATTATAAGTTGTACAGATATGTTCCTGTTCATAATATAATTAAGAGTATGAATGAAATTGAGATTAATTTACTACACAAAGAACAATTTGGAATAGATTCTCTTCTTAATAAGTATATTTATCATAATAAGCCTAGTTTCTTTAATGATCCATATGATTGTGTATTTGGAATTAGTACTAATGCTTTCTTCAGAGAATTGTTGGGTTATTTTACTGAGATAAAAGGCGTTGGTGAAGCACTAAAGCTATTGGAAACAAATACGAATATATTTAATCTTGGTGATGTATATGATGAATTAGAAAAAATTGATATTAATGCAAATATTAAGAATTTTGTCAAGTTTATTCTAGATACATCAAAAAATGTTGTTGAGAAACAAAATCAATTTGATATAAATCAAGGAATCTTAGACTTTTCAAAAAGGATAATGGGAGAGCCAGAGATATTTTACGAATTTTTAAAACCATTTGTTGCGAATAAAATTGATAAAGATAAACTAGCAATTTCCATGAAGGATATGCAGGAAAAAATTGGTGTTGAAAATTTATCCAAAGTTAAAGTCGATCCACTAAATATACGATTGAAAGATTTTGAAGAAATGTCTGAATTGGCTGGCATTGCTCCAGGATTTAAGCAAGCTGAAAAGAAAATAAATGACTCTGTAAATGATTTTAACAAAAAAATATTTGGTTTTATTGATGAAACATTCGGTGTAGCATCTTTAACGACAAGATACAATGATCCATTAATGTGGTCTCATTATGCATTATCTCACACTGGTATTTGTATTGAATATGACTTTGAGGAATATTTAGAAAACTTAGAAGATACAAAGATGATTTTATTTCCTATAACCTACTCTGAAAATCGTGTAACAATAGATCAAAAATTTTTAGATAAAATTGATTTAAAAAACATTGAAAAAAAAGGTCGAAAAGACATGCTCAAGATATTTTTTGAAGGATTATATACAAAAAATACCGTTTGGAAATATGAGGATGAATGGAGATCTATTGTACTGCTTAAAAGGAATACAGATAATTATTTACGAAAAATAGATTTTAATAAGATTACCGCTATTTATTTGGGTAATAAGATGAAAGAAGAAACTGTCAAAGCCTTAATTAATATAATAGAAATAAATAATGATCTAAATAATGTTTCAGTTTTTAAAATGATAAATGATATATCCGAATATAAAACATCAGCAGTAAAAATAAAATAATGATTGTGAGAAAATATTATGTATGAAAACTTGAATAATAATGATTATATTGCTTTAGAAGTTGGTAAATTAATGAAAACTGTTCAATACATAGAATATAACTTAGTAAAAGCTATTCGGTTTAAGACGATATTATCGATTTTTGATAAAACAAACAGTGTACCTAATAAGATATTTGAAGAAGCAGAAAATGAGGCGAAAATTTTAAAAAATCAGTTGTCTAATAAAACTATGGGACAAGTTATTAACATTATTAAGAAGACAAAGCTTTTAATATCTGACAAGCTCATTGTTTTAGAAGACATTTTGAGAAAAAGAAATGATTTGGTGCACCATTATTTTAAGAGAAAAGACTTTGAAAAAAATGAGGACAATATACCATTTATACAAAATGAGTTTAACTACTTAAAAAACTTTAATGTTCAATCAGAGAATTTGAATGATTTTCTTTGTGACTTAATTGATGAACTTCAAGAGGAGTATGATGAGATTGAGTAAATACACTCGAATATCACTGCCAACTGAATCATATTTAAATTTATTGGGTATCGCTATTTCAGTATTTAGTTCCAATTTTACATTTTTGATTGAAAATATAATCAGAAATGATAATCAAGATTTATATAATTGGCATGCTCTTATTGATGAAAATAAGATGAGCAGAATTTATGATGCTATTAATAAAACAATAACTCCGATTCAAGATGATTCAATCGTAGAAATATTTAAAGAAATCATAGTCAGGAGAAATAGAATTATACATAGTTTTAGGGTTACTAGTGAAAATAAAGAACAGATTTTGGCAACAAAAAATCCAAAAAATCAAATTCAATATGAAATAGATGAGGAATATCTTATTGACTTTATAAACCTTAATAACAAAATGAGTAAGAAATTACATGATTTAAGAGGTTTCTAATAAAAAAAAATATCGTTTTGGTAAGGGGAGTATAAAATGGTAAGTACATGGAAAGTAAAAGGTAGAGGTAAATACGATAATAAAACTGTTATGTCATCTGAGTATTTTATTAAAAATAATTGTGTTTCATGTGGTTGGGGAGATCCTGCTATTGAAAATCAAGAACAAGTTATAGATATTAGAACATATAAGGAAAAATGGGAAGAAATGTATGAAAAATATAAAAAGAAATGGGGATATCAAGGTATTCATCAACTTTTTGAAAGAGTCAAAGAAGGTGATTTTTTATGGACGAGATTAGCCGGTGTATATTATGTAGCACAAGTTCCCGATACAACTGAAAACCTATTTTACGTAGACTTATCTGATGATGCGAAAAAATATGATTGTGTTGTGCAACTTAAAAACATATTTTGGAAAAAAATTGGCACAGAAGAAAAAGTGCCTGGATCCATATCAGCTTTTACCAAAAATAGTAATGCTATTGTCAGAGTCGATAGCAGTGAGAAAATAAAAGCTACAAGCATGTTCTCTGATAGTGTATTGTATGATAGACCTGCTAAAAAGATAGAAGATAAAAATATGATATTGAGATTTATTGGGTCTTACGGATTTGAAGATGTTATTGCTTTATGGCTTTATGATAAATTTAATTATGTTGTTATTCCTTCAACAAATAAAACAAGTACTCAAAAGTATGAATTTGTTTTAGTTGATGGTTCGCGAACAAATAGCAACTATTCTTCATCGAAACGGATATATTTACAAGCAAAAAATGGCGATAATAATCTTAGTTTAAAGGATTATATTATCAATCATACTGGAGATGAGATTTGGCTGGTAACCTCTAGAGGAAAAATATATGATGAAACAGGAAAACTGGAATCTAAAAAAATCATGCAATATATGAAAACCAATGATGGTTTTGAAAAAAAGGGATACAATATAAAAGAATTGGTTAACTTTCTATTTGATGAAAGTAAAAATCCTATTCTGCCTGAAGCAATAAAAGTTTGGACAACTTTTTTTGAATGAAATACACTTTAATTTTTGTGATATAATAAAATAGGACTACAAATTATAAAAAAACACCTTGGTACATGGGTAATGCAGGAATAATCCTGTAAATAATATGGCAAAAGCCAAAAGGAGATACTTATGAAAAGTATTGAAGTTATTGTACCAAGGAAACTAATATCAGAATTCTATCCACATCCAGAATTCTATGGAGATTTTGTTGTGAAACTGGTTAATGGAATGTATACAGATGTATATTACCGTGATGAAGCGGAATTCATAACAATCACAAATGAAGAGGAACTAATTGAATATCTTGATAATCAAGACGCTCAATCAATTGATTACTTATTTAGAAATGGTGTTTTTGCATTTAGAAAGATTGAACCTGACGATAAAGAGTTGCTGAAATCTTGGAGTTTGATTTATGCAAAATCCAAAATTAAGAGGATTATAAATCATAAAACCGTTAGTCCTATTCCCGAAAGAATAATAGCAACATATTATTGTATTGAATTTGGTATTGTTGAATTTGATTTTAAAGACAAAGCTCATATTTTTACACTATCGGTCTATGATAATAGATGGATCGATGAATTGGATATTAATGCTTGTTTGGATGTCTTAGAAGAATATCTAAACGAATAGTAGTTAGAAAAATAAATATGCAAAAATAATATAATCGGACCGTTTTTTGGTCCGATTTTGTTTAATCTATAAAATGCAGTTTAAGACCCAAATATAGGTGCTAAAAACACACATAAAAAATTAATTTGGTACGGGTACGCTTCAGGGACCCTCAGTTCCACCAATGATACCCGCTTCCAGGAAAGAGATTTAGTATAGTTAATTAGCCACATGTTATATTTATATCATATGTATAATGTATCAAGTTGTGTCTACTAACCCTTGACAAGTTCACGAGCCGTATCACAAATAGTTGCAACTA
>CAZFHC010000019.1:6349-8796 GCA_964518625.1 Candidatus Woesearchaeota archaeon | reverse complement strand
AATTCATTTCCAATCTTAACTATTCTAAAATTTTCTAATTCTTTCAATTCCAATTTACAACAAAATTCATTATTTTTATTAAGAAAATTAATATTAATTTCATAATCACTACCAACAGTTCCTACAGCTCTATCTTTAGAATTTCTAATAACCTGTCTATCTCCTAAAGTCGCTACATAATATCCAGTATCCTTATTATCATAGAATATCATCCATTCATTATTAATCACTTTTTGATTACTGTCTTCACCTAAATAATCACTAGACCTCAGCTTAAATTTAAAGTTATCAGAGTTCAAAGAATCATAAGTAACCAAATTAACTCCACCACTAATTTCAACAGGGACAGAAGCAACATTGACTTCAACAATTCTTTTTAATAAGAACGCATACAAACTCAAAGCTTCAGCTTTATTTGTATTAGTCCCTTGCCCCGATTGACTTTCATTACCATATATTTGTTCTAATTTAATTCTAGTATTATTTATTTTTTCTTCTCCTTCACTATTGCTAATATTAAAATCATTAACAGATAATTTCTCGATAGCATCTTTCTGAGCAGCCACTGCGTCATTGACAGTCTCGTACATCAACTTAGCTTCGCTTAACTTGTCTCCATATCTTAAACTATCAACAATATTATTACTATCTTCATATTCAAAACTATCTTCAACACTTTTACTATCCAACCAACAACCTATACTCTCATCGCCACAATTACCAACTTTAACCCAACGAGCATTAACAAATTCTTTAATTCCATCTTTTATACAAATACCATTAGAACATTTAGAACCATAAGAACACTTACTCATATCATCTTGACTACAAATTACATACTGACCAGAACCTGCATCAGGAATATTAGATGCACAAATTCTAGTGATTCCTAATTGATTAATATCCTTTTCTTCAAGACCATTTAATAAAAACTCTCCCACACCATTTGTAGAAACACAAGCAGATTCCGTAGTTATATTATAATTAGATATTTGATTTTCTAAATAAAGATCAACAGCTTTATCAACCAAATAATTATCAGTTACAACATTAAAGTCACAATTTTCTTCACCATTGACAACAATACAAAGTTCCTTATATCCACTAGGAGCTGTAAAATCTCTATCTTCAATTTTACTCTCACCATCAGAAATAATCCCACTTGAAACACTATATGTTTGATAATTAGAATATTCTGGAGTACTTGGAGGATTCCTTAAATAAACACTATATTTAGCAGAATTACTACCAGCATAAATATTATAGCTAACATCATAACTAGATGTTGCAGGAACTGTTGCATCTGTATAAGAAGCCTCACTAAAAGATCCAAAAATTTGATAGGGTGTATCAAAATCTGTCATTTTATCTAAAGTATTAAAAGTACTATCCAAAACACTATCTATACTAAATCCACCATTTAGCCCACCATTAATCGTACCAAACCAACTACCACAATATTCAAGACTAAGCTGATCTGCATCTAGAGAACTAAGTATAGTACTACCAAAAACATCAGCTCCATAATCAGAAACAAACGCCTTTCTGTTCTCCTTAAGCTTCTCAAAATCACTTTGAAATAAATATTCTCCACCACCAGAAACACTACTAGCAAGATTAGGAGTAGTTACCTTACTAATCATAACTTCACCAAAGATAAGACCTTGTTTAACAAAAAGTTCACAGAAATAAATACTTCTCAATTTATCACAATTTCCAACATACTCACCACTAGTAGCTCTTGTATTCAAACATTCTTGCTGTCCTTTTAAGGTAGATAACCATCTATCAACACCTGAATAAATACCAGGCAAACATGCAAATCCATTACATCCAAGAATTGAACCAACAATTCCAGTCTTAGCAATATTATCAATAGGATACTTTCCATTAAAATCACAACGACTACTTGGACACTCAACCCAATCACAAACATTCATCATAGTTTTACAATCTTTAGGGCTCAAGAAATCAGTACACTCATATCCCAATCTAGTAGAAATACTCTGACCCACATTAACAAGGTTACCAGCAATTGTAACTTTATCATCATTTTGATCATTATTAGCCTGTATAATTGCATCATATGCTTTATCATACAAATCTTTGACATCACTAGCTTTCATCGTTGGGTCCGGAATAAACGAGTCATAGCTATTCTGATTTATACTAAATGATTGACACAAATCTCCACCATTATAATTATCTATAATTCCATTTTTACCAACATTACAAATATCAAAATTATTTGGCAATCCATTCGCACTATATCCCTTACTCTGCTTTTCAATTGTAGTTCCACTAGAACCCGAAATATAAGCATACCATCCCTTAGAATTATCAAAAGGTACAATAGCCACAAGTTTTTCATTTACACCATCATCATAATAACGAACTTGAGGAGAAATTATCGTATTACTAGATAATTCGTTACTTTTAACTTCCTC
>CAZFHC010000019.1:1809-6249 GCA_964518625.1 Candidatus Woesearchaeota archaeon | reverse complement strand
TCCGTATTATCAGTAGTTACAGCAGCATCTTGCCTTTTTTGAATAATTAAATTCCTCATCTTTTCATTCATTTTTGTAGAGGCAGTTGTACAAGCAATATTAGTTTTACAATTTCCACCAGAAGTCCTATTTAATTCTTGAAATAGAAGAATACTCTCCATTTGTTGAATACTTTCAACATCCCCAATTTGAATTGGTTCATCTCCAATTTGAATTTCCTTAATGTCTCTAGATGATTTTTTTAATGCTTCTAAATATTCTTTTGAGCCATCTCCTTCTTTTAGTTCTTTTTTTATTTTTTCAGCATTATCACTAACAGTAGTTATTGCATCGGCATATATTTTAACAGAATTTTCAATCTCATCATTTACATTCAAAAGACATTCATCGACCGATCCAAACTTTTCCAAATTTGTTGTGTTTGTACACTGAGCTCTAAAGGTATCCATAACAGACTGTCTTGCAATACCAGTAGGAGTTGTCCCAACTGTCAAAACCTTAATTGCCATAATTACTTTTGTTGCAATACAAGCCCCCTTCCAAACCTTGATTGCCCCTTCCATCAAGTCAACAAAACTTTGTAAATCTTCAATAGTACTATTCAAATCATCTGCTCTTACTTTTGCTTGTTCTGGGGTAATAGGAAAGCTTCTTGGTTCAACAGTAACTTCAAAACTAAAATTAGAATAAGCATATTCTTCACCAATCTGTGGAATAATTCTAATATGAGCAACTTCAATTGTATTAATTCGTTCAACTTTTAACTCATGAACCTCATTATTATCATCTTTATAACTAACACTATCTCCCTCTTCTAACGTATCTTTCTCCCCACTCATATTTATATCAATTGAATTTACAGAAATATCTGTAATTTTAAAATCATATTCAATATTTTTGACATCTTCTTTTGCATCGACTGGGTTTCCATCAACAACCAAAGCAACACTTGGTTTAGAATTTATAAAATTAAGCTCTTCTAGAAGAATACTATGTTTATCACCACTTCCACTAATATCAATATTTGCATAAGAACCAGTTGTATCATAGTCAATCAATATTCTTTGCATCTTATCAATCTCACCAATATAATCAGAAGACGCAAACTTTTCCATAAATAAATTCATTAATTCTTTTTGAGTTTTTATATTACCAATACTTCTAGCCAAAACTATTTGTTCAAACAAGGCCTTTTCTGCATAACTATTCTCAAAATCATCATCTTCATTAGGATAAATTTCAACTAATTGTTCAACAATTTCAACACCTTCATTAAATTCCTTATTCTCTGATATTTTATCATCAGTTGAGTTTGTGTTTTGCTTTTTTGTTAAATTCAATGTAAAAGTATCACCATAACAAGTTATTTTTACCTTGCCCGTTTCATCATCATCAGAAATATTTTCAATATTACTAATCTTACATTTACCACCCAAGAAACTATCACCTTCTCTTAACCAGAATGTATCACCATCAACAACCAAAGCAACTTTATTTCTACCCTCAACATATTCTTCAAAACTAATTTTAAATCCTGCCTCACAATTATAACCTGGCAAATAAATTATATTACTTGTTTTACCTACATCTAATGCTACATCCAAAGAATTACTAGAACCCATATTAACATTAAGTCCTAATGCACCACTACCATAATTAGTAACAGAAAGACTACCTAATTCACCAAAGAAACTAGAACCAAGTCCACCATCTAAATCCAAATAAAAATCACCCTCTACAATATCATATTCAACATCTGCAGAATATTTTATACTAGCAGTCAAAATACCACTTATATATTGATAAACATCTGACTCCTGAGGCTGTTGTTCTAAAACAACAACAACATAACCAATATTTTCAATAAATTCATCACCAATTGTTGACTCATAAGATTGAACACCAGCCTTTGCAGGATGATAACTAATACTCTGAACACCTTCTGGATAATCGCCTTGAAATGAAATTGAATTAATTACAGAACTTTTAATAAATGGATTCATTTTTACAGCTTCAAGTTGACAATAGACAGAAAGACTCTGCTCTGCCAATAAATCGCTTCTTACAACTTGAGGATCACATTTAGAAACAAGAATTTTAAAATCTGAATTTTTATTATCTCCACATTCACCATTAGAATAGAAATCACTTGTACTACCACTAAATTCAGAATCTAATAAAGGACTACTTGTTTGCCAAGAATTGGTAGGATTCGTAAAACTCTGTTTACTCACCGAATCAAATAGATCATCAGCACTAACCATTGGAGCCCAAAATCCAACTATTAATAATACAACAATCGATAAAATACCCATTTTTCTAATTTCTTCTACCATTTTACTCAAAATATAACCTCAATTTAGATTCATCAACTGCAAAATAATTTTCCTGTAACTCATCCATATTAATTGGTTTGTCAAACTCAGGGACAGTAATGCTTAACTTTGTTGACCTTCTCAATAATTCGTCCGTAAAATATTGTTCATTAATATATCCACCACCAATAACAGCCTTATCTATTTTCATTTCTGGAATATTAATATCATAACATTCTTCTTTCGTTATTCCAAGAGTACCCAATAATCCTTGAGGAATATCAACACAAGTTTCATCTTTCACAGCCGGAAATATTATCTCAGAATCACTAAAAACATAAACAGAAATATCATAAGAACCATCAGCTAATTCAACTTCAGTATCATCAGGATATACTACATTAGTACTATAGTCATCACTTACAAAACTAATAATAGCTTCACCACTTGATAATCCTTCCAAGTTCAAATCCACAGTATGTTTCTTATATAATAACATATCAACCAAATCTTCCTTATTAGTAGAAATAATAAAATTACTCTCAACATATCCTTCTGCATTTGCAGTTATAATAGCATTAACACATTCTGGCACTTTCCCTTCATAAACAGCAAATCCATTTTCACTAATCTCACTCATTCCCATATCACAAACAGCATCTAAACATCTAAATTTCAAATTTGCTTCTACTGGATTAAATAAACTATCAGATGTATAAACACTAATCTCTGAATTTGCTTTTTCACAAATAACACTTTCCTCAACACTTATTCCACCAAGTGTTGGTGGTAATGCTTCTCTTGGATTATTATTATCAATCACCACACTAACCGGAAATTGGAAAAGAAAATCATTATCCCATATTTGGACTAAAACAGGAAAATCAATATCATAAACAAAATGATATGGGACATAACAAAATCCAAACATATTAATTCCAGGAATTAATCCAACAGGATCTGCAACCATATCTCCAAAAATTTCTACCTTAGTTGTCCAATCAGTCATATACATAAAATTGATATTTTCATCTGAGTCAATCCCAGCATCAACAACAAAATATTCCATATCCGGATTAACACTTTCATAATAATCTCCTTTAATCCTTATAGAATTCATATTAATAGATAATCCATCAGAAATATTTTCCCTAATTTCTGTTTCATCATAAACAATATTACTACACTTATACTCAGCACCATCAACAGGAGCATAATTCCAAAGAACGTCTATAGCATAATTTTCTAAGAACATACTACTTTTTTCATGCTCATAAACTTTCTTTGCCATATCATAATATTTTCCCAACTTAGAGTCAACGCTAAAAGAATGTTGACCAACACTAAATGAATTTTCACCATAATATAAATTAATTTGATTGATAACTTCAACATCAACACTCTCCTCGTTTATATTAACAAAAGCCTCACCATTTTCAATAGAAATTTCATATCCTTGAGCTCTTAATGAATCAAAATTACAATATTGTAATCTCTCCGATATATATCCTTCTAAACTTCTTTCCATATCTAATTTTGTAGGAACTTGTTCAGTTAAAATATTATTTCCAGAAATATACATCCAATAAGGAACACCCTGACCAAAAAAATCTAATTCAGAAGAAAACGGCATATAACTACTACCAGCAACAAATTCTGGAGATTCAATATACCCACCTTTCTCACCCAATGTCCTAATACCATCCTCAGAAACCAACTCCAAACAATCAACATATGAATTATATATAGGTTCAAAATTTTCAGGGACTCTATTAGGAATTACTTCTCCCCTAAAAACAAAGAAAGTAGCAATCACCGAAGCAATAACAATCCCAAGAATAACAAATAAGGTAACCTGTCCTAACTTCCCCTTTTCACCATACTTCCCAAAATACATACAAACAAGAAATAAAACACATATATAAACATTATGAAAAAGCAACATAAACTTCATTCACTTTTTTTATTAGAATCTAAAACCGACACATTTTTAACCTAAAAATATTATCTATTTCTACGCGAGGGAATGCCGGAGCGGTCAAACGGGCTAGATTTAGGCTCTAGTGGTTATTGCCTACGGGGGTTCAAATCCTCCTTCCCTCATAAACGAAATTAGTGAGGTTTG
>CAZFHC010000019.1:0-1709 GCA_964518625.1 Candidatus Woesearchaeota archaeon | reverse complement strand
ACTTCTCTTTTCTGAGTACAATAAGCATATTCACTTCCTTGTTGACAAGCTAAATTACAAGCAACAACAATTTCATCAACATTAATATCACCACCATTAAAATTAGTAATAGTACCCATAAAATTATCCCAACCAGTAGTAAATCCATAAATTAAGAAAACAAGGACAACAACAGCTAGAACAATTGCGATAATAGTACCAATAGTCATATCCCCTCTCTTATTACTCATAAATAATTTATGTATTAATTCTTTATAAATCTTTTTGAAATAGATAAGTGAATATTTATTAATTAAACATCCTAATATAATATATGCAAAAAAGAGCTGAAATGACAATAGAAGTATTAGTGGCATTAACAATAGGGCTATTCGTATTAGGATTTAGTATTTATGGCTTCTCAACAAATTGGAATATGTTAGGTGGCAAAGTTTGTTTATTAGGAGGTTGTGATTCAAATGTAGAAGCAATCCAAAACAAATGTAAGCTTGCCTGTTTAGAAAACGACAACGAAACCTATTGTGATAAAGAAATAAAATTAAAATTAAATGATAATGAAGTTGTTATAGGAACATGTAATGACCTCTCAAAAAAAACAATTCAAGGTGTAAATATCGAAATATGTCCTGGACTTTGTAAAAAAATAGAATGAAAAAACTAAACAAATTTGCTCAAATTGAAATAGACACTCTAATAAAAGGATTCATCGCAATAATGATTCTAGCAGCCTCTATTGCAGGAGTAATATTAATGAAAGATAAAGGTGGAAATATTTTCGATGCAGTTCATAATATTTTTAGATTTGGAAGATAACTAGAATTCAAATTCAAAAACAATATCTGACATTTTAGCCTTCTCATTATTTATAGAGTTAAATCCCAACTCCGAAACAATAAAATAACCCTTCCTTCTCTCTTCTTCTTCATTAAAAGAAAAATATAGAACTCTCCCAACATAGATATTCCCATAAATATCTTTCTCATTAATATATAATGGAATTTGATGAACATTATAATCACCTTCAATAATCTCCTCTAATTCTTTTCGCCTTCCTCTCTCTGCAATCTCTTCAATACTCCCAGACAAACAAATAGCTCCACTTAAAATACTACCAAATTTACCAGGAATTTTCCTTAACAATGAAATATATTCCCCATCCATATCAACATACTCAAAATTATCTTCAACTTTCCCTTCTAACCATTTCAAAGAAGCACCCACAGGATCACTCCCAATATTTTTAATTCCATTTTTTACTTTAGAGAAATCTCTTTGACTAATCCCCTCAATAATAGATTCAACTCCATCCTCTCCAACATAGACTTCAAGGTAATCATTCAACTTATGAACACCCTCATAAACAGGACTATCTTCTCCAGCAATACAATCATATAATCTTAAATCTCCGTTAGAACAATCCCTACCAGCCACCAATTGATTATTCTCTTTAACCCCAACACCTTCTGGCAAGAATAAATACAGTTTTACACCATTTAAAGATTCTGAAAAACATGCATTAGAAAATCCCATATTTTTCTTTTCAACTTCACTCAAATTAGAAAATCCACTATTACCATAAAAAAACAAAAATTCATTCTCATCACAAGAAGCATTCATATAACAATTCAAGGAATATTCATTACTTTTGGAACATCCCACCATCGTCTTCTTTACAAAATCATTAAAATCATAATTTCTAAACAAAAAAG
>CAZFHC010000018.1:0-16007 GCA_964518625.1 Candidatus Woesearchaeota archaeon | reverse complement strand
ACATATCCTTAAAAACCCCTAACTATTTCTATAAATATGAGTAATGAAGATCTAGCTAAACTAGAAACAATCAATATTGGAATAGTTGGACATATCGATCACGGAAAAACAACACTTCTAAAACAACTATCAGGAAAATGGGCAGATACACATTCGCAAGAACTTAAACGAGGAATTACAATCAAATTAGGATACGCAGATGCAATAATAAGAGAAGAAAATGGTAAATTAACAATAGATCCAAAAAGTAAAGGAAAACCAAAAAGATACATTACATATATCGATGCACCAGGACACGAAATGCTAATGGCAACAATGCTTTCAGGCGCAGCAATAATTGATGCAGCAATTTTATTAGTAGCAGCAAATGAAGGAATAAAACCACAGACACGAGAACACCTAGTAGCATTACAAGCAAAAAATATCAAACACATAATTATTGCACAAAATAAAATTGACTTAGTAACAAAAGAAAAAGCAATTGAAAGTTATAAACAAATAAAAGATTTCGTAAAAGGAACCATAGCAGAAAATGCACCAATAGTCCCAATCTCAGCACAACAAGGAGTAAACTTAGATAAACTTTTAGAAGAATTATGTAAACTACCAATCAAAGAAATAAAAAAAGATGAAAAACCAATATTCTTAATCGCAAGAAGTTTTGATATCAACAGACCAGGAACAGCTCTAAAAGAATTACACGGAGGAGTTCTAGGTGGAGTTTTAAAACAAGGAAAAATAAAGGTTGGAGATACAATTGAAATAAAACCAGGATATTCACAAAAGAAACATAATGAATTTATTTATAGAACAATCACAACAAAAATAACTTCAATCTATAAAGGAAAATATCAAGTAGACGAAGCACTCCCAGGAGGAAGCCTTGCAATAGAAACAGAACTAGACCCAAGCCTAACAAAGGCAGATGCACTATCAGGTGGAGTTGCCTCAATAGAAGGAGAATTACCAGAAATAACAAGTACAGTAAAAATAAAATATGAAATATTTAACAATACAATTGGAGACAAACGTTCACAAGAAATAAAACCATTAGCACAAGGAGAATTACTAATGCTAAGTGCAAACACATCAATCACTGTAGGACAAATATCAAAAATATCAAAAGAAATCGTAGAATTAACATTAAAAATTCCGATCGTTCCATTACAAAATGATTCAATTGGAATAGCAAGAAACTTCAATGGACATTGGAGATTAATTGGATTCGGAAAAATAGAAAATTAATTTTTTTACATGAATAATAACCAAAACCAATTTTTCTATATATTTTTTAATTAACAAAAAATTAAATTAGAAATAAAAATCTAGAACTTCAACTCTTTCTGACCACTAACTTCAATTTCATCAACAACTTTATCATTTGGAACCTTAGCCAGATCACTTACAAAATCACCTTCAGCCAGATTTATCATTCTAACACCCTGAGTTACTCTACCCATAATACGGATCTTAACCAAAGGCATTCTAATAATAATTCCTTTAACCGTCGTAACCAAAACAGCATCATCATTAACAACACTACTAGAATTAATTACCTCACCAGTTTTATCAGTAATTTTCATATTCAAAATACCTTTACCAGCACGACCAGTCAACCTATAATCATCAATAGAAGTTCTCTTCCCATAACCATTTTTAGTAATCGTTAAGACAGAATACTTATCCTTATCCTTAATTGGCAAAACTTCTAAACTAACAATTTTATCTCCACTATGCATTTTAATACCATTCACACCATAACTAGCACGTCCCATAGAACGAACTTCATCACTATTGAACCTAATAGCTTGACCATCCTTCGTCACCAACAATACCTCTTGATGAGCCTTAATCATCTTAACTTGAATTAAAGTATCGTTCGTCTCAGCAACCTTGATTGCCTTGATACCACCTTTACGAGGAGAACTAAAAGCAGACAACTCAATTTTTTTAATAACACCTTTCTTAGTAGCCATTATCAAATAATCATTAAACTTTTTAACCGCAATAACACTAGCAATTTGCTCATCTTTCAAATCCAAAACATTAACGATAGCTCTACCCTTAGCATTTTTAGAACTAGTAGGAATCTCATAAGCCTTCAACCAATGAACCTTACCCTTATCAGTAAAGAATAACATATAATCATGAGTAGAACAAGTAATTAATTCAGAGACAAAGTCATCTTCAGTTAAATCAGAACCAATAACACCTTTACCACCTCTTTTCTGCTGCTTATAATCAGCAACATCAATTCTCTTAATATAACCCTTATCAGTAATTGTCACAACAACATCTTTCTTAATAACCAAATCCTCCTCAGAGAAATCCTCAACTTCACCAATAATCTTAGTTCTTCTCTTATCACCATATTTCTCTTTCAACTCTTCCAAATCTTTCTTAACTATTTTCAATATCAAACTTTCATCTCCCAAAATATTCTTTATTCTCTCAATAAACTTCATCAAATCATCTTCTTCATTTTTCAACTTATCAAATTCTAAAGAAGTCAAGCTAGACAACTTCATATCAAGAATTGCTTCAGTTTGTTTCTGAGATAATTCATATCTAGTCATTAAAGTACCTAAAGCATCACTTCTAGATTTAGAAGCTCTAATCAATTTAATAACTTCATCAATATTCTTTTGAGCAACCAATAAACCTTCAACAATATGTAATCTCTTTTCTGCCTTATCTAAATCAAACTCTTTAGTTTTCCTAATAACACTCTGTCTATGCTGAACATAAACACCAATCAATTGTTTTAGATTCATCAACTGAGGTTTATATCCAACCAAAGCCAACATATTAGCATTAAAACTAGTTCTCAAATTAGTATACTTATACAAACGATTAATTGTAAATTTAGGGTCTGTATTCTTCCTCATTTCAATAACAACACGAACTTTTCCTTTACTGGATTCATCTCTAAGATCATAAACATCAGGTAATTTTTTATTTCTAACAAGATTAGCAATTTGCTCAACTAAAGAAGACTTATTGACTTGATAAGGAATCTCATTAATAATTATTTTAGATTTATCATTTTTCTTCTTAGGTTCTTCAACGATAACTTTACCATCTAAAATTAACTTACCTTTACCAGTTTCATATATCTGCCTAAATTGACCAGAAACACAGCCACCAGTTGGAAAATCAGGAGCCTTAATCACTTTGGCTAATTCTTTAATTTCACAATCAGGATTATCAACATAATACAAAATTGCATCACAAGTATTATTCATGTTATGTGGCGGCATATTCGTAGCCATACCAACAGCAATACCAGAAGAACCATTTAATAACAAATTAGGAATTTTCCCTGGCAATAATACAGGTTCTTCAATCTCATTAGAATAATTTGGACGCATCTCAACAGTTTTTTTCTCAATAGACTCTAATAATTCATCAGCAATTTTCTGCATTTTAGCTTCAGTATACCTATAAGCAGCAGGACCATCACCATCCATAGAACCAAAATTACCCTGACCAACAACAAGAGGATATCTTAAAGACCAAGGTTGAGCCATTCTAACCATAGCATCATAAATTGAACTATCACCATGTGGATGATATTTACCCATAGTATCACCAACAATAGCAGCAGATTTTTTAGTTGGTTTATTATGTTGCAAACCAATATTATGCATTGCCCATAAAATTCTTCTATGAACAGGTTTTAAACCATCTTCAGCATTAGGCAAAGCTCTCCCAACAATAACACTCATTGCATAATTCAAATAAGCCTGACGCATCTCTGGAGAAATCTCAGCATTAATCAATGTTTTAGCTTGGATATCTCTCTGCAATTCTTTTTGACCTATTTCAAAATCATTTTGTTCTTTTTCTGCTTTATCTAGATTATCAACATTATCAACACCAACAGCCTCAATAATTTTCTTCTCTTCAATAGGCTCTTCTATTTTTTGCTTAACAACTTCTTTTAATTCTTCAGCTTTCTCTTTTTGAAGTTCATCTAATAATTTCTTCGTATCCTCAGGCATCTTTTCAACAAACTCACTCATTTTCTACCCCTGACAATTTTTGTCTTTTTAGATACACTTTTTTTTACTTTAACCACTTTTTTCTTTGGCTGAACTATCATAACAGGAAAATCAACAGCATTATTTCCACATTTATTACATTCAATTCTAGGAAGTACACCAAATAGATTCTTTAATTTAAACACAAATTTAACATCAGTACTTTTACACTCTGGACAGAATCTTACCCTCAACGGCTTTTCATTGTTACAACTACATTCACCACAACTGTCACAAACATTTTCTTTTTTTACCATTACAAATCAACCTCCGCATTCTCAGCATTATCTTCAATAAACTTTCTTCTAGGAGCAACCGCATCACCCATTAATAAAGAAAATGTTTCATCAGCTTCAACAGCATCCTCAATTGAAACTTGCTTTAATATTCTTGTTTTTGGATTCATTGTTGTATCCCATAACTGTTCATCATTCATCTCACCAAGACCTTTAAATCTACCAATTTCACCTTTACCACCAAATTCTTTCATCTTAATCTTCAATTCTTCAGTAGTATAAACATAATAAATTTTATTTCCTTTTTTGATAGAATACAAGGGAGCAACCGCAACAAAAATTCTACCATCTTCTACCAATTTCGGAGTATACCTAAAAAAGAACGTCAACAATAAAGTTTTAATATGAGCACCATCAACATCAGCATCAGTCATAATAATAACTTTCCCATATCTTAATCTAGAAATATCTAAATTTTCACCAACACCAGTACCAATAGCAGTAACCAAGTTAGAAATCATTTCACTACCTAATGCCCTAGAAGGATTACTCTTTTCAACATTCAATATCTTACCTCTCAATGGTAAAATTGCCTGAATTTCTCTATCTCTACCTGATTTAGCAGTACCACCAGCTGAATCTCCCTCTACAATATATAACTCTGTATTCTCTGTTTTTCTAGATGAACAATCTGCCAATTTACCAGGTAAACCACCACCAGATAAAACATTTTTTCTTCTAACTAAATCTTTAGCTCGCTTAGCAGCCTCTCTAGCTTTCAATGCACTCAAACATTTATTAATAATATTTTTAGCAATACTAGGATTTTCTTCAAAAAATTCAGTTAAGGCAGATGTAGACATAGAATCAACCAATCCTTTTACTTCACCATTTCCCAACTTAGTCTTAGTTTGACCTTCAAATTGTGGTTCAGCAAGCTTCAAAGAAATAACAGCAGTAACACCCTCTCTAGCATCATCACCAGATAGCTTTTGATTTTTCTTCAAAATTCCTTTTTTTGTTCCATAATCATTAATCACTCTAGTTAAAGCAGTCTTCAAACCAGAAACATGAGTTCCACCCTCAACAGTATTAATAGTATTAACAAAACCTTGAATATTCTCATTATAAGAATTAGTATATTGAATTGCAACTTCAACAATACTGCTCCCTTCCTGTTTCTTAAAATAAATAACTTTTTGATGAATAGACTTTCTTGTTTTATTTAACCACTTAACAAACTCCTGCAAACCACCTTCATAATGAAATTCATCTTTCTTAACAATATCTTTTCTTTCATCTTTTAAAATTATTTTCAAACCAGCATTCAAAAAACACATTTCTCTAAAACGAGTAACCAATGTTTTATAATCGAAATCTATAGTCGTAAAAATATCCTCATCAGGCATAAAGGTAACTTTTGTACCATTTGGACCATTACTATATTTCCCAAGTATTTTCATATCTCCAAGTGGTTTACCTATCCCATAACTCTGAGAATAAATTTGACCATCCTTTCTAACCTCAACAGTCATAAGACTAGACAAAGCAGCAACGACAGAAATACCAACTCCATGTAAACCACCACTAACAGCATAAGCCTTACCATCAAATTTACCACCAGCATGTAACTTAGTAACAATAATTTCCATAGCTGGACGCTTATATACAGGATGTCTATCGACAGGCATACCTCTACCATTATCTTCAACAGTCATAGAACCATTTTTATTTATTGTAATACAAATTGTATCACCAACACCAATCATATGTTCATCAACAGAATTATCAACAACTTCCCAAACTAAATGATGCAATCCAGGCTTATCAGTAGACCCAATATACATACCAGGACGCTTCCTTACAGCCTCAAGACCTTCTAAAACTTTGATGTTCTTAGCAGAATATTTTTGTTCACCCATATTATCTCTTTTACTATTACGAAAAATCACACTTGTTTATAAATATTTCTATACAAATTTTAAATATTTTATCGACGACAAATGTAAAAATATCGAATGTAAAAATTTAGGAAATAACAACTATTAATCCGAAACAGAATATACCGATAGACTGATAAACCGACATTCTTATCTAATTATATGAAAAATGCAATAGATAAAGTACCAACAAAATTCAAGGTTTTGGCAGAGGATTTCTTAGTAGAAGAAGTTACTAGAGATGAAAATGTTTGTAAAATCTCAGAAAAGTGGGAAACCAAAACAGAATTGAAAAATTTAGATTTAGAACATCCAAAAGATTTTTTATGGTGTGAATTTGAAAAAAAGAACATTGACCAATTTAGAAGTTTAAGAGAATTTGCATCGCAATTACATAAAGGAATAGATGCAATAGGATTTGCTGGAACAAAAGATAAGAAAGCATGGACCTGTCAAAGAATTTCAATTTTTCAACCAGATATGGAATTGATTAAAAATTTTAGTCATCCAAATATACACATAAAAAATTTCAAATGGAGTAAAAGGAAAATAAAAATGGGTTATCTTGATGGTAATAAATTTACAATTGTATTAAGAGATCTTGATAGAAAAGATGCTATGAAAATAACAAACCATATAAAACGACTAGATCAATTCCCAAACTATTTTGGAAATCAGAGATTTGGAAGTGTAAGAGGAAATAATGATAAAATAGGAAAACTCATTATAAAAAAGAAATTCAAAGAAGCTATCATAGCAGTATTAACAGACACAAGTGCAAAAGAAAGAAAAGAAGTAATTCAAGCCCGAATAAAATTATCAGAAGAAAAAGATTTTAAAAAAGCATTAGATTATTTTCCAACATTCTTAAAATTTGAAAGAAATGTTCTATATTACTTATCAGAAAGACCAAATGATTTTATTGGAGCACTAAAAAGAATAGACAGAAAACAAGTATTAATGTTCGTACACTCTGTTCAAAGTAGACTATTCAACGAAATATTAGAAGAAGCACTAGCAGAAGGAGTTGATTTTAATACACAAGGACACCGAAAAATTCCATTAATCGGATACAGAGTAAGACTTGATGATGAACAATTAGGAGAAATAGAAAGAGATGCTTTAGCAAGACATGCTATAAAACAAGAAGATTTTGACTTAAAAGAAATTCCTTTCTTAAGAATCAAAGGACAATTAAGAAATGCATTAATAGATGTTAAAACATTAGAAATAGAAACACAAGATGACAACTTATATGAAGGAACAAAAAAGATAATTTTAAAATTTTCATTACCAAGTGGAGTATACGCAACAACATTCTTAGAAAACTTTTTTTATCTTGAAGAAGTTAGAGATTAAATTATTCTTTTAAACCTAATTTTTTAACAGCTAAATCAAATTCATAAATAGGATAACCAGCTTTTATAGCAGATTCTTTTAAATGCTCTAGTGGAAATTGCTTACCATGTTTTTTCAAATAATTTAACAAAATAGGATTAATCTTTAACTTTTGAGATTTCTTAGAATACATACCTTTACGAGGAATATGAATTCTATGAATAGTCTTCTTTCTCTTAATAGAGCCATCAATTAATCCAAGCTTTTTAGCAACAACATCAAACTCATGAATCGTATACCCAGAATGTACACAATGAGTCCTTAATCTATTAATCTCATAATTATTACCATATTCCTTCAAGTACTTCAACAACAATGGATTAATCCTTGCATTCTTAATCTTCTTAGAATACATACCCTTATGAGGCAATCTAGCATGTCTCAAATCGTTAGTCTCTTTTTTATGTTCTTTGAATACATAATAGATAACTAAAAATTCAACAAGAATTAATATACTAATTAAAAAGAGAAAAATAAAACTTCGTTTTTCAGTTCCAGAATTCCCGGATTTATCAAAATCAGAAAAGACTTCATCCCGAACACCAGCATCATTATCATCATAATCAATTCCTAAACAATCAGAACCAACTCCATAACCATCACCATCATTATCTAAGCAATCACTTTCGAGAATACAACCCTTCTCTTTATCAGGATGATTAATAACCTTTCCACACTTATTAGAATCAATACAAATTAATTTTTGGAAACCATCAACACAAGGTCCATATTCACAATCAATCCATTTAGGTATACATTCTTTACTTTTTCCAGAAGAACCACTAGAACATCTTCCACAATCAGCAGAACAAGTATTACATCTTTCATCACTACCACATATACCATCTCCACAATATTTACCTTCAATAATACTATATTCAGAAAACCCTTCAACATCCAAACTTAATTGATTAGAATCTTGATCATAAACAATATTAGAACAATAATCTATACCACAAGGAATCCCATTCCATAAAATCTGAGGATTTTTAAAATTTACATTCTTAAAAACAATATTCGCACTCTTCCCGCTTAGCTCTGTTAATTTATTAGTATCGACAAAAATTCTATTTTTTTCAATCTTAATCGCTCTCTTAAATTCTTTCTTGTCCAATCTATCAGAATCAACCGAATCTTTAAAATTGATCCTTCCACTATTACTCTTTTCAATCGTTAAATTATCAATAACACCGACAATACTTGAAAGATTAGTAGATTCTCCATTAAAATCATCTAAGACAACTAATGCAAAAGCCTGTGCAGATTCAAAACTACGAGAACTAATAGCAATTACATCTTCATCAGAATAAAAATATTTATTTTCTGTACCAGCCCAATCCACTTCACAAATATTATTCTCAGAATCAAAAGTCTCACATGACACAATATCTAAATCATCATAATCAAGACCAAATCCGAGAACCTCTTCAAAAATCTCTTTGTTAAAAGACAATACATATTCAGTATTTTCAATTTGGGAATTTACATCAGCAATAGTAATCAAATATTTATCAGGCAATGATTCCAAAGAAGAATAAAATTCTGATTTATATTCTAAATTATTATGATACCTACTCTCTATCATTACATAAGACATTGCTTCCTCGATAATTTTAGAATAATTTTGGATTATCATAGCACGAAGATTTTTATCATAAAAAACCTTAAGAGACTCATTCCTGGTTTTTATTACATCATCTAAATCAGAATCTTCCATGTAAAAAAATCTATCAACTGAATTATTATCTAAATCAAACATTTTAATATTAATATCAGAAGATTCTTTTACAACTATTTGTTCACTAATATTGTTGTTTAAAATCTCTGTTTCACCATCTATAATTAATTCAACAGTCAATTTATGTTCACCTTTTTTATCAGGAATAAAGCCAATTGGTAAGATTCTTCTTGTTCCAATATTTTGCAAAATAACATCTGTTGAATTCACTATTTTATCATCCATATATAAATTTAAAATAGCATCAGTACCATCTTCTTGTAATCCTATATTATAATATGTAACTTCAATTGTCTTATATTCATCTATAATTATATGACTATTAAGATAAATATTTACTAATTTATAATCCAACTGATCACTACGAATCATCGAACGTGTCACATACATATTATCAATATTATTGATATCTCCACTGACATTAATATAAGAAAATATAGTATATTCTCCACTCTCTTCAAAAGCATATTCAAACTCTTCATTATGATAACCATCATCAAAGTCAGATACAATAGTCGATCCAATTAAACCATAATCTTTATTAAAACAATAATCTTCTGAATTTTCTTTTACACTACAATCTCCCTTATAATAATATAAACTTAAATTTGCGGATTCAGGATCTTCTGACCCAAAAGAATAATATCCAACATTAAATACAACAGCTTCATCTACTGATATATCATCATCTATAGAAAAATATGACGCCAAATCTATACCTTTCTCAATGACATTATATCTTTTAATAAAATAATTATTCGTAAAGTCAGCATCTTTACTCACATTAGCATATGCAATTAAATAATTATCACCACTCTCTTTAAACGTATATGATGACAAAATAGTAGCTTTTCCATTTTCTTGCAAAGCAAAAGAAGGATATGAACTTATTAACTCAAAGTCTTCAAAACTACAACCACCATTCTCCATACGATAATAACTACAATAATTATCACTATAATAAAAACTTACATTAATTAAATCTGATTTTTCGAGTCCTCGATTCTTAACAGAAATATTGAATTTTATCATCTCATCAACAACAACAGAGTAAACATCAGGGTCTAAATCCTCAATCCTAATATCAGCAGAAGGATCTAAAATACGAATACTACCATAATTTATATTATTACCATTATTGGTATCCATAGCATTATCAACTTTAGCATAAATATAATTCCAACCAATTAAATCTGTAAAAACATATTCACATGGAGTTTTTTCATGTTCTCCTCTTACAAGTTTCTCAAGAGACCCAGAACACATAGATACATTTTCATCACCCGTTTCATTATAATAAAAAACTTCCCAATCCAAATCATATAAATCATATAATCCTTCATTATCCAAAATTAAATCAACATCAGCACTCTCGCCTAAATATATCTCAAATGTATTAACACTAATATAAGCTGCAGCATCATAATCACTAATAATTTGAATTGACCTACTCAATCTATTATTTTCTAAATTCATATCTTTATCATAATCCAAAAAAACCATAAACTTTTCATTGCTAATATAATTATCATAAAATTCAATCAATAAAGGTATTTGTTTTGTTTCTCCTGATAATAATTCAACATTTGTAGTATTAAGGATAACAAAATCCCTTCTTCCCATAAAAACATTCAAATCAAACTTAGCTTTTGAAGAACCAACATTTGAAACAGTAGCATTAACCCAATTTATTCCTGGATAAATAGGATCTTCCATTTCAAAATAATCAAGAGAAACATCTTTATTAAAATTCTGGAAATCTCCATCTAACACAATGCTACTTTCTCTATAAATACCAGAACCTCCAACTCTTAAATTGATAGTATCTAAAGAAGAATTATAATTCGTTGGAACAAACAAATCAAAATCAAAATCACCTCTTTCATCAGTATATTCTACATTAATCTTATCTTCATTATGATATAAATTAATAGCAAGATTCGTTAACTCCCTACCTGTTTCATCTTTAATATCACCACGATATTTTACATAAGTACCCGGAGAAACTACTCTACGATAATATCTGTCATTTCCCAAAGAAACTTCTAAATCTTGTTTTGATAATGACACGGGATGAATAAAATATTCTTGACTATTACCAAAACTATCATTAACAAATATTTTCAAATTCATCTCACCTTCCTCACCTGGGTAAATAGATCCCGTAAAATTATTTTTACCTTTTATTAATTCAACTATTTTCCATTCACCACCATTCAAATTATATTTCAACAAAGCACTTTCAAAATTATTCTCTTCATCTACAAAATCAAACCCTACCTTATATTCTTGATCCATCTCATAATCACCATCAGCAATCAAATTCAAAATATACGGAGCATTATAATCACTACCACCTGTCTTAATTTTAATAGTTGTATTTATATCACTATAAATAGGCAATGTCGTTGGAACACTAACATTAAAAACATAATCTGTGATCTCATTAACGTCAAAATCATTTACATAAACTCTTTTATCTGAATTATAATACCACAATAATTCACTTTCTTGCATTAATTCATCATTTTTATACAACTCAATTATCGGAGTATAATTTACAAAATCATCATCACTCACCCAAACTTTTTTATATTGTTCTAAACTCAAATCTTCAGCTCTAATTAACGCAGAATCTCTAATAATAAACTCTCCTTCTTCAGAAACATAAAAAGAACCAGGTGTAAAATCATCACCAAAATGAACATTTTTACTCTCTCCATTAATAACCTCATCTTGTCTAAATTCAGAATTAAAACTAAGATCCAAAAAATCATAACCAATACTTCTTATTAATCCAAATTTATCATTAGTATAAAAATATAAATTTTGAGAAAAAGGATATAAAGCACTCTCCCCGACAGAACCAGAAGAGCAAACAGGACAGGTTATATGTAAAAAATTAAAATCCCTCTCAGAATGAGATGCCAAAAAATCATAACTAAAACTATAGTTTGCAAATTCACTTATTTCAGGAGAAAAATAATCAGTCTGAGTTGTATCATTAATATTAGTAAGCATATAACCATAAAGGTATCCTTCAGTATCATCCGACTCCAAATTACATCCTGTTAAAAACAATAAACTAAAAACCAATAAGAAAAACAATATCTTATTAAATTTCTCTTTCATCTGCCCCTCCATAATACTTAACAACATGTGTAACATTAATCTTATCAGTAGGATTATTTGAAAGATATATTTTAATATCTCCATAATCTGAATTAGAATATGAAGAGCTAATTCTTTTCCAACCTTTTTCATAAACTATATATTTATACAAATCGTCTAACTCAAATTTATTACCACGCATATCTCTAGCTTCAAAAGTAAAAAGTCTACCATCATCTAAACTAAAATCTAATTGTTCATCATTTCTAAAACCAACAGTAATTATTTTTCCAATCATATATCTGTCTGTCTCATAAGACAAGAATGGATTTCTACTATCCATACGATCATTAATTGCATAAACCAAATATTCCCCAGATCTTAATAAAACATTATATTCATCACCTATCATTTCATATCCTTGACCAATTCTCTTTATGGAAAAATCATCTATATTTACAATTTGATAATCTGGATAATGACCTTCAAATGTCAAATTTAAATTAGAATAAATACCAAAACTATACCTTTTAATATTAATATTATCATTAACTTTTACCTCTATCATTCCATTATAAAAACCATCTTTTTCAATACTACCAACATCCAAAGTAATCAAGACTTCTTTCACTTCTCCAGACAACACACTAAAACTCTCTTCACTAAAACTAACACCAGAAAAAGAATCACCATCCTCATTAATAGAACCCGAATCCGACAAACTAACGCTAATATCCTTCTCTCCATCATTTCTAATATATAATGTTTTAGATTTTGAATCTACATTCATTGATTCAAAATTAATATTTCCATAAATCAAAATATCTTCATTTAAAGCAGCACTAAGATTAACCAATCCAGCTCCCTGGGTATTAACATCATAATTTAAATCAACAGCAGTAGATTTCAACAAATCTTTCACAACAAAAGGATCCAAATAAGGCTTTGTTTCTAACAAAACAGCAGCAACACCAGCAATATGCGGCGTCGCCATACTAGTCCCAGAAATAGCAGTATGCTCAGAATCAATACATTCACTATCAGACCAAGCATCTTCCCACTGAGCAGAACAAATAATCGCACCAGGAGCAAGAATATCTGGTTTATTTATCATTCCACCACTCCAAACGACAGGACCACGAGAACTAAATTTAGTGACATTATTAACCTTAGCATCATCATCCCAACTAGTTTCCCCATAATCTCTCTTATAAGTTGCACCAACAGTAATAGCATTTCTTGCCGTCCCTGGACTACCAATACTTCCAGCAGAAGGACCAGAATTTCCAGCAGCAATAACAGCAATAACACCAGCATTTACAACATTATCAATAGCAGTACTAATCGGATCATCAGGATCACCACTACCTCCTAAACTTAAACTAATAACATCAATTTTATCTGAATAATCTCCATCACCATTTGGATCAACAGTTTTCTCAATTGCAGCAATAATACCACTAGTCTCACCACTACCAGAGCTGCTCAAAACCTTATAAGCATACAATGTAGCATTAGGTGCAACACCATTCAAAACACCATTCCCAGCAGCAATACCAGCACAATGAGTTCCATGACCATGATCATCCATTGGATCATCATCATAATTAATAAAATCATATCCACCAACAACACGACACCCTTCACCAAAACACCCACCTAAATCAGGATGTGTATAATCAATACCAGTATCAATAATAGCAATACTTACTCCTTCACCTGTCAAACATTTCTTCCCAGAAACCATACAATCATTTCCATCCTCATCTAACTTACCAGCAACAATACCATTTTGTATTAATGGAACAGATTCATATAAAGACATATACACTTTAGAATTAGGAGAAACCTGTTTAACCGATTCTAATTTATCAATTTTATTAACATCATCATCATTAACATCACTCAAAACAATACCATTAAAAGCTATAAAATATTGTTCTTCTAAAACCGGAAGACTATCTTCATTAGAAACCACAAAACCAGTAATACCTATACCAGTCAAAAAAGAAGCAAAGAAATTCATTAGAACACCAGATTCTTTTACTTCAATAATAGAAAATATATCTTTCAAAGCATCTTCATGGATTTCTTCTAATTCATCTCTATATACCAAATCTAACACTTCAACTTCCTGTTGTTTAAGACCAATAGAACTTCCCATAGAAGAAACACTAAGTAATTTCCCATTATCATAATCAGAATCCCTACTCTTTTCTAAAATTAAGATTTCTTCTTCCAATTCTTTTTTCTTCTCTAAAATTGAAGGTTGTTTAAATTCAACAATAAAACTATTAATACTCTCTAAAACCATAATACCTTCCTCATTAATAATCATTTTATCTAAGTCTTTCTCTGGATTAAAATTTATAAAAATATTTTCTCCTTTAACCTCAAAATCATTAACAATATTAAGATTGCTCAAATATGTCAAAGATGATGATATAGATGTAATATCAAGATCAGACTCATTATTAGTATTCAACATAAAAGATACATCTGAATTAATATTTGTTAAATCAAATGTCATTTCATTATTCATTGCAGAAACAAAAACTAAACATAATAAAAATAAAATAAAGAATAAATCTTTTTTCATATAAAAAACAAACAATTATCCTTTATTAATTTACTCTTAATTAAACTTATAATAAATAAAATCTTTAAATTTATATGAAAAAAATTATTCCCTTTTTACTAACAGGAATGATTCTAATAACACTAGATCTCCTAACCAAAAATAATTTTACAAAAATAATTAATAAAGGAAGTGTTTTTGGATTAATCTCATACAATTTATTTTGGATTATATTCTCACTTATAGCAATAATTATTATAGCAATTAAAATAAACCAATTCAATAACAAAATAATACCCACAATTCTCTTATCTGGAATTGTTGGGAATTTTATAGATAGAATTTTTTTTTCAGGCATAAGAGATTGTATTCAAATTTGGATATTCCCAATATTTAATTTAGCAGATAGCTATATTTTAATAAGTATTATTCTCTTAATTTATTTTAAATTAAAAAATGGCAACCATTAACTTTTACGGATTAGTCTACGCAATAGGTTCACTTCTTTTAATTGTAATAATACATTATTTTTTGAGACAACAAAAACAAAATACTAATCTAAAATACAAACTCGCAATCTACCTATTGTTAGGAACCATTATTGGAACACGACTATTTTATATTATTTTCTACAATCCGATGTATTTTATAAATAATCCACTAAGAATTTTTAACATATGGCAAGGAGGACTAAGTTTTCATGGAGGACTATTAGGAGTTTTATTATCATCCTATTTATTCTCAAAAAAATATAATGTTAATTTTTTAAAACTTGCAGACATACTCACTCTTCCCTTCACATTTCTATTAATATTCGGTAAAATTGCAAACTTCATAAATATAGAAAGCTATGGAAAAATAACTGAATTACCTTTCTGTGTAACATTTAAAGGCATACAAGGATGCAGACATCCGGTCCAATTATACGAAGCAGTAAAAAACATTATATTACTTTCAGTTCTC
>CAZFHC010000017.1:0-17467 GCA_964518625.1 Candidatus Woesearchaeota archaeon | reverse complement strand
TTTGGTCTCGGCTAAGCTTGAGAGAGGTAACGTAAAAATTTGTGCTCTCATTTTTATTATTTTAAATATTTACAGGATTTATATATCAAAATGGATTCTAATATTAATGAAACCCATTAATAATAAAGCTATATTCCTTGGGATAATTTTTGGTGTTGGAATTGGCCTAGCACTTAAAAGTATATTATTAGGAATATCCTTTGGACTTCTATTCTACGCTGGTTCAACAGATGGGATATTAGGTAAAGTAAAGAAAAAGAAGAAATAAAGCTCGTACTATTCTCAGTTGGGGCGTTCGACCTTTCGTACATTTGGAGGAAAAAAAGATTAATATATCTTAGATTTATTTCGTAAATGAATGGCAATGTTTAAAAGATATAAAAGCTATTTATCACCGAAGATGGTTCAAAAAGAGATAAAGACTATATTTTTTAAGTATAAACGTACCTATGTTGTTTATGAAGAAAATGGTGAACTTTTTATTAGCTCCACAAAAAAATTCATAGATTTTTTCACAAAACCAAAAAAAATTGCCTGTTCTAAAAGCATTCTGAAAAGTCTTATATCTGGAACAGATATTCATGCTTCTGTAATCCCTAAGGGTTACATGTTTACATATCTTTCCAGTGATGGAAAAGAAGAATATGTAGAGACTGTTTCTCAGAAAATATCTGAAATTGAAACATCGCGTAAATCTTCTGTAAATCTTCCAAAACATATTGTTCCTAAGTTTAAATATCTGAAAAAATTTGTTGCGTATTATGGAGACAAAAGTATTAAGATAATGTATTCTGATGACCTTAAAAATTGGATACAAGGGGAAATGGAGTTCCTTCCAAGAAATAAATATTTTGATAAAGAAGAAATTAAAATTGGTTGTGTAGAAAGGGTCGGAAAAGAGATTATTCTTTTTTATTATACTCAAAGAAAAGGTGTTTATTCAATAGGTACAATGATTTTTGATAAAAAAGATCCAGAGAAGATATTATATAGATCTGAAAAACCAATTTTTGAAACTGACGATAGAATAAAAGAAGGAGATAAATTAATTGGAATGCTTTATGTTGATTCAAATCTCTATACATACTGGCAAACAAGTGAAGGCTTTCATGTAATATCAATACCAATCGTATTTAGTGAGGTTTATCCTAAGACTGAAAAGGTTGAACAGAATCCAATATTGGTTCCTAGTTCTGAAGAATGGGAATCTGAGTATACCTTCAATAGTGCTGCTTTTGAACATAAAGGAGATATTCACCTTTTGTATAGGGCAATTGGTAAAAACTGGATGTCTGTTGTGGGATATGCAATTACTGGTGATGGAATTACAATTCGAGAAAGATATAGCAAACCAGCATATATTCACGAGAGACCAAAAAATATTATTGAAAATATAAATACTGCTTGGTCTTCTGGTGGTGGTTTCGGAGGTTTAGGTGGTTGCGAGGATCCAAGAGTTACTAAAATTGATGGAAGAATTTATATGACTTACACAGCATTTGATAATTATCCAAGAGTAGCTTTAACTTCTATAGATGTTGAAGATTTAGTAAAAAAGAATTGGAAGTGGGATGCTCCAGTGATAATTTCTCCGCCTAACGAAGTTCATAAAAATTGGGTTATATTTCCAAAGAAGGTTAATGGAAAATATGCAATTCTTCATAGCATTACGCCTGATATTGAAATAGAGTATAGGGATAATCTGAATTTTAAAAAAGGAGACTACATAAAAAGTTCCCATAAGCCAGGAGATGTTTTTGGTCATTGGCATACGAGAGTGAGAGGAGTAGGTGCTCCACCAATTGAAACAAAACTCGGATGGTTAGTATTCTATCATGCTCACTCAAAAGGAGAATATGGAAGATATAAGATTGGAGCAATGCTTCTTGATAAGAAGAATCCTAAGAAGGTTTTACATAGATCATTGAAACCAGTTATTGTTCCTGATATGTACTATGAAAACCAAGGATTTAAACCAGGAATTGTTTATTGTTGTGGTGCTGTTGTTAAGGAGAATACTTTGTATATCTATTATGGTGGTGCTGACAGTGTTCTTTGTGTCGCTAAACAAAATCTTGATACTTTTCTTGAACAACTAGTTTCTAATAAAGAAATTAAATTGAAGAAGGTTTCATTAAATGAAAGCAAAAAGGGAAGTAAAAAACCCAATAATAAACCCAATAAAAAATAGTTCTTGGGAAAACCTTGCAGCCTTTAATGGATGTCCTTTTGAAAAAGACGGAGAGTTTGGTCTTCTTTATAGGGCTATTACGAAAAAGAAAATTGATTCTAAAGAGATAGATTTTTCTACAATAGGTTGTGCGATTAGTAAGAATGGTGTTGATTTCCATGAAAGAAAAAAACTTATTAAACCCGAATATGAATGGGAGAAATATGGTTGTGAAGATCCAAGAGTTACTAAAATAGGTGATAAATATTTTATTTTTTATACAGCATTATCAAAACATCCTTTTTGTGCCGAAGGAATAAAAGTGGGCGTAGCAATTACAAAGGATTTTAAGAGCTTTGAGAAACATTTAGTTACACCTTTTAATGCTAAGGCAATGGCTCTTTTCCCAGAAAAGATTGATGGAAAATATGTTGCAATCTTGACTGTAGATAGCGATAGACCCCCTGCAAAAATTGTTCTCGCATCTTTTGATAGAATTGAACAACTCTGGGATGAAAATTATTGGAGAAACTATTACTTTAGACTTGATGATTTTTTAGTTCCTTTACAGAGAAATAGACAGCATCATGTTGAATTGGGAGCTCCACCGATAAAAACAGATAAAGGTTGGTTACTCATCTATTCTTATATAAAAAATTACTTCACTGAAGAGAAAAAATTTTGTATTGAAGCGGTGCTTTTAGATAAAAATGATCCAAAAAAGATTATTGGTAGAACTCAAGAGCCATTACTCTATCCAGAGAAACAATATGAGCTCGAAGGTCTTATCCCTAACATTGTATTTCCCTCTGGTGCAAGAATTGAAAAGGATAATTTATTAATCTATTATGGTGGTGCAGATAATTGTTGTTGTGTTGCAAGAGTTGAGCTAAATAAGTTATTAAATGAATTAGTGGATTCAGGTAAATCAAAATTTCAACGAATGGAGGAGAATCCTCTTCTCAAAACCACTCATCGTATTTGGGAATCTAAGGCAGTCTGTAATCCTGCAGCAGTACTTGTTGACAAGAAAATACATCTATTTTATAGGGCTACTGCAGAAGATGATGTTTCTACTATTGGTTACGCTTCTAGTAAGGACGGTTTTAACTTTACTGAAAGATCTGACTCTCCAGTTTATTTTCCTAGAGAAGATTTTGAGTTAAAAGGTGTTGAAGATCCTAGAGTAGTAGTCATTGGAGAAAAACTTTTTATGACTTACACTGGGTGGAATGGTGGAGATGCTGATGTTTGTGTTACCTCAATAGATTTGAAAGATTTGAAAAAAAAGAATTGGAACTGGTCTAAACCCGTTTCAATAGATAGAGAAGGTGTCTTTGATAAGAATGCGTGTATTTTACCTAAGAAACAGAAAAAAGGTTGGATGATTTTTCATAGAGTGAATAATTCTATTTCAATTAGTTATATAGATGATTTAAATTTTGAGACTAATGAATTGAGAACAGAGAAAACTCTTGCTAACCCTAGAGAAAAAAATTGGGATAGTTTGAGAATAGGTATTGGGCCTCCACCAATTGAAACAAACAAGGGATGGTTATTAATTTATCATGGTATATCAAGCTTTGATAACAATTATCGAGTTGGTGCTATGTTGTTAGATAAAAAAGATCCAGAAAAAGTATTGGCTAGATTAGAAGATCCTATTTTAGAACCCATGTTTAATCCAAATAGGGAGTATATCGTTAAAGATGTTGTTTTCCCTTGCGGTGCGGTTATTATTAAGGATAAAATTTATCTTTACTATGGAGAAGATGATGTAGAGGTTAGTGGAGCAACAATAGTATTGAATGATTTGCTTGATAAATTAGTTGAAGAATCTAAGAAGTAATAGTTTAATATTTCAAACTGTTCTAACGCCTTCAAAGTCAAATTTGAAAGGAATTACTTTTGAACCAAACTTCTTGACTAATTTTTTTTCGTTTCCTAGAAATAAAATACTTCCTCCACCACCAGATCCACAGACTTTTGCTCCTAATGCACCATTCTTCATTCCATCATCGATAATTTTTTGAAGTTGAGTGGATACAATTGTCTTTGACAATTTTCTTCTCTCTTCTGTTTCTTGGTTCATTAGTTCTGCGAATTTATTTAAATTCTCTTTTAACAAAGCATTTTTCATTTGACTAGCAATTTTTTTCAATCGGACTAAATTTTCTGTATTTTTACCTTTTAGAAGATTATCAATAGCAGATTTGTTAGAGACTCCGGAGTAATGAGTTTTGCCAGAATAGACTAGGACTAATTTATTTTCTAATTTATTTATAAATTCTTTTCTAAGATTTAACTTATGGACAATTACTTTCTCTTTTTTAAATTCAAAATAGTTTATTCCTCCTAATGCTGCAGCATATTGATCCTGTTTCCCGTTGACTCTTGATTCACTAATAGATTGTTCAATTCTGAAAACAGCTTCAGCAATTTCTTTTTGATTAAGATGATTTGTAATTAAACTTGTCCATACCACATTCATTGCACTACTTGTTCCAAGACCACTGGAAGTTGGAATATCTGAAGAGTATTCTAGTTTTACATTATTATTTGATTTTGAAAGTTTTCCGTAAACATGACAATTTATTGCTGCATTTAAAACTGCACCTCCATGTGTATGTGTAAATGGATAAATATCTGTTGTACCTCCTGCGAAATCAATTCTTACGGGTGCTCTAACTTTTTTTATTTCCTTTACCATTTTATTTAATATAAAGACTAGCTCCTAAAATACCAGGATGTTTTAATTTGGTCCAAATTATTGAAGTCTTTTTTGGAAGAGTAGAATATTTTGAGGCGTTTGCCCTTATTAATTTAATAAACTCTTCTCCAGCTTCTGAGACGCCCCCTGCTAACACTACAACTTCAGGGTCAAAACAGTTTATCAAAGAAGCTATTCCTTGCCCATAATATTTAGTAAATTCATTTAGAAGTTTTTTTGATTTTTGATTTTTGATTTTTATCAAATCACTGAATGTTTTTGATTCTCCAAAAATCTCTTTGGTAACTTTTTTTAATCTTTTTGAAGCTGCTAGGTTTTCAAGGTACTTACCATTATTAATTACTATATGACCAAGTTCACCAGCATAACCAGTACCTCGATAAATTTCTCCATTAATTATAATTCCTCCCCCAATCCCAGTCCCTAAGGTTAATAAAATAAAGTTTTTCTTTTTACTACCTAATTTTGCTTCGGCGAAAGCAACACAATCAGCGTCATGTTTAACCACTGCAGTAACTTTGAATTTATTTTGTAATGCTTTTTTTAAGTTATAATTTTTCAAAGGTAGATTCGGAGGATTTTTAATTGTTCCATCTTTTAATGGACCAGGAGAAGAGACTGCGATACCTTTTATTGTGTCAGACATATATCCCCCAACTAAATCAAATATTCTTCTTTTTATTTCCAATGATGTCTTTGGAGTTTTCTCTTTATGATATTTTATAATCTTATTACTTCTAACTATTGCGATCCTCAGATTTGTACCACCCATATCTATCGCGATGATATCTTTTCTTTTGTTGATTGGTTTATTATTTTTATTTTCTGCCATATTTATCTTCTAATTTTATTTCATCTTTCTCATCAAATGTTCCGAATGAAATTTCTAGAACTTTTACTTTTTTATTTTTAGCGAAAAGCCTGTGTGCTTGCATTTTTTTTATTTTTACAACATCACCTTCTTTTATCTTCTTTGTTTTTTTTCCTAATTGCACCCAGCCATCAGTAAGAAAATACCACATTTCTTTACGATGTTTGTGCTTTTGTAGGCTAAGAATCTCGTATGGCTTGACGGTAAGAATTTTTACAGTAGATTTTTCATTTAATGTAAATATCTCAAATTTTCCCCAGGGACGTCTTACCTCTTTCATAGATTTACTTAGTTTTTTGTCTTTAAATATATATTTATTGAGTAATTTAAATTTCAGAAACAACTCCTCTTCTTGTATTTTGTGTGAAGAAGTTTTTTTGCTTTTTTATCTCCTGGATTACCTATGTATTTTTTATATATCTCTTTTACAATTGGGTTTTCGTGAGACTTTCTGTATTTCTTCATCCTATCAGAAGAATATAGTGCTTTGCTTCTAAGTTTTAAAGTTTTATCATCGAAATAAATTGGTTGACCTCCGCCTCCGACGCATCCCCCTGGGCATGCCATCATTTCTATAAAATCATATTTATTTTTATTTTTTACAAGTTCTCTAATATTAGCTCCTCCATTAGCACATGCGAAACGTATAGTTTTTTTTCCTAATTTAATTGATCCTTCTTTAATTCCTTCAAATTTATGTAAACTTTTAAATTCAATATTTTCTAATTTCTTTTTAGTTATTAATTCGTAGGCTGTTCTGAGTGCTGCTTCCATAACTCCGCCTGCTGCCCCAAATATATCTCCAGCACCAGTTGCTAATCCAAGTGTTGGATCAAATTCACTATCTTCTAAATTAGCAAAATCAAGATTTTTCTTTTTTATCAATCTTCCGAGTTCTCTAGTTGTCAAAACAAAATCTACATCAGTATCAAGTTCTGGTCTTGTTGATTCGAATTTTTTAGCAACACACGGCATAATACTAACGACGACAATATCTTTTTTCTTTATGTTTACCTTTTCCGCATAATAATTTTTTATTAAGGCGCCTAGCATTTCATGCGGACTTTTGCAGGTAGACATATTAGGAATTAGTTCTGGATAGAATTGTTCCATCATCAGAATCCACGCAGGACAACATGTAGTTATTAGGGGTAGTGTTCCCTTTGATTCTATTCTTTTTATCAGCTCGGCTGATTCTTCCATGATTGTCATATCAGCTCCTAAATTTACATCAAACACTTTATCAAATCCACAATCTTTGAGAGCTGTAACCATCTTCCCTGTAACAAGAGTTCCTATTTTCATATCAAATAGTTCTCCAAGAGCTGCACGAACAGATGGGGCAGTTTGAGCAATTACATGCTTATTATTGTTATTTAACGCTGCTTCAACTTCTTTTAGATGAGAGACTTCTGTTATTGCTCCGACTGGACAATTAATGAGACACTGTCCGCAACGAATACATGCTATATCTTTTAGGTTTTTTTCACAATATGGAGTTACGTGTTCATTGTGGGCCCTAGACGCAAAATCTATTGCATAAATTTGTTGTATTTGAGAACATACCTGAACACATTTTCCACAATTTATACACTTGTTATTATCTCTAACCAAGGAATCTCCCAAATCTGGTAGATAATTTCTTTTAGACTTGAATCTCTCATTGTCCAATCCTACCTCTTTGTAAATTTTTCTTTTAGATTTGAATCTCTCATTGTCCACTCCTACCTCTTCGTAGATTTTTTTTGCTTCAAAATCTTTTCCTAACTTTTTTATGTCAATTCCTGGGCTCATTAGCTCCATATTTATTCTCCTCGCCTTAAGAACTCTTCTCGTTTTAGTTAGAATTTTGTCCCCTTCTTTTGGCTTCGTTGAACAAGAGGTAACTAATTTTCCATTAAGATCAACTAGGCAAATTCTACATCTAGATTCTGGAGGCAAATTCTTATGGTAACAAAGAGTAGGAATGTTTATACCCTGATTAGCACAAATTTCTAAAATTGTTTTTCCCTCTTCTCCTTCAATTTTTTTACCGTTAAGTATTATGTTCATTTTTTTCTCCTAAAACTTTTATAATCTTTTTTGAAATTCTTGAGTCCTGTTAATATATGGTTTCCACAGGATTGACCAAGTCCACAAAGACTAGTCTCTTGTATATGTTCTGCTAATTCTTTCAATAGTTTTAAATCTTTATTCGTCCCATTCCCACTTCTTATTTTTTTTAATAACTCAACTAACTGTATTGTTCCTTCACGGCATGGAGTACATTTCCCGCAAGATTCATAAGTATAAAATTTTGCCATACTAAGATTAATATCGACTATGTTATTTTTCTCCCCAATAAATATGATGCTATATGCTCCATGATGACAGCCTCCCTCTTTACAAATTAGACTTGGTGAGACTATCTCCTTTTCCCTAACTGGCATAATCCCTCCAAAACATCCAAAAGACATTGCTTTAATTTTTTCTTTAGGCTTGACTGTCTCGAGAATGGTTGACATCTTGACGCCGAGTTCCCATTCGTAAACCCCTGGATGCTTGACATCTCCAGAAATTGAAAAAAGTCGATAATTAGGATTCCAATCATCATAAAGTAAAGCCTGTGGAACGCATGTTAATGTTGTGACATTATTTAGAACCGTTGGCTTCTTCCAAAGTCCTTCTATCGTTGGGTGAGGTGGTTTGCTCATTGGCTGTCCTCTATATCCCATGATAGATTGTATAATCGCCGTTCCTTCTCCACAAATATAAGCTCCTGCTCCACGAACAATTTCAATAGAAATATTCATTCCAGATTTTTTTAAAACTTTTTCTATCATTTGCTCTAATTCTTTTCTTAAGTTTTCATATTCGGCTCTAAGATAAATAAAGCATCTTTTGACTTCGAGTACATAGGCAGCAATAAGTATCCCTTCAATTAATGTTTCCGGATTATTTTTAATTAGAAATTTGTCTTTAAAGGTTCCTGGCTCTCCTTCATCTGCATTACAAATTAAGAATCGTTCATTACTTTTAACAGATAGTGCCATTTCCCATTTTTTTGCTGTAGGAAAACTGGCTCCTCCTCTCCCAACTAATCCACTTTTTTTTAGAGCCTCTAGTGTTTTTTTTCTTCCAAGTCTTTTAGCTAAAGAAAGTGCTTCTAGATTGGTCTCTCTCAATATTTGCATTTACCTTAATTCCTCCAATATTTCTTTCACTCTCTGAATGGTTAATTTAGTGTAAGGTACTCCATCTACTAACATAGCTGGTGCGCAATCACAACATCCAATACAAGAAGTTTTATACAAAGAGAATCTTTTGTCTTTTGTTGTTTCTCCGATTTCAATTTTTAAAGTTTTCTCCAAAAATTTCTCTATAGTTCTAGCATCATTTAACAAACAGGATGGACTTCCACAAATTTCCAGAATATGCTTCCCTTGCTTTTTTGTTCGAAGCATTGTATGAAAAGTAACAATTCCATAAAGTCTAGAGATTGGAATTTGATATTTTTTACTAATTTCCTTTAAGGATTTTTCAGATAAATAACCATTTTTATCTTGAACTTCATGTAATATATTCAGTAGAATTTTCTCTTTCATGGTTTGAATAGTCCTATGACAGCTTTTTCCGGATTAGTTGATTTTGTTATTGCTGAAGAAATGGCTATACCCGAAGCTCCGAGCTTCATTGCAATTTTTATATCTTCTGCATTTTTTATTCCTGCTCCAACTAAGAATGAATATTTTAAGTTTTTACCAATTTTTTCTATTAATTTTGGTTGTGCTTTACTTACTGAGATTTTCCCTGCAACTAATTCTGGTGGTTCAATAATTAAATAGTCTGGTTCTAATTTTTTTAGTTCAAAAGCTTGGTTTAAGTTTTTAGCGAATATTCCAATCTTTAAATTTAATTTCTTACATCGCTTTACTGTTTTTTTTATTATGTCTATACTTAATCTATGTTCACTGTGATTTAGAAAAACTCCTTTTGCTCCGGCAGCTTTTATAGCTTCAGGTAAAATATAACCCGTGTTTCTTCCAGGTTCTTGGAAATCTACATGCTGGGCATAAATTGGATTTTTTACGGCTTTGGTTATTAATGTTATATCAGTTGGTTGTGTCCCTAAGATAATTTTAGGATTAGCTTTCTCAATTGCTTTTGCTAACTTTAGTGCATCTTTCCCAGACTTATAGGTTTTTAAATTGATTACTATTACTGGTTTCATTTTTACCAGATAACCTCTCTTAATTTTTTAGCCAAAACCAAAGGTTTTTTTGCTTGCCAAATATTTCGTCCAATAGCAATACCTGTAACTCCAACCTTTATTGCATCTTTAATCTCCATTAATAATTCTTCTTCGTTCTTTTTCTTTCCTCCAGCTAAGACAATTTTACATTTTCCTGCTGATTCAACTGCCCATTTAACATCTGTCTTTTTCCCTGTAGATTGAATTTTGACGATATCTGCTCCTATTTCTAATCCTACTCTTGAAGCATAGGCCATCAATTCCTTTTTATTTTTTTCTTTAACTCCTTTACCTCTAGGATAAATCCACACAACAACAGGTAGTCCTTTTTTATGCGCTTCTTTTTGTATTTTCTCAAATTCCATTAACATCTCTTCTTCGAATATGCTTCCAATATAAATAGTGTAACCAACCGCTAGAGCACCAAGTTCTATTGCTTCACTAACACTACATAATTGTCTAGAAACTGGATCACCTTTTACTAAACTTGTTTTTCCATTTAATTTAACAATCAAAGGAATTTTGTTTTTTTTAATAGAAGAGTTATATTTCTCTGCAATTCCCTTTTGAAAGATTAATGCTGTAAATTTTCCTTGTTTTGCTATTTTAATTATGTATTCCGGATCTACATTTTTATCATTAAAATCTGTTGGGCCATGTTCTAGTCCTTGATCATATGCTAAGAAGAAAGCTTTCCCGTCTCTTAGGATTTTATTTAAACTTGGAGTTATCATTTTAATTTCATTCTTAGTAATTTATTTTTTGCACCAAAATACTTGATTACAGATTCACTTTCTGTAAGTCCTAATTTTAGACTCTCTGAGATACTTTTACCCACAATTATTCCAGCAACAAATCCAGAAGAAAATGCATCTCCTGCTCCAGTCCGTTCAACAACCTTAATCTTGTGAGGTTTTATTGAATACCTTTTGATACCGTCAAAAGCATATGCTAAATTATTTTTATCAGTAACTACAACAATCTTTGGACCAAATTTACGGAGACAAATTAATAAATCTCCTTTCCTCCCATATTTTTTACATAGCAATTGTGCTTCTTCTTTATTTAAAAGCAATATCTCTGTAAGCTTAAGAAGTGGGCGAATATCTTCACTTCTTATAATATATTCACTTGGGTTAAAAGCTATCTTTGCTTTTGATTCTTTTGCTAATTTTATTTGTGTTTTTAAACTGTCTCCCAAAACAGAAGTAAAATAGAACCAGGGTGTTTTGAATTTAGGTATTTCAGAAAATTTAATAGAATTTCCCGGGCCTTTGAAGGTAAGGATTGTTCTACCACTTCCTTTACTATCAAGAATTATGGAACTACCAGTATTTTTAGGAGAGACAGAACCTAAGAAAGTTATCTTTTCTTTTTTAAACATTTTTAAAATATCTAAGCCATTATTATCGTCTCCAATTTTAGAAATAGAACCAACTTTAAATCCAAGTCTAGAAAATGCAACTGCAGTATTTGTAGCTCCACCACCAATATCTGATTTTAAACTATTTACGAGAATTTTTGATCCAGAAGGATAAACGAATGAATTGGATTTTTTATTAAATTCGGTATCCACAAATGTATCTATAATTGCACTTCCAAATGTAACAATATCAAACACCTCTCTTTTCATGATTATATAAAAGTTTATCTTATTAAATATCTTTTCATTCCAATTAATCTAATAAATATCTTAGTTTTCTAAAGCTTCTAGCCCAGGTAACTTTTTACCGGCAACATATCTTAACAATGCGCCACCAGAAAGGGAAATATAATTGAATCCAGACAAATTATATTTCTTTATCGTATCACTTAAATGTCCTCCCCCAACTAAACTAAAACCTTTTGACTTAGAAATTGCTTCTAATAACTCGACAGTTCCTTTCGCAAACATCTTATCTGCAGAAAATCCTGCTGGGCCTTTCATAAAGATTGAAGGGGCTTTCTTAATTTCTTCAATATATTTTTTAAGCGTCTTTTTACCAATATCAAAAATTTCATATTTACTAGGAAAATCTTCAATGTCTAACTCCTTCCTAATTCCTGAACTTTGAGATATATATTTTTCAACTTTAATTGCAAAATCATCAGGAATCTCAACATTTTTCAACTTCTTTTTTAATTTTTTAATAATTAAATCATAATTTTTAATAGATTTACGAAGATATTCATTCTGCGCTCCTAAATTTTTGCCATTTGCAATTGAACAAATCTGTCCAAACAAACCACAAGCCAAAACTTTTCCTTTATTTAATAACTTCATATTATCCTCTGGCTTTGCACCACCTAGAATATAAATACTATTTTTCATCTTAATCTGTTTCAAAGCATTTATTTCTTTTTCAAGCAATCTTCCTGCAAATCCTTTTAGATACTTCGGGAACAAAACTATTGAAGATTCTTGTCTATGGCAAACAGAAAAAGCATCATTAACATAAACATCGCTAAGTTCTACTAGTTTAAACAATTCATTCTTCTTTCCTTTCTTTGGATTAAATTCATCCTGCAGAAACCTAACATTATCTAACAAGATTGCTTCTCCATTTTTTAATAGACTGATTGCTGCAATGGCTTTCTGTCCAATAATATCCTCAACAAATTTAACAAGTGTATATTTCGAAAGAAATTTTGCATGTTGTTTTAAGGAAATGAAATCTTCTTCGCCTTTTCTACCTTGGTGAGCCAAGATAATAACCTTTGCACCTTTTGTTTTTAGTTCTAGAATTGTCTTTGCACTTTCTTTGATTCTCTCTGAAGGAATAATTTTCCCTTTATGAAAATCAGAATTCAAGTCTGCCCTTAACAATACTACTTTGTTCTTGAAGTTAAAATCATCTAAAGTTTTCATTTTAAAAGATAATTAAAACTTGTTAACGCTACCTGATATTCTTTACCTATAGCAAAAATTCTAGGAATAGAAGTCAAATTATCATTATACATTCTCGTTCCACGAAATAACATAGTTTCTCTCCATTTGTTTTTTTTAAGATCTGTAAAATTTGCTTTAACTACATAATTTTCTGCAGTTATCCTAGCAAATTTATCACCAATAATTATCAAATTATACATTTTATAACCTTTTTAGTAAATCAACCATACGGCAACTGTAACCGTATTCATTATCATACCAAGCCAAGACTTTCACAAGGTTACCATTAACTTTGGTTAATTTAGAATCAAAAATAGAAGAATTTGAATTTCCAATAATATCTGAGGAAACAATATCTTCTTCAGTATATTTCAGAATTCCATCAAGTTTTCTTGCTGCTTTTTTTATAGCATTATTTAATTCCTCTACTGTCACTTTTTTATTTAATGTAGCTACAAAATCTGTTATGCTTCCACAAATTACAGGAGCACGAACTGCCATTCCATCGATCTTGCCCTTAACACTGGGGATTACATCTGCTACAGCTTTTGCCGCTCCTGAAGTGGTTGGAATCAGATTAATTGCTGCTGCTCTACCTCTTCTGAGATTTTTATGGTGACCATCTACTAATGCTTGGTCTCCAGTGTATGCATGAATAGTTGTTAAAAATCCTTTTTTTATTCCAAAGTTATCTTCCAAAATTTTTATAATTGGAGCAATGCAATTTGTAGTGCATGAAGCCATGGAAATAATCTTTTGATTTTTTCTTAGTCCTTTTTCATTAACACCTAATACTACTGTAAAATCCACATCTTTTCCAGAAGCTGAAATTAGAACTTTCTTTGCACCTGCTTTAAGATGTTTTGAAGCTCCTTCTCTATCTGTGAATGCACCGGTAGACTCAATAACAATATCAATTTTCATCTTTTCCCAAGGAAGATTTTCAGGATTTCTATCAGCACATACAATAATTTTCTTAGTCCCAATTTTGATAAATCCTTCTCCTGCTTCAATAGATTTCTCATAAACACCATAAGCAGAATCATATTTTAATAAGTAAGCTAGAGTTTTAGTATCTGATAAGTCATTTATTGCGACAATATTTATTCCTTCTTCTAATGCTTTTTTAAAGATGGCCCTTCCAATTCTTCCAAAACCATTTATAGCTACTCTTATCCCTCTCATTAAATAGTCAAGAAAATTTAAGTTAATAAAACTTCCGACTTAATTAGTATTCTTATCGAGTTATAATAAATAATTTCCAAAAAAAAAGTGCCAAATAAGCGAGAAGTTCTATTAATGAAGTTTTGGAAGAAGTTATAGGATTTTAGGAAATAATAAAAGAATTCTACGCTCATATAGGATAAACAAAACCATTGAGAGACTGGTTAGGACGTTTTATATTATGTCTAAAATAGATTTTGTTCTTAAAAAAAACTCAATATTTATCTCCGGACCCTCCTAAGTCATTTAATAGCGACGATAAAATGAGCCTACGGAGATTTGAACTCTAGGGTCTTTTTACTCCCCCGGACCTATTTAATCATTGATACATTAGTATAATCTTTATTTGTGAACAAACAAATCTCTTAGAGTTTTATATGTCATATTTCTAAAACTTCTCACAAGTAAATCTGGATTAGAATTGGACAAGGATTTATATTGTTCTTCTGAGTAAACTGTATATCCTATGGTTTTACATCCAGCCTTTTTTGCTGCAATAATCCCTGAAGCTGCATCTTCTATTACTATGCAATCTTCAAGATATAGCCCCATCTTCTTTGCAGCCAAAGTTAGGGTATCAATTGAAGGTTCATGATTTTCTACATCTTCACAGCTTATAATCTCCTGTATATATTCATCTTGTCCCAATAGTTTAGTAATATTAAGGGCTCTCTCTCTTGTTGATGAGGTTGCAATAACCATCGGAACATTATAGGACTTCAATTCCCTAAGTAATCTCATAGTATTTTCGTCTTTAGCTTTTTTAGGATCGATAATACCATATTCGATTTTTGCAGCCTCTTTAGAAAATTGTTGAACTGAAATTGGAATATTTAATTGAAAATCCCTTTTCCACATAGACATTTGATTTGCTAGAGAAGTTCCTCTATATTTCTCACTAAAAATTTCATCAGTTATTTTAACTCCATGATTAGCAAAGACTTTCTTAAATGTTTTTCTTACATTTCCCCTTCCTTGATCTCCATTATCTTGTGCATACAAAACTCCTGTCTGGTCCCATATTACTCCAAATTTTTTATTGATTTCCATAATATATATACAAATTTTAAACTTATATATATAATGATAATATTATTCGAATAATATAAATAACCTTAAATACTAAGGTTTCCTTACGAAATCATGAAAAGAAGCATAGTTCAACAAGGACCCTCAACATTGATGGTATCAATTCCCATGAAGTGGGTTAAAAAATATGACTTAAAAAAAGGGATGCAAATCGAAGTTGAAGAAAATGGGCGTGGACTAGAGATTTCTACGAACAGTAAAAAAGAACCCAAAAAGAAAGAAGTTAATTTGATAAATTCAAATGTAGGATATATATGGAGGGAGATTTCATCTGCATATCTTTCTGGATACGACGAAATTAAAGTAAATTATGATAGTATAAAAACTTATGAGATAATGGAAAAGAAACTTTTGCCAACCTTTCTAGGTTTTGAAACTGTAGAGCATGGAGATAAGTATTGTATCTTAAGACAGGTTTTAGAAGAAAATCCTAATGAATTTGAGACATTTATGAGGAGAATATTTCTAAATCTTATACATACCTCTAAGCAGTATATTTCTATACTCGAAACTGGAGAAAATATCGATACCATTTTCCCACTTGAAAAAACAAACAACAGGCAAACCTATTATTTGAGGAGGATGTTAACTAAAGAAGGATTCAAGAAACAGGAAAAAACTAATTTTGTTTCAATCTTAGTTTTTTTATTAGAACAATTGATGAATGAATATAAGTATTCAATATGGGAACTTGAGAAAAGAAAAAACAAAAAGGTTCAAAAAGTTATTATTAATCATTACAAACAAATACATGAAAAAATAGAATTGGTCTATGATTTATACTTTTCGTATACTCCTGAGTTATTTGAAAATATAAAAAATAAAACTATAAAGATAGATTCTAAGCATGGTGTGGATAGTACTCTAGAATTATTAAAGAAAGATCCGGTATTGGTCTGCTATTTCTCTTCTATGATTGAAAAGTTGAATTATATTTCTTTTCAAATTCATGCCATTAATAGTTGAATCTATTAATCTGAACTCCTCCGGACCTTCTCAATAACGAATTAACAGCGATTATGACTCTATCCATAAACTCGCTTGCGAGTTTTCCAAATCCAAATGTTATATTAGATATTTTCCTGGAGTTTGACAGCAAAGTTTATATTAAATCGTTTCCCAATCACTATTATGGATTATGATTTAAAATATTCAAAAAAAGAATTTTATTGGGGATTAAAACCTCACAATCTGGTTATTGATTCAATTCAATATTTGCCTTCAAATGCAAAAGTATTAGATTTGGGTTGTGGAGAAGGCAAAAATTCTTTCTTTTTGGCAGAGAACAATTTTAATGTTATCGCAATCGATTTTTCAGAAGAGGGAATTAGAAAACTCAATGAATTTACCAAAAAAGAAAAGTTAAACATTACAACAGATGTTTTAGATGTTAAATCTTATTTAGAAGATTGTGAGAAATTTGATGCAATCTTTGCAATGAATGTCCTTCAATTTATTGATGAAAAAAATATCTTCAATGTGATTGAACAAATCCAATCAAAAACAAAACCAAATGGATTGAATGTCATTGCTTCTTTTGTTGCTAAAACTCCAAAACAAAAGAAAATGGTTTTGTCAAAAGGAAGATATTTTTTTGATGAAGGTGAATTGAAAGAATTGTACAAAGATTGGAAAATTCTTTTTTATGAAGAAAAATTAGGTGATTGGGAAACTCATGGAGAACCAAAGCATAGACACTTTGCTGTTAAGTTAATAGCTAAAAAAATTAAGAGCATAAATATATAACATGATATATGTTTTAGAACATTCTATTTTTTATGATATAAATAATTAAAAGCTTCTTATCTGTGTATTTTCTATGGAAACTCTTCAAAGTAATGGCATCTATCATGTTAGTCTTGCAATTAATGATTTAATTACACAAGGTAAAATTCCTGAACAAGATTTAGAAAATCAGTGGAGTTTCTTTACGTATAAAGGAAGGGTTGTTATGATGAGTAATGGTGTTGGTGAAAGATACTTAGTAATGGGAATGGAAGGAAAAGATGATGAAGATATGAAAACATTAGTAGATGCTTTTTCAAAAGTTTTTGAATATGAGCCATTTTGTAAATATACATTAAATTTCTTGAATCCAAAAACTAGTGGAAGGACGTCAGAGATAACATACGAATGGGATATAACTGCACCAAAGAAGAGATATAAAGAATTATCTACAGAAAAACCTTCTGATTTTACAAGAGATGGATTGGTGAAACTTCTTTAGAATTATTTAATTATTTAAATAAAAAAAACTCCCTTACTATTATCGGTTGGGGCGT
>CAZFHC010000016.1:0-17968 GCA_964518625.1 Candidatus Woesearchaeota archaeon | reverse complement strand
TTCAACTATACAAAAATGTGAAAAATGTGGCGAACCATCTAGAAAAAAATTATGTAATTATTGTGAAATGTTAAGCGATTTATAATTTATTTATCCGGTTTCTTTATAAGATTCCATTGTAACATGAAAGTAATATCTCAATAAAATGACATAATCTTTAAATACTAATTATTATTCTGTAGGATTACAACCACAACAAGTTGTGTTTTAGAACATAAAACACCACAATATATTGTAGTTATCAAAAAGGAAGAACAAAATGCTATGCCCATACTGTAATCATACCGAAACAAAAGTTGTTGACAAAAGAGACAATGAGTCAGTCTCAAGAAGAAGACGTGAATGTCTAAAATGTGGTAAGCGATTTACTACATATGAACGAATAGAACTTAATCTAAGCGTAATTAAAAAAGATGGGACTAAAGAGAAGTTTGATCGAAAAAAGTTGTATAGTGGTGTCTCAAAATGCCTAGAAAAAAGAAAATTTGATACAGAAGAGATAGATAGTGTAACAAATAAAATTGAATCAAGAATTTATCGTTTAGCAAAAGATAAAGGTATAGAAACAAAAAGAATAGGACAAATTGTTATGTCAGAATTGAAAAAAGTAGATAAAATAGCATATTTGAGATTTGCAGCTGTTTATAAGGAATTTGAAACATTGAATGATTTTGAAAACGAATTAAAGGAGCTAAATTCTAATGGTAAGTAAAATTCGTAGAAGAGATGGAGATGTCGTGACATTTGATCCATCAAAGATAGAAAGTGCAATCTGGAAGGCTGCAAGAGCCGTTGGAGGTAAAGATAGAGATAAGACAGCAAGTATATCTAGAATAGTAATAAATAAGCTAAATGAACGATTTACAGGATATAATATTCCCAGTGTAGAAGACGTTCAAGATTTAGCAGAAGAAGTTCTAATAAAAGAAGGTCATGATCAAGTTGCAAAAGCATATATTTTATATAGAAAAAGTAGAGAAGAATTAAGAGATGTAAAAGGTTTATTTGATACAATAGAAGTAGTTGAAGATTATATTGGATTAAATGATTGGATGGTAAAAGAAAATTCAAATATGGGATATTCATTACAAGGTCTTAATAATTATATTGCAACAAAAATAATTAGTAATTATTGGATAAGAAGAATATATCCAGAAGCAATAAGGAAAGTTCATGAATCAGGAGATATACACGTACATGATCTAGGAACTCTAGGAGCTTATTGTGTAGGTTGGGATCTAAAAGATTTATTGACAGTAGGATTTCAAGGAGTAAAAGAAAAAGTTGCCAGTAAACCTGCAAAACATCTAAGAACAGCCTTAGGACAAATGGTTAATTTCTTTTATACATTACAAGGAGAAAGCGCCGGAGCTCAAGCATTTAGTAATTTTGATACATTATTAGCCCCATTTGTACGTTATGACAAACTTACCTATGATCAAGTAAAACAGTCAATGCAAGAATTTATTTTTAATTTAGCCGTTCCAACAAGAGTAGGATTCCAAACTCCATTCACAAACATAACAATGGATCTATTGGTTCCAAAATATATGTCTAATGAGCATATAATAGTCGGTGGACAGATACAAAAAGAAACATACAAAGAGTTCCAAAATGAAATGGACATGCTAAATAAAGCATTCGCAGAATGTATGATTGAAGGAGATGCTGCAGGAAGAGTATTTACATTCCCAATCCCAACTTATAATATTACAAAAGATTTTGATTGGTCAAATCCAAACTACAATTTACTTTGGGAAATGACTGCAAAATATGGAATACCAAATTTTTCGAATTATGTAAATTCAGATATGAATCCAGAAGATTCAAGAAGCATGTGTTGTCGTCTTAGAATTGATAATAAAGTATTGCAAAAACGAGGTGGAGGTCTCTTTGGAGCAAATCCCCTAACAGGATCAATAGGAGTTGTAACAGTAAACATGCCAAGATTAGGATATATCTCAATTACTGAAGATGATTTTTTCGCAAGATTAGATAGATTAATGGAATTAGCAAAAGAGTCTTTAGAAATAAAAAGAAAAACGGTAGAAAAGTTTACAGAAATAGGGTTATATCCATACAGTAGATTTTATCTAAGACAAGTATATCAAAGATTCAAACAATATTGGAAAAATCATTTTTCAACAATCGGATTATTAGGAATGAATGAAGCAATTACAAACTTCATGCCAGGAGAAAATATAGCAACAGAAAAAGGGCATAAATTTGCGCTAAGAATATTAGATTTTATGAGAGATAAATTAACAGAATATCAAGAAGAGACCGGAAATCTTTACAATTTAGAAGCAACACCAGCAGAAGGAACAACATACAGATTTGCAAGATTAGATAAAAAGAGATTTGGGAAAATATGTTGTGCAAATGAAGAATCTTATAAAAAAGGAGCAAAACCATACTATACAAATTCAACACAATTACCCGTAAATTATACAGATGATGTTTTTTCAGCATTAGATTTACAAGATGAACTTCAATGTAAATATACAGGAGGAACAACCTTTCATACATTTATCGGAGAGAAAATTACACAAGAAGGAGCAAAACAAATGGTAAAAAAGATATCTGGAAATTATCGTATTCCATATTTTACAATCTCACCAACTTTCTCAATTTGCCCCATTCACGGTTATATTGCAGGGGAACATGAATACTGTCCAAAATGTGATGAAGATTTAGAAATGGCAGAGAAAATGCAAACAAATCAAATATTAGTATCAGAAAATATACCAGAAGAAATAATAGAAGAGAATAGAAATAAAAATATTCTAGTAGAAAATTCTTCAAATAAAAAGGAGGTAAGAAATGATGGGAAGAACAAGATGTGAAGTCTATTCTAGAGTTGTAGGATATCTACGACCAGTTAGTACTTGGAACGAAGGAAAATCTGAAGAATTTAGAGATAGAAAAACTTTCAAAGTTTAATCTCTATTTTTTTCTTTTTTTAAATGAAAATTTGTGGAATACAAAAAACAACATTAATTGACTATCCAGGGAAAGTTGCTTGTACAATTTTTTTATATGGTTGTAACTTTAGGTGTGGATTTTGCTATAATGCTGGATTAGTAACAGAAGAACCAGAAATAGAATATACCGTAAAGGAAATTCTATCTTTTTTACAACAACGAGTCGGTAAATTAGATGCAATTTGTATAACAGGTGGTGAGCCACTATTAACATTAGACAAAGAATTTTTAAAACAAATTAAATCAATGGGTTATCTTGTAAAAATAGATACTAATGGAACAAGTCCAGATAAATTACAAAAATATATAGAAGAGAAATTAGTGGATTATGTTGCAATGGATATAAAAAATTCAAAAGAAAAATATAATAAAACAGCAGGTGTTGAAGTAAATATAGAAGATATAGAAAAATCAATAAAAATAATTTCAGATCTAGATGATTATGAATTTAGAACAACAGTAATAGAAGATTTACATACAAAAGAAGATGTTGTAAAAATAGGGAAATGGTTAAATTCTTTAATTAAAGAAAAACCAAAAAAATATTTTTTACAAGGTTTTAAATCAGCAGGTAATTTTATAGATAAAGAATATTCTAATAAATCAAATACAACAGAAAAATATTTGATAGAACTAAAAAAGTCTGGTGAAGAGTATTTTAAAAAAGTAGAAGCAAGATGGTAATAGTATTTTCAATAAAAACATCCCAAAATTTATAAATTCCACACACATTCTAACCACATGTTCAAAAAAGGAAAAGAAAGTGATATAGATATTCCAAAAGAAGATCTAAAAACAATTTGTAAAGAATTTAGAGTTTCAAAACCTTTTGTAATTGTTCTTTCAATAGTTTCTATTTTAGGATTCGTAGGAATAATCAGTAAAACACTCTTCTTTGTAAATATTGATCACTATATTGAATCATCATGGTTTCTAATAATGGGGATTGGTTTTATAATTGAAGGAAGACCATTAAGACTATTCAAAAAGATTGAAAAAGAATTAAACCAATCAACATTTTCATCAATGACAACATTAATTGTCGGACTATTAGCAACAATCGTCGGAATACTTACATTTTTACAATTAAACAATTCAGCATTCCAAGCTATGCAAGGTTTAATCAGTATAATTGCAATTGTCTTTATAGCAGTAGAAACGTGGGTAATAAAATAAATATAGTAATTATAAGTGTTAGAAATTTATTTAAGAAGTCTCCAAATAATAATAAATTCAATTACAGCCACAAGAGTTAAAATATAACTTCCCTGATAAAATCTTTGTTGAATATGTTCTAAATTAAATGAATCAGCATAACTAGAATTCTCCAAAGAAAAATTATCCATTTCCAAAACCTCAGATAACATAGCAACCCCAATAACTAAAGTAATAATTGCTTGAACAATTAATATAAATTTCCCCAACCTCATAAAAAGAGTAAATAAAATTACTTTATAATACTTTCTTAAATCAATATGTTAAAAGAAAAAATCAAATTGCTTAATCAAAATTCTTGATTTCTGTTTTAATCTTAGAAATAAAATCATCTAAACTAAAACTCTCAATTTCTTTCCCATCTCTCTTCTTAACAGCAATAGTCTTTTTCTCCATCTCATTCTTACCAACAGTAACCAAATAATTAAATCTCTGGATTTGTGCTTCTCTGGCTTTCTTTCCCATACTCTCATTCCTTGAATCTAATTCAACTTCAAAACCTTCATCAAATAATCTTTTTTTAACTTCTTTAGCATAATTATTAGCTTCATCATTTAAAGTTAAAACTTTAATTTGATTAGGAGACATCCAAAGAGGGAATTTTCCATTAAAGTGTTCAGTTACAATACCTAAAAATCTATCAATACTACCATAAACAACTCTATGAAGCATAATAGGTCTTTTCTCATTTCCATCTTTATCCATATAAGTCAAATCAAATCTTTCAGGTAAAGCCATATCCAATTGAATTGTAGAACATTGCCAAGTTCTATTCAAAGAATCCTTTAAATGAAAATCAATTTTAGGACCATAAAAAGCACCATCTCCTTCATTAACACTATATTTCATGCCTCTGTTTTTCAAAACATTTTCAAGAGCAGTCTCAGCTAAATCCCAAACAGAATCATTTCCAATTCTTTTCTCAGGTCTAGTAGATAATTCCACATGATCAAAGCCTAAATTAAAAATAGCAAACATTTCATTAATCAAATCAATAATTTTTCCAATTTCATCTTCAAGTTGTTCTTCATCGCAAAAAATATGTGCATCATCTTGAGTAAATTGAATAACCCTAAATAATCCTGCCAAAACTCCACTAAGTTCTTGACGGTGAACAACTCCTAATTCTCCAACTCTTAAAGGTAAATCTTTATACGATTTAGGAGAAGTTTTGTAAACCAACATTCCACCAGGACAATTCATAGGCTTAACGCAAAAATCTCGTTTTTCATATTTACTAACAAACATATTATTTTTGTATTTGCTCCAATGACCAGAAACTTCCCATAATTTTTTATCCATAATTTGTGGAGTAGAAATTTCTTTATAACCAGCAACTCTATGTAACGCTCTCCATAAATCAATTAACTTATTTTTCAAATGTAATCCCTTAGGATGCCAAAATACCATTCCAGGAGCAACAGAATTAAAACTCCAAAGATCCATTTTTTGTCCAAGAATTCTATGATCATTTTCCTTTAACTTGGAAGTATCTAACTTAGCTTTAGAAATTTGTCTTAAAATAGCATTTCTTTGTTCTTCTGTTAATTCACTTTCAGCTTCCTCATTCCCTTTAACAATCATCTCACGACTCAATTCACTCAACGGGTGTCCTTTAACTTTTAACTCAAAAGTTTTATAATAACCAAAAGGAGCTTGAATAATATTTGATTTTTTACCTAACTCTTTAGCTGCATTATTCAAAATTTTAACAGCAATATCAGGAGAGCCTAAATTACTAGACAAATGAGCATAAGGATACAAAACAACATTTTCAGCTTTAACCTGAGAAATAATATTTTTAATACTCTCAACTAATTGAGTAGCACTTTCTTCAACACTATCACCCTTTTCAATAGCAGTTAAAACAACTAAACAGTCCTTAACATCACCCTCTAAAACTTGATTAGGAGCAATTTCTTCAATTTTCTTTAAAGCTTTCTTCAAAGCCTTAAATTTAATATAATCACAATGCAAATTCAATGTTTTCATACAGAACTAAAAGATTCCCACTTTTTAAATTTTAGTCTTAAAGGTTTTCTTTTAAATAAAATTAGATTATTGCATTTTATATTAAAAAAGACAGTCACCTAAAAAACAAAATTCTTATTAGTTAAAAACTAATCAAAAGAATATTCTTACTAGCCATAATATAATAAAACAATAACAAAAAATAAAGATAATCAAAATTATAAAAAGTCACCACCAATTTATCGTCGGAAGTCATGTTTTCTGAATGTCTTCTTTTTTTCCCATATCGTCGTCCACTCGGAAACATTTATAAAATAGAACTACTATTAACTAATGAAAAGAGGATGGCGACAAAAATTAATACTTCTAAAAAGAAGACTACAAGCAACAAAAATGCTAAGTCAACTAAAAATTCCAAAACTTCTAAAGTATCCAAAAATCATAAAACGTCCAAAGCTCCCAAAAATTTTAAAACTATAAAACCAAAATTACAGAACAAGACTTCAAATAGAAAAGATCAACCAATTCAACAAACAACATCTCAGGTATTAAGGAGTGTCAGAACTTCAACAAACACAATGATGTTAGCAACAGAAAGAGAAATTGCAATGGACTTTGCAACAAAAGCTTACAAAGAATTTGATACAATGTTAAAATCAATAGTATTATTTGGATCAACAGTAAAAAGAGATTCAACAGAACAATCAGATATTGATATAATAATTTTAATAGATGATGTATCAATAAAATTTGATGAAGAATTAATCGCATGGTATAGAAAAAGATTATCTATATTACTAAATAAAAATAAATATCAAAAACCATTACATATAAGTTCAGTAAAATTATCCTCATGGTGGGAAGACTTATTGAGAGGAGATCCTGTAATATTAAATGTATTACGAAGCGGAGAAGCGTTAATTGATTTCGGTGGATTTTTCAATCCATTAAGATTACTACTAAAAGAAGGGAAGATAAAAGCGACACCAGAAGCAATCTATACTCTACTAGAAAGAGCACCAAGTCATTTAACACGAGCTAAAGGTGCAATGTTAGCAGTAGTAGATGGAATATATTGGACAATGGTAGATTCAGCACATGCAGCGCTAATTTCAGCGAACATAATGCCAGCATCACCAGAAGATATTGCAAGAGTGTTAGATGAAAATTTTGTAAAATCAAAATTAATGGATAAAAAATATGTGAAATATTATGATATAGTTCATTCAATAGCAAAAGACATTGTTCATGGAAATAGAACAACAATAGAGGGAAAAAACCTAGATGAATTATTTAAAATAGCTGATGAGTTTTTAGGGGAAATGGCAAAACTAGTAGAAGATTTAGTAAAAGCAAAAAGATAAAATTCTAAAGCAAAAAATTAAGCAGCATTTCTATTGAGAGATGTATTAGCTATATCTATATAATCCTCTCTATTTGAAGTATTCTTTTTGAGAATATTCAAAGCTTTTCCTTTATCATATTGCATTTTATTATTATTAGGAATAGAAACATTTGCTTCAATATAAGAATTATATTCAATTCCCATTATTCTAGGAGCAACTTCCATAATTTGTTCATCATTCATCATCATAATATATTTATGCATAAAAGAAGGACCATTTCTTTCATTATATGCTGCCAAATCATTTTTTAATGCAGATGTATCTTTTTGATTTATATGTTCATAAAAATTTCTCGCATATTTTGCATTTGGATCATATTTCAAAATTAAAGATTGTGTTCCTTGATCATCAAGATTATTTAAAATTTCACTATTATCACTATCAATATCATTTTTAATATATGTATCCGAAGTAGTTTGTAATTCTTTTATTAAACCATAAGCTAGTGTTTCTACTTGTTGTTCTGTTACCGGAGTATTATTAGGCAAAAGATTATTATAATCATAATTCTTTGAATTATAACTTGTTAAAACATTTCTTAAATACTTTTCTTTATCTGGTAAATATTTAATTTGTTCGCCTTTTAATATAGCATCCAATGTATGAATATTCTTCATATTGTTTTTTAAATCATCAAGTTTTTCAATGGGTTTTATTTGCATTACCATACTAAACATACACAAAAATACTATATAAACCTTTACATCCGTTACAACTCAAAAGAGACAACATCTAGCTAAAAATATCCTCAGCCTCATGTTCATCAGAAATTTCTAAATCATCATTATCATCATCCTCATCTTCAATTTCTTCTTTAACAACAACCTCATCCTCTTCAACATAAGTTATAACTTCTTGAATTTTTTCAACAGGTTCATTAGCGTCATTTTTTTTAATCTCTAATTCAGGAACCAAGGAACTAACATCAGCTTTAATCTCAATAATTTCTTTTTCAATAGTATTAACATCCTTATCAACTTCACTTTGAGTTTCTAATTGTACAACAGCTTCATCAACGATTGTTAATCTATCATTCTCTTCTAAATCATTTTTCATAACATTAGGAATGCTAATCTTTTTCATAACAATTTCTTCTTCAACATAAGTTACAACTTCTTTAATTTTATCTTCTGGCTCATTTCTAAATTCTTCAACAACTGGAATAACTTCGGCAGAAATATTATTTTCTTCACCCTCTTCCAACTTTTTAACCAAAACCGAAACTTCATAAGCAACATCAGAATTAACCGAAAGAGAATCAATTCCACATTTAATCAAAAATTCTATCATTTTAGGATTACTACCAGCTTGACCACAAATGGAAGTCTCAACACCTTGCTTTTTACATTCTCTAATAACTCTACTGATTTGTTTCAAAACAGCCCAATTTAATTCATCATATAAATATTGAACATCATCATTGCCTCTATCAATAGCTAAAGTATATTGAGTTAAATCATTAATGCCAAAAGAAATAAAATCAATACCACACTCACAGATATCCTTAATTAGAATAGCAGCAGCAGGAGTTTCAATCATAACACCAAATTTGACACGATCAACACAACCAATATCCTCAAAAATCTTTTTAGCTTGTATAACTTCTTCAACAGAAATAACTTGAGGGAATATAACTCCAAGCTTATGACCTTGCATAGCAAGTTCATAAATAGCTTGTAATTCAGATCTAAAAATACCTTCATGTTTCAAAGAAAATCTAAGACCATGAGAACCAAGTATAGGATTTCGCTCAATTTCTTTAGGAGCACCCTTTAAATTAGAATATTCATCACTTTTAATATCAGAAGTTCTAATCCAAATAGGCTTACCAATAAATTGCTCAGCAATTTCTTTTAAACCAGCCTTTAACATATCCTTATATCCTTCTAAATTATTATCAGTTTCATATTCTAAAGGATGTCTCTGATTAGAAGCAATCAATCCTTCCAAACGAACTAACCCAATACCATCAACTTCACTTTTAGCAGCTCTTTCAGCAAACTTAGGTAAATCCACCATAACTTTAATTTTAGTATTAGTTGAAACAATAGGCTTAATTTTAACACTCCTATTCTCAGCAACACCAGCAAAAACTTTTCCATTAAAACCATCAATAGTAATTTCTAATCCATCATCCAAAACATCCAATGCATTCTGTGCTCCAACAACAGCAGGAATTCCCATTTCTCTAGAAACAATTGCAGCATGAGCAGTTACACCACCTTCAGAAGTTACTATACCAGCAGCTTTCTCTAGAGCAACAACCATGTCAGGATTTGTCATCGTAGTAACAATAATATCACCTTGTTTAATTTTATCAAGATCATTCATAGAATTAATCACCTTAACAATACCAGAGACAACACCAGGAGACCCAGCTAATCCATGAACCAATAATTGACCATCAATATCTTGTATTTCTTTATTATTATCAAGTGTAGTAATAGCTCTAGTTTGTAAAATATAAACATTTTCATCTTCAATAGCAAATTCAATATCTTGCGCTTTTTCATAATGTTTCTCAAGTTTTATAGCAAATTCAGCCAATTGTTTTAGCTCATAAGTTTGTAAAACTTTCATTTTAGATCTTTCATCAGTAAGTCTAACAGATTTAGTCTGACCACCAGCGGTTCTAACAACAGCAATTTTTTTCTCAGATAACTTTTCACTCAAGATTTCAAGATCTCTATTCAAAATATGTTGATCAGGTTTTATTCTACCAGAAACAATTCCTTCACCCTGACCCCAGACAGATTCAACTAATATATTATCACTACCAGTAATAGGATTTTTTGAAAATACAACACCAGATTTATCAGAATTAACCATCTTTTGAATAACAGCAGCAATACCAACAAAATCATCAAACCCCTTTTTCTTCCTATAATAAATAGCTCTAGCAGTAAATATAGAAGCAAAAACTCTTTTTACTTTATCAACAAGTTCAGGATTACCCTTAATGTTAGTAAAACTTTCTTGTTGTCCTGCAAAACTAGCATCAGTTAAATCTTCTGCAGCAGAAGAAGAACGAACAGAAACAAAAACAGAATCTCTAGAAGATCTTAAAATAGCTAAAGCCCCAGGAGAATCTTTTAAATCATCTAAATTAATATTAAAATGGTCATATGCTTCAATAATAGTTTGTTGTAAATCTTGTGGTAATTCAGTAGAAATAATTAAATTTCTAATTTCTTTAGACTTAGCCTGTAAATCAGCAGTATCATCAACCTTTATCCTAGATAACAAACTTCTAATTTCATCTTCAATTTTGGTTTTTTTAATAAAATAAAAAAAGGCATCAGTTGTCACAACAAAAGCTTGAGGAACAGGAAATTTTGAATTATACATTTCACCTAAATTAGCACCTTTACCACCAGCCAAAGCTACATCTTTTCTAGATAATTCCGAAAGCCATTTAATAAAATTCACACCCATCTTATATATCAGTAATTAATGCGCATATTATATAAATCTTGTTGTAATCCAGTCTAAAAAACAAAATATATAGGATAATTAAGCTTAAGTAGAAGGAACGCGTTGCTAAAATATGGGAAAAGATATAATTGATGATGAATTAGATGAATATGATGAGGAACCTATTATCAAGATATACGAAGAGTCAGAAGCAAGAAGAATTTTAGGCATTTAATTTACGAACAGTCAAACTAATATTAGTATTTTTATTCCCTTCAATGAATTTCAAATCTATAAATTCATTAACAGGTAATTTCTTCATAATTTTAAGTCGGTTATGTAAAATTCCAATAATTAGAATGTTAGAAGTAAAAAATTTTAAAAAATTATCATTAACTTTTTTATATGCTTTTTTTAAATCAATAATTTTACCAATTTTCCCCCCATTTTTATTAATAGCACTCCAACCATAAATAAAATCAAACTTTGTATATTTCAATTTAGCCGTAATTTTATCAGGATTCACAACTAATTCATGAACCATCTCATCCCTAATTCTATTTAATAATTCTAAAATCTTAATTTGTTTCTCTTCTAAAATCTTCATTTTTTTTAAAATTCTTAACTTCTGTGGAAATGATAAATGCGTTCTAATCTCTTCTCTTGCATTATCCCCAACTTCAAAATCAATAATTTCATTAACATAATGTTCCGCATAGAGTTGTAAATTTAAGATAGTCAATCGAGGCATTTTTATTTTTTTAATGGCATTAAAATTGTTAATCAAATTAGTAAGCGTTGGCTCTTCAGGATTATTTCCCATCAAAAACCTCCAACTCAAAACCCTCTTTAGAATCTTTAACAATCCAACCCTTTTCTTTTAATTTATCTCTTAATCTATCAGATTCAGACCAATTTCTATTATCTCTTGCATCTTTTCTTTTAGTAGCAATTTCTAAGATGTTTGAAGGAATTTTTTCTTTTTTTTCTTCTTTAAATAAGTCTAATGCTAAAACGGTTTCCATTACTTTAATTGATTGGATCTTACCTTCTATATCGTTTTGAATTAATTCTTGTAAAACAGCAATTGCTTGAGGCATATTCAAATCATCATTAACAGCATCTGTAAATTTTTTAATATATTCATTATTTCTTTTTCCGTCATCTTTAATTTCTTTAATTCTCTTTCTTAACCGTTTCAAACCCTTTTGCGCATTTTCTAATCCTTCTTCAGACCATGTCAAAGGTTTTCTGTAATGAGCAGAATAAGTAAAATATTTGTAAGCTAAGGGTTCAAAACCATTTTCTTCCAATTGACTAATAGTTTTTATCTTACCAGAGCTCTTACTCATTTTTCCACCAACCAAATTTAAGAAAGCTCCATGCATCCAATAATTTACCCATGGATTTACACCAAAAGCACATTCTGATTGAGCGATTTCATTTTCATGATGAACGGGGATATGATCTTCACCACCAGTGTGAATATCAAAATGATGACCCAAATATTTAGAAGACATCGCAGAACATTCAATATGCCATCCAGGGAATCCAAGACCCCAAGGACTATCCCATTCTTGTTGACGGACACCAGGAATATCAGAAAATTTCCACAATGCGAAATCAGTTTTGTTTTTTTTCTCTCTCATATCAATTCTTTTTCCAGCTTCTAAATCATCAATTTTTTTTCTGGATAATTTCCCATAATCAACAAACTTTGAAGTGTCAAAATACATTCCATCACTAGTTTTGTAAGCATATCCTTTATCTTCTAAAATTTTAATTAATTCAATTTGAATATCAATATGTTCTGTTGCCCATGTCCATTTGGTGGGTTCGTTTAACTTTAATTTTTTAAAATCCTTAATGAATTCATCAAAATAAAATCTTGCAATTTCAGAAGCATTCTTTCCTTCTTTCTTTGCAGCTTTTTCCATTTTATCATCTCCAGAATCAGCATCACTTGTCAAATGACCAACATCAGTAACATTAATAATTTGCTTAACTTCATAATTATTAAACTCAAACATTCTTCTCAATAAATCTGCAAAAATATAACTTCTTAAATTACCAATGTGCTGATACCAATAAACAGTAGGGCCACAACTATAAATTCCAACCTTACCTTCTTCAATTGGAATAAATTCTTCTTTCTTACGATTTAAAGTATTATATAATTTAATAACCATGTAAGATAAACAAGAATAGACTATTTAAAATTTAATATAAAAAATTATTTAATATAAACATCCATTATACCAGTAGCATAATTCATATCATTAGCTTTAACATTAACTCTTAATCTAAAATTACACTTAGGAGCATAATCAGGAATAGTCAAAACAACTTTCCCATTTTCTACACTACGTGGAGCAATAGGTACAACTCCAGTTTCTCCTAAAGTAATCCAATCAGCAATTTCACTTTTCATCATACCACAATTCCCGACATCTTCAACAACTACTTTATAAGAAAAATCAAGATTCATTCCACTTGTTCCCTCAATAGTATTTTTAATACCAAATAAGAATCCAGCTTTTTCATCAATTTTAGCATCTACTCCACCAGAATTAGGATACATAACAAGTTTATTATCTTCACCAAACATTTGACTAAGTTGGTTAGTTATTTGATCAGTACTCATATCAACAATATCATTTCCGCTACCAGAAATATTTGTAACTAACATAATCCCACCAATTAATAAAGTCATTGATAATACAATCGTAACAATAGTCCCAATACTCATCTCCATTGCAGCTTTCTTATTATTCATTTCTTACCTTTTTTCCTTACAGAAATTTTCCTTTTAGCAGAAATTTTCTTTTTCGTAATTTTTTTATCAGGTAATCCTTCAGCACTTCTTTTACCAAACATAGCAATCCACCAAGGCTTAACACCAATAATTACAGCTAAAGCAAGAAATGCCCATTTATATTTGACAAACAAAAACAAAAAACTAATAGGTTTAATATTCAAAAGAATACCAGAAAAGACAATTCCAAGCAACAAACATGCAATACCAAACAAATAGTAATCTAATTTACTAATACTCACTCTCTTTTTCATGATAAACAAAGTAAGCATATCTTTATAAATTTTTTTATTTTTTAATTAAAATGATAAATGAATTATTACTAGCAATAATTCAAGCCGCAACAGAATATTTACCAGTTTCTTCCTCAGGACATCTAGCATTAATTTCAAATTTAGTCTCTACACCGGACATATTCTTCTTCACAATGCTTCACTTAGCAAGTCTTTTCGCAGTAGTATTTTTCTTACGAAAAGAAATTTATTCACTAATCACATTCAAAAAAGAAACAAGAAAATTATGGATATATTGGATTGTTGCAACAATCCCAGCAGCATTAATCGGATTATTATTTAACAATATAATAGAACAAGCTTTTTCATCATACCTTTTTCTAGGCTTAGCCTTCTTATTCACAGGGACAGTTCTATATTTTACAAAAGACATTAAACAAGAGAAAAAAGATATCAATGTAAAAAGTGGATTTAAAATAGGTCTATTACAAACATTTGCACTTTTTCCAGGAATTAGTCGAAGTGGAATGACAATCTCAGCAGGATTGTTCCAAGGAGTGGACAAAGAACAAGCAGCACGGTTTTCATTTTTATTATTTATTCCATTAAGTATCGGAGCATTTATATTAGAATTCTTAAAATTAGAAACATTTCAAATAACATCTTCAATGATAGTCAGTTCAATTATATGTTTCGTATTAAGTTTAGTCTTTCTAAAGATTCTAATAAAGATAATTAAGAATAATAAATTCTGGATGTTTAGTTTTTATTGTTGGTTAATTGGAATTTTGACATTAGTTTTACATTTTATATTGTAAGATCACTTCAATTTCTTATAACCTAACCAAATCAAAATACCTAAAACAATACCCAATACTAATGTTTTCAACACGTTCGACAAATCACTCCAATATCGGATTGTTCCATACACCAATAAAATCGCTCCACCAGCCATAAAACCAGTAGAAACAGATTCAACCGTTAATAATAAAGAAGCAACAATAATAACAATTCCTAATACTAAATTAATAATAAAAACATTTCTTTCATAAACATCACGAACCTCATTATATTCTTCACTACAATAATAATCCCTATTACAATATCCATCTTTTTTGCCATCTACATTCATATCACTATAATCCTTCCACATACCACCATTAGTTTCACAGTCTTCAGAATTATTAATAAAAATAGAATTAGATTTTCCATCATCACAAAAATCAGAATACTTAGGAGCAGGATAAACCGCCTGAATAGCATAAGCAACAAAAAACACACTCACCAAAGCAATTGAAATTGCCAAAATAACATTCTTCGCATTATTCTGTTTTGCATGACTCTTTTTCATAAACACTAAAATGTAAAAATCTTTTTAACCCTATCGGAAAATCTTAAAAATCAAATTTTATGACACGCAACCAAATCCTTTTTAGCAAACTTCAATTCTTCATGAACTTCAATACCTTCAATAGAATCTCTTAATGAAATTCCAGCTTCTTTCTTCTTTTTCCAAACATCAGAATTAAAAGCCATAATCTTTTCAACTAATTCAATTTTACTATTATCTTTCTTAATTTTAGGCCATTCAATTCTCAATAAATCAATACCTTTATTCTCTGCAATTGTAGTTGTGATTTGTGGAATGATAGGATAAAATAAAGTAAGTAATCTTTCTAAAATATAATGCAAAGTATAACGAGCAGATGCACTTTCTTCATTATTAAATTTTTTCTCCTCATTATAAGCTCTATTCTTAACAAGTTCCAAATAATTAGAAGCAAAAATATCCCATAAAAAAAATCTCAATTCCTGAGCAGGGTGATTGAAATCATATTTTGCATATTGAGCATCAATTCTCAAAGTCATATCCTCAAGATAATCAATAAACAATTTATCAATATCCAATAAGGCAGGTTTAATCTCAGGTTTCTCAAACATCATAACAAACTTAGAAACATTCAATAATTTATTTAATGACTTTTTCTCACCAGCAATTCTATCTCTAGAACATTTAAAATCAGTCTTGCTTAAATCACCCTCAACAGCAGCCCAAAATCTAACAGCTTCAGCACCATAATCAGCGATCAACTCTTTAGGATCAATCCCGTTACCCTTAGACTTACTCATCTTATTTCCCTTACCATCTAGGATATGTTGATGAATCCAGACATCATCAAAACAAGCTTTCCCAGTTTCTAGATATCCTCTAAGTAAAGTATAATATAACCAAGTCCTAACAATTTCTTTTCCCTGAGGTCTCAAACTTGCAGGATATGATTTCTTAAAAAACTCATCATTAGTTTTATATTGCAACATGATTAACTCCGAAATAGAAGAATCCATCCAAGTATCAAAAACTCTTTCCTCTCCCTTCCATTCTAAATTATAATCAGAAACAATCTTTCCATCATTTTTACCATCACACCAAACTTGAGCATCTTGAGGAACATTTTCTTTCCATGGTTGATAATATTTCAACTCATTTGGTAAAGCAACTAACTTTTTACCATCATTCTCAGCATGCCAAATGGGAATTTCCGTTGCATAAAATCTTCGTCTAGAAATAGGCCAATCAATAGAAACAGAATCAATCCAAGCATTCAATATTTTTCTTCCAAACTCAGGATAAAAATTTACATTTTTTTCACCAATATCTCTAACCTTTTCCTTGTCCTCCAACTGTTTTAAATAGAATTCAGGCATCTCAATAAACTCAATTTCAGCTCCACTTCTTTCAGAAATCGGCGTTCTATGAATAATTTTATCTTGTTTAATTAACAAACCATCATCTTTTAAATCTTCAATAATTTTAGCACGAGCAGCTCTAACCTTTAAGTTTTCATAAATTCCAGCATTAGAATTCATCGTTCCATCCATATTAATTGAAATAATAGGCTTAATTCTTTGTTCTCTAAAAAATTGAATATCAGACAAATCACCAGCAGAACACATCATTACAATACCAGTACCTTTTTCAGGGTCAGCCATTGGATGTGCCTTAATTAAAATCTCCTTACCAAAAATTGGAGTAATAGCAATCTTTCCTTCTAAATGCTTATATCTCTCATCATCAGGATGATATATTACCATACCACAAGAACAAATCAATTCAGGCCTAGTAGTTGCAATAACAATTTTCTCATTACTATCTTTAATAGACCACTCAATATCATTAAACGTAGACGGAATATCCTTATACTCAATTTCAGAATCTGCAATTGTTGTTCTCAATTTAGGATCCCAATTATTAACTCTAACATTTTCATAAACGACACCCTTCTTATACAAATCAATAAAGGTAGATTGTGTAATCATTCTATATTTAGGATCATCAGTCTTGTAAATTGATCCAACACTTTTACCTTCCTTATATGAAGAGAAACTAATTCCAAGTTTAGCAAAAGAATCAATTGATTCAAGACCACATTCATCCAACAATTGCTTACAATAATCTAAAAACGTTTCTCTCGAAACATCAAATGCAGAAACCTTAAATTTTTTCTCAGCACCCATTTCGATTGGCAAACCATTATTATCCAAACCTAAAGGAAACAAAACCTCAAATCCCTTCATCCTTTTATAACGAGCAAACATATCCATAAACGAATAAGTAACAGCATGACCAATATGAATTGGAGAATTAATATAAGGGGGTGGTGTGTCAATAGAATAAATTTTTTTCTTAGTATCAACATCAAATGCAAACATATCAGAGTCTTTCCATCGAGTAGTAATTTCCTTTTCAATTTCAACATTCCAATTCTTAATATCTTTTAAATCCATAAAAAAAGGAAGCTATTTAGTTTTAAAAAGATAATGATGAATAATTGAATAACAACTTTTAAAAAGGAAATAAGCTAAGATAAATTATCTTGATTAAGTGATAGGGAGAAGAATTTAGTCAAGCAATGCCTCAATAGTATAGTG
>CAZFHC010000015.1:0-23601 GCA_964518625.1 Candidatus Woesearchaeota archaeon | reverse complement strand
TTTGACAAAGAATCCCCACTACTAAAAACCGTTACAGCGAGAACAACCCCAAGAGAAAAAACTATTCCAATTGCTAAAATAAGAAATTTTTTATTCATCGACAAACAATAAATTCCTCTTTAATTGAAAATAATTCTTGTCATTACCCTTTTTCATATAATAACAAAGTTCAACAATATTAAAAAGCTTATCTTTTTTTTAATAAATCAAAAAATAGAATGTGTAATATACACTTCCATGAACGCAGCAACAATCAAAATCAAAATAGCAATAATTAACAAAATTAAAGCATCCTCCAGAATTCTCCACATACGCTCACCTTTCAAATCCTTTCTAACAACTGCAACAGAAATAATCCCACCTGCTAACGCTCCAACAAAATATGCAGCAATCTCAGGAATCCCATGAAACATATAACGAAGAAATCCCATTGGTAACATTCCCAAACGACCCTTAGCAAAAATACCAATACCAGCAGCAATTACACTAGCATTCCAAACCAGAATAAAAACTGCACCAGCACCAAACGCGAGCGAGAAAATCAATGTAAAAATTAATACCGAAATATTATTTGCAAAAATAGATAGAAACGCACCACCTTTTGTAACAGCAGCAGTAATCGTAGATCCATAACTTTCAACACACAACTTATAATTAGTAGGATTATTTATCGCACAAAAAGTTCTAATTTGAAAATTAAAATTCTGTCCAGAACTTCCTGGCATCACAATATACCAAAAAGAGAAAGCAATTACAAAACCTAAGAACATCCACATCATCGCCTTCAAAGCTTTAGTGTGCTCCTTAATTAAACGACCAGAATCACTAATCTGAACATCCTTATCTTCCTCTAACTTAATAATATAATACATAAAAGGCAAACAACACATAACTGTAAAAATAACCAATAACAAACCAGATCCTTCCTTTAAAACATCATCAGCACCAAAAACCAAAGACACAAATAGAAACGAAATACTAGCATAAAACAACCCAACAAAAAACATTTCCCAAGGTTTACGTTCAGCCTTCTTCGGCTTCATCAACATTTCAATCATAATAAATCACCATCTTCAAATATAAAAAAATATAATCTAGTAACTATATAAAAGTTCTGTCAAAAATAAACATCAACTTTATTAATTATAATAATTTAATCCAATCATGAGAAAAGAGGATAAAAAAAAATACGATACAATTCTAAAAAAAATAAAATCTATAAAAATACAAGGAGCTGAAAACGTTGCAAAGGCAGGAATACAAGCTTACTTATTAGATCAAACAATAGAATCAAAAGAAAAAATTTTAAATTTAAGATCAACTGAGCCACTTTTACAAAACTCATTAAAAATAATTGAAGAATCAACAGCAAAAAAAACAACAGCAAAAAAGACACTAGAACTAATAAAACAAGCTCATAAAACCATTCCAAAAAAAGCACTAAGAATAATAAAAGATGATATGAAAATTTATACCCATTGCCATTCATCAACAGTAATTGACATATTGAAATATGCAAAAAAACAAAAAAAACATTTCACAATTTACACAACCGAAGTAGAACCACTTCAGCAAGGAAGAATGACAGCAAAAGACATGGCAAAAGTAGGAGTAACTGTAATAATTGGACCAGACTTAGCAGCAGAAGAATTACTAAAACAATGCGATCTATTACTTTTTGGAGCAGATGCATATACAAAAACTGCGGTTTACAATAAAATAGGAACTAAAACACTCTGCGAAATTGCAAAAAATTATAAAATCCCAAGATACTCATGTGGAATATCATTAAAACTAACAAAAAAAGTAAAAATAGAACAAAGAAAAGGAAAAGAAGTTTGGAATCAAAGAAATAAAAGAATTAAACCAATATATCCAGCCTTTGATAAAACACCATACAAATTACTCACAGGAATAATATCAGAAAAGGGAATTCAAAAACCAAAAGATTTTATTAAGAAATAGTTTCTAAAATATATTACAAAGATTAAATAGGATTAATAATAAAAATTTAATTTAGAAAAGATTATGCCATTTTTAATAATTTTCTAAGAACCATACTAAATCCCATAGCAGAAGCCAAATAAATCCATAACCACTTATTACCCAATAAAGGAACATATAATTCTCTCAAAAAACTAAATAATAAAATAAATGGAATAAAAGTAATTAGAAATTGCTTACCACTAAACGAAGATTTCATCATACTAAGACTAACATCCATAGCCTCCTTATTCAACTGCTCAACCTTACAAAAATCTCCCTTCTTCTGACAAGCACGAAGCTGTTTTTGCAATTCTTTCTGACGCCCCTTTAAACCTTTAATCTTTTCCTGATCAGTAAACACCTTCAACAACAAAGTAGAAATAGTAGTCACCGATATCCCAATAAAAATAATAGAAGGAATAGCATACTCCGTCATTATACTAACAATATCCATTAAAAACTTAAGAAAAAACACTATATAAAACTAACTCACAAAAATTAATTGTCAAAAAAATAATAGAGTGATTCATTAACGCAAATAACAAAATTCTGCTAAGATCTAATTACCAAAGAAATTCTTCATAGCAGGATTCATATCAACAGCATATTGTTGTGCAACATTTTGATACAACTGATAAAGAATCATAATCGCTAAAAGAATCGCAGTACCACCAACCAACGCACCAAACAAATCAGCAACACTAGCAAGTAAACCAACTGCAGCACCACCCATGATTGTCAACGGACCAACATATCTTTTCAAAATACTCTCAAGAACTCTTTCATCCTTTCTAAAACCAGGCATACTCATACCACTATTCATAATCTTCTTAGCCTGACTACCAGCATCCTGACCAGATGTAGTAACCCAGAAGAAAGCAAATAAGACTGAAAATGTCATATAGAATAATACATGACAAACTGATTGGAACAAAATTCTCCAAGTAAAAGCACTATTAATTATCGCATTAACAATATTAGTTCTTCCAACCCAGAACGCAAAACCACTAATAGCAATACCACCATTAAAACCACCTAGAATAGTAGCATGCCCTAACCAATTCTGCAAAATACCACCAAATAATTGTAATGTAGCAGTCAAAGACGAAACTAAAATAACCGGAATAACACCAGCATAAAAGAATTGTAAAGGCCACTTAACACCATAACCTCTCAACTTATTATAAGATAAAGGAATTTCAACTTTCAAACCCTGTGCAAATACAACTAAGAAAAACAAAGCAACAGTAATTAGAATAGGCATCAATGCTCCCATCACACCAATCCAATCATTAGCAGCAAAAGAAACAACCATAGCAAGAACCTTACCAATGGCAGAGAACTGACCTGAGACATCCATAAACTGAAATAACTGAGCAAATAAACGCCAAGCGATACCAGCAACGATAAATAATGAAATACCACTACCAAATCCCCATTTTTGGACTATTTCATCCATGAATAAAATCAGAAGACCACCAATACACAACTGGACAATCACAAGAAGAGTCATACCAGGCAAAGCAGCAATACCACCCAACAAAACATAAACCATAGCTTGAAAAATTATAAACAAGAAAGCAAGCATTTTTTGTAAACTCTGGAAAAATTTCTTTCCCTCAGCACTATTCAAATCAATATTCAAAATCTGAGCACCAGTTAACAACTGCAAAATAATAGAAGACATAACAATAGGACCAATACCCAATGTAATAATAGAACCAAAACTAGTTCCCAATAAAATAGCTAAATATTCAAACTGACTCATAGCACCTTCACTAATCCCATATAAAGGAATGTTAGAAAGCACAAAAAATGCAGCTATAACAATTATCGTCCATTTCATAGCAACCTTAAAACTAACCTTCTTCTCACTAGGCGCAATAACCTCAGGTAAATTATGTAACATATCTCTCAAAGCCATAAACTATTCACCCCATTTTATTTTATAAAGTTTTGTAACAAATAAAAAAAATAAATACTAACAAGTAAAACAACAAAGAATATTCCATATCGCGAAATACTTAAAAACTAACAAAGACAATAAAGTTTATGGCAGAAACAACAATGTTTGGAACTGGTGGATTAATGCGTTATAAAGAAGAGTATAATTCAAAATTAAAAATTAAACCAAGTACAGTAATAGGATTAGTCGTAATAACAATTGCACTAGAAATATTCTTACACTTTTTTATATAAAATGATACCAGGCGTAAATCCCAGACAAATGCAAGCAATGATGAAGAAAATGGGAATTTCCCAAACCCCAATTCACGCAAGCAAAGTAATTTTTAAAACCTCAGATGGAGATTTAGTAATTAATAATCCAGACGTTCTAAAAGTAATGATGCAAGGACAAGAAACATATCAAATAACAGGACACGCAGAATATGAAGATACCAAAGAATCAGAAGAGGAAATAGAAAAATACACAGAAGAAGACGTAGAATTAGTAATTAACCAAACACAAAAAGACAAAGAATCAGTAGTCCAAGCACTAGAAGAAACAGAAGGCGACATCGCAGAAGCCATAATGAAGCTAAAAGAATAATTTTCATCATTTAATACAACTACTTTGTACAAATTCTTAATTTAAAACATCAATATTCCAATCTAGTACAACAATCAATAAAAACAAAATACACTCAACATAATAATGGCAGAAATCTGGGATGAATCACTAACATGGGCAAAATATCATCTAAGAATAACAAAAAGATTAATAGAAAACTACTACAATTATGAAGAAAAAAGATTTATAATCGGAATAATAAATGAAATAGCCTTAACAACATCTCACACAATAAACGCATACTTATTATACTCACATAAAACACAAAATACAAAACTCTCAATTTTAGCAAGCGAACGAATCAAAACATTCAAAACGAAAATAACACCAAAACTAATCCCAAGAATAGAATCCAATCAACTAATAAGAATTCTCAACATAAAAAAAGCACAAAAAGCATCACCAATTCAATATCAAAAAAATGAGAAAATCCTTCTGTTAATAAAAGAAGAATACCAAACCATCTCAATAAAAGAATTAACACAATTAACTAACTCACTAGAAAACACAATCAAGACATTTCCAAAGCCTTAATAAAACAAAATCAATATTCTTCTTATATGAAATTTTTAGCGGTTGGAGACTTCCACGGAATTTTCCCAAAAAAATTGAAAGAATTAGCAAAAAGAAAAGATATTGAATTTATTCTCTGTACAGGGGATCTAGGCGGAAGTGATAAACTTCTAAAATTAATATTTTCACATCTTGATAAAAAAGAAAAATGGTATAATACAGTTGGAATAAAAAAAGCAATAGAATATACCATGGAAGATTATAATTCAGGAATTAAAATTTTAGAAGAATTAAATGAACTTAATAAAAAAATATATGTTATACCAGGGAATTGGGATTTTACAAGTAATAGAAAAAAGAATAGACCCATAAATTTAAAATTAGAAACATATCAAACAATTGCTAAAAAAATGAAAAATATAGAATATATAAACCGAAAAATAAAAATCATAAATAAAATAAATATATTATTTTTCGGTGGAACAGTTGTAGCCCATGAATATACAAAAAAAGGAGCATTACCATTAGGAAAAAGAATTAAAAATATAATACATAATATTTACCAAACATTGAGAATACTAACTTTCAAAAAAGTAGATATTCTATTTACTCACTATACACCATACAAATTCTTTGATGAAGTAAAATCAATAAAAGAAAATCCTATGAATGGAAAACATGTTGGGTTTGAAGGATATACAAAATATATTATAAAAAACCAACCACAATTATCTATAAGTGGACATATGCACGAATATCAAGGAAAAAAGAAATTAAAGAAAACAACAATAATAGAAACTGGCGCAGCAAAAGAAGGGAAAGCAGTAATTATAAATTGGAACGAAAATAAAAACAAACTAAAATCAATAAAATTTATAAAATAAAAATTAATATACTAATTCAAACTCACCAAATTCTTTTCTCAAAATACCCAACGCACCAACATCAATTTTATTATCTTTATCTTTCTGCGCTAAGATTTGCGTCTCAAGTTCTTGACTTTCACCAACAACAATCTTACCCTTAATGATTTTCTTAACTTTCGCACCTTCAACAAAGAAAACATCTTCCAAGAAAAATACTTCAGCAGTTCTATCCTTTGCTTTAACAATAAACCTAGCACGATCCATTGATAAAAAATCACATCTCTGAGTATAATCAATTAATGCATTCGTAACAACACTTGATAACTTTCTAGCCTTTTCAACATATCTTCTAGACTTAACAGCTTTATCTTTGTCCACTTTTTCACCCTTCTTTAAAGATTTTATAATATCAAGTTCCTTATTCACCTTAGCAACAAATTTAATATTTTCTAAATACTTCTTTGGAAATTTTCCTTCCTTAATAAAATTCTTATCAAATGCTTTAATAATTTTAACCTCATCACTTTCCTTCAATAAAGCAGATAACATACTAAACAAACCATCATAAATATCATCAATACCTTTTTCTTGATTCCTTTGATCAATTTGTAATCTTAATTCTTTTAATCTTTCAACATACTTAACAGAATCTTTAACCAACCTATCTAAGACCTTACCGTCAATATCACCAGGTTTAACCTTGCCATGTTCAAAACCTTTGTAATACTTAATTGCAATTTCTTCCAAAATATCCGCAAACTTATTCTCTAATAATTTTTCCTTAACAACAAAAACTTCTCTTAATCTCTTAACAGTATCCTTGGGACCTTGAGGCGATTCACCATAAAGCATCAAAAGACCTTGTGATGGAGTTAACGTTCCCCAATACAAATCATGCATAACAATATCAAATATTTTTCTATCAACAGCTTCTTGAATTTTATCTCCAGTACTCATAAACATCTCAATAGCTTCAGGAGAAGGCTTAATCCTACCAGATTTCAATAAACTTTTCCAAGGTAAAAATGCTCCTCTATCATATAATGGAATACCATCACGAATAAAAGTAAACATAACCGGATGAGCATCCTTAACACTCTCCCAAAAATCAGTCAACAAATAAATCTGAACATTCAAATCAACTTTAGCTCCGCCCATAGCAATCGCTTCACCAATATAAGAATAAATAATTCCTCTCAATTTCTCAAGAAGTTCAATCCTACCCATTCTTTTAACATCAGTATCATCAATGATAATAAAAACATCAACATCACTAGATTTCACAGTATCTCCTCTAACAAAGCTACCACCAATAGCATAAGTTGTAACATATTTTTCAAATTTACGAAGAACCAAACTCTTATGAATTTGTGCAATTCTAACCGCAGCCATAACACCATTTTTATCAAACAAAGGATAACTCATAGCAAGAGCTTCAAAAACTTCAAACTTAGAATCAAGACCCATACCCCAGAAATCCATAGGAGTAATCAAATGAACCCACAATTTATTATTAATCGAAGCAGCAATTTTTATCAATTCAACTTTTATCTTAGGCAGATCTTTATTCTTTTTCTCCGGGGCAACAACCAACAAATGGACTAATTCTCTCTTTCTATCTTCTTCTTTAATATCAAATTCATTTTCAACTAATTTAGAAGCCTGAGCTGGAACAATACCAACTCCTTCAATAAACTTAAATTTTTTACGAACCTCTTCAACAAACTTATCAACATTCTTCTTAACTTTTTCAGCTTCTTTTTTTTTAATAGCATCTTTAAGTTGACCAGAAACAGGCACACCACTAGTTTTCACTTGAGGGACATAAGAAGACTTTAAATTTTGTTCAACAGAACCACTATCAGCCATAAAAAATAATATCTAAAACAGTATATAAATCTTATTATAAAATTTCCACGATGACAAAGAATATTTCTAAAATAAGATTTTTTATACAAATATCAAACTAAAAATGGGCGCGGCAGGAATCGAACCCACTTCTGGCGGGTTGGAGCCGCCCATTCTACCAGTATACTACGCACCCAATAAACTTGAATAACAAAATACACTTTTAAAGATTTACTATAAGATATTAATTTTTATTTTAAACCCGAGATATTCTAGAAACCTTCTCCACCCTTAGAAAAACAAACAACCTTACCCTCAAAATTTACAAAACTATTTTCCATTTGACTAACAGCACCCTTGCTCTTCTCAATTAACATAGAATAATGATAAATAATTCCCTGCTTCTCTAACATATTCAAAACAAATCTAGTTCTCTTGAAACCAGCACTCTTCAACCAACGCTCACAAAATGGACGAGTTTTATAATTGTCTAAAATAAATTTCAATACCTCACGGGATTCTCTGTCTCTAACATTTCCGACTCTCTTAATACAATAAATATTTCCACCTGCACCATCATATACATCACCAATACCCGTAGTAATAAAAGGTTCAATAGCAAATGCCATATCCTTTAATTTTTTATTCGATAAATTCTTATGATTAGGAATAATCATCCCAGTATGAATAGTATCTTTATCTAAACCATGTCCACATAAACTATGAATTAAACTATAATTAGTTCCATTCTTATCATTATAATTATCTAAAGAATCAGTTACCATATCTCCAACATCCTTAACAGCCATGCCATCAAAAATTTTATCTATAACACTTTTCAAAATTATTTTATTCAATTTAATCATCTCAGAATATTCTTTATTTTCTGTCAAATCAAAACAAATAGCACAGTCAGCAATAAACCCATCAACACTAACACCCAAATCAATTTTCAATAAACCACTAGCGATCTTTTCATCACCAGGAACAGGTGTATAATGAGCAGCAATTTCATTAATACTCAAATTAACAGGGAAAGCAGGTTCGCCACCTAACTCTCTAATTCTTCCTTCAATAAATTCAGCAATATCTAACAATTTAATTCCAGCTTTAGCAACATCAGCACAATGTTCCTTAACATCAGATGCAATTTCCCCAGCCTTCAAATAACAATCAAACTCATACTTGTCCATAAAATATTAATAAAGGTTGAATATATAAAACTAAGTAATTACATTAACTTTTCTTCTTCTCTCTTTCGGCATAAAGCTATACAAAACATTTCCTAATCCCAATTTACCAACACCAATGAAATCTCCATCTTTCTTCGATCTAACAACAACGAACCCATTTAACTCTCCAACTTGCTCCTCAGTTAAATCAACATCAGCACCAGTAAACCAGATATCTTCCTGAGCTTCATCAATATCAATAATATTTTTTACTATCTTATCACCCCAAACACTAACAGCATCCAAACTCAAACGATATTCATGAACACCAGTTCTCTTATTAATTGCATCCTTCCCAACATACAAACCGATCCCTTCGACAGGCAACAAAAATCTTAACTTTCCAATTTCATCACGACTAAAATCTCCACTATAAGCACGAATCCTCTCACTACCCCATTTAACTAAAGTCTCATCAATTTTCTCAATACCAAAATGACTAACACCTTCAATAAATCTCTTTTTCTTACTTCTCTCCATTATATTAAATTTCATGCATCACCTCTCAATAAACATTTATCACTCAATTTCTTAATCTTAGCAACAAAAAAACCATCACTATCATTATCTTGCGGATATAGCCTCAAACATTTCTTCATATCATCAGAAAGTTTTTCACCATCCCATTCACAAACACCTTCTCTAAATTTCAAAGGTAAACTAATTTCTAAAATTTCAATATCAAAATTCTTCTTTAAAAAATTAACAATAAACTCGTCTTCTTCAGGAGCAAGAGTACAAGTAGAATAAATCATTTCACCACCAACCTTCAAAATTTTCAACGCACTACTCGCAAGACGTCTCTGTAATCCAGCAATCTTATAAATCATTTTTTTATTCCACATTTCAAAAGTCTTTGGACTCTTCCTCAAAGTTCCCTCACCACTACAAGGAGCATCTACCAAAATTTTATCAAAACGAATCTGACTTTTATTCAACAATTTATTACAAAAAGCGACACCCTCTTTACGAGTAACCACAGTATTCATGACACCACACCTTTCCAAATTACTAGATAAAATACCAAGACGCCCCATACTAACTTCATTAGCAACAATAGAACCACCATTTCCCATCATAGCGGCAGCTTGAGTAGTCTTACTACCAGGACTAGCACATAAATCTAACAAGACATCTCCATCACAAGGTTGCAACACAAGCATCGGTAACATAGAACTAATTTCTTGAACATAAAAATATCCCAACAAATGTTCTTTGCTTTTACCCAAAGCTCCAGCACCATTACAATTAACAATCATAACTTCAGGAAACTTTTCAAATGGTTGTTTTATTTTCCAACCATATCTCTTCAAACGAATTTTTAATTCATCAGGTTGAATTTTTAGAGTATTACATCTAATATAATCAGGAGTCTCAGTATAACATATCTCAAAAAAGATCTTAGCATCTTCCTCACCCAAAAGCATCTTCATCCTCTCAATGAACCCCTCTTTAGCAGGAAATCTTCTTTTCAAATATTCACTTTTCTTATTTCTATTAGTCTCACTCATATCCATAAAGAAAAATACAAAAATTGTTATTTAAATCTAACCTAAAAATATAAACTACCCAACTACTTCTTTCTACCAGCAGTCAACTTAGCCTTCATCTCTTTAACAACTCCACTCTTTCGAACCCAATTAACTTTTCTATTATTCCTTCCCATTTCAGAATTCTTTCTACACTTAGAACTACAATAGTATCTAACAGAACCATCTTTTTGAACTACAGAAATCCCTCTTGGAAATTCATAATTACTTTTACAAAACCAACAAACTGGCATATTAATTAGATCCTCCTTTATTGTATCTTTTCATAACTCTTCTAGCTTCAATTTCAGTTTCTCTTAATAATAAAACATCTCTTTTTTTAATAGGGCCACGAACGTTTCGCCTCATACTTTTTCCCATATTTTTACCTTGTAAAATTCTAACTTTAACTTGAGTGATTTCTCCTCTAGTTCCAGCTCTACCTAAACATGCCTCAACAATAGCAGGAACAGGACCTTCCTCAGTTAATCTATCACTACCTCTAGATCCTCCACCAGACTTCTTTTGAGTCTTATTTTCTATTTTTTTATCTACTTTAGCCATATTTTCTCTTTAAAGTTTAGAATAAGTAATTTTACTCTAACGAATCAATTTTAGCTTCGCCTGCTTCTAAAATCGCTACAGCAGCAGTGGGCCTATTGATTCCAACAGAAATACCTAACTTTTCCTTTGAATCAACTAAAACAAACTTAATACCTTTCTCTTTACAGATAATAGGTAAGTGTTGAGTTAATTCTTTAGGGTCAACATCACTAGCAACAATAACTACTTTTGCAACAGCTCGCTCAGCAGCTTTAGTAACTTCGTTAACACCTTTATCAAGTTTTCCCGTCTTACTTACTTTTTCAATTATATCGTATGTGTTTACCATTTCTAAACTCTTAATTTATTTAACCATTGAGAACAACCGTCCTCCTAACCATAAGGTCAATCATTGGTTAATTATTAAATTCTAAATCTGTTTATAAAGTTATTGGTAATTAAAAACCATTTTACTTATCCAAATAAGTAATCTCATCGTCATTCAATTTCAATTCTTCACGAATCTTAGAATTATTCAGAATTATTTTAATTAACATAAAATCCCTCATAGCCTGTTTCAATGAAATATGACAAAGTTTTGAATACTTCTGACAGATACTTTTCTTTTTCGCAGTTCTTTGATTATTTAACCAAATCTTTAAGATACGACTAGGTTTCTTATAGCTAGTGAAACCACCCTTAACTCCATTCTTCGCAGCAGCAATTCCACTACCAAGCAAAAAATATTGATAAATCATAAAACGCCAATGTTGCTTACGATAAATCCTTCCTCTAAAAACATCAGCCATCGACAGAGCATCATAAGCTTTCGCCAATTCCTCACCCTTATATTCTAATGGAATATTCTCCTCAATCCATAAAAAAATCTGATCAACTGACATATTAACCTCATCATAAACTTTAATCATGCTCTGATCAATCTTACTATTTTTAAACACATATTGCAAAGCTTGAAAAATAGTTTGTTCACGATTCCTTTCTCCCATATCACCAAATGCATCAATACTTTCCAATTTAGAATACATCTGCAAATCATTCAATGCAGCTCTTAAATCCCCTTTTGTCCTAACGGCAATAGATGTTAGAACATCAACGGAAATTATCATAGCTTCCTTCTTAGCAATATCCTGCAAGACACTAACAACAGTCCTATAATCTATATCTTTTAAAGCAACAATCTCAGCTTTTTTTCTCAAGATACTAAATTTTTTATCCCAAATATCATTAGCAGTGATTATAATAGGATATGCACTTTTCTCAATCAAACCAACCAACTCAGACAAGCCACCACGATCTCGCCTAGCACTAATTCCATCAACCTCATCAACCAAAATTATTTTATTAGACTTAAACAAACTTTTTTGAGAAATCGCAGGACCAATAATTTCAGAAATCTTTTTTTTATCCCTAAAATCACTCGCATTTAACTCCAAAATTTCGGCATCCTTTTCAAGTGCAGTAGCATAGGCTAGAGTGGTTTTACCTACTCCAGGAGTCCCATGAAAAATAATAGATTTCTTTTTTGGAAAAGCATGCAAAAATAATTTAACTTTAGAAACAGCAGCATCTTGACCTTTGATTTCTGCAAAATTTTTAGGTCTATATTTCTCAGACCAAGGAATATTTTCCGAAATCATGATTTAATATCCTCCACTAACCTTCGCACCACCAATACTTCGGACTTCACCATCATCCAAAATTTTTCCTTCACCTGCTAAAACGAAACCAGCAATCAAAGATTCTAACTGAATAAATTCATCGCTACCTTCAACCAATCTGAATTCGATTTCTCCAGTCTTCTCAGTTAATTTAACCTTCAAAGTATTATCAATATTCAAATTCCAAATTTCTTTTTGAATTGCCTTAATGATATCAGAACCACTAATACTATCTTTAAGCATAATATCAAGAAGTTTTTCCTTACTACTAATAAAATCTCCACTCAAAGCATAATCTAAAACCACTCTAACATCACGAGGTCTTGCTTTAGATACAATAGTATTAATCAAATCAGGAGTAACATTAGGACTAATCGAAGCCGTCGCTTGTAATAAATTAATAGCACGACGACAATCACCCTCACTAGCTTCATATAAAGCATCAAAAGCATCAGCAGAAATAGTCAATCCTTCCATCTCAGAAATTAAATCAATTCTTCTCTTAATATCTTTCTTTTCCAATAACTGAAATCTAAAAACAACAGTTCTAGATTGAATAGGATCTAGTATTTTAGAAGAATAATTACAAGATAAAATAAAACGACAAGTAGAAGTATAATTTTCCATTGTTCTTCTCAATGCCTGTTGAGCTTCACGAGTTAAAGCATCAGCCTCATCAAGAAAAATAACTTTGAATGGAACATCCCCAAGTGCTCTCGTTCTAGCAAAATCTTTTACTTTCTGTCTAACAACATCAATACCTCTCTCATCACTAGCATTCAATTCTAAATAATTATCACGCCAAGAAACACCAAACAATTCTTTGACAACAATCAAAGCCAAGGTTGATTTCCCAGTACCAGCAGGACCAGCAAATAATAAATGTGGTATATTAAAAGAATTAACAAGAGCTTTAACCCTCTTCAAAATTTCTTCCTGACCAACAACTTCATTAAATTTTTTAGGCCTATATTTCTCTGTCCAAACCTCAGAATTATAATGCTCACTCATAGACATCTTATATCAAAATCCTTTTTAAGCATTTATATTATTAAGTCTGAGGACCCTTTTTTAGGAGTTAATGAGCAAATAAGAGACATATTATAATACTAATGATAAAAACTAATTGTATCTAACTTATTAGAATTTAAAAAATAAAAATCATTTATATCTTCCTCTAGCCTCAATCTTACCCAAACGCAAGAATATCTTTTCAAACAAATTCAATTCACCAGGGAGACCTACAGATTTACAAACTAATAGACTTTTTTTATATCCATTCAAAAACTTCTCGAACAAATCTCCATAATTCATAAAATGCTTAGCTTCCAAAGCCCGTCTAATCAAATGTAAATCGACAGCCTTATCTTCAATCTTCGAAGAAATAAATCCCAAACCAAAATCAATAATAAAAACTTCTTTATCTTTCAAAATAACATTTGACGTAGTCAAATCAGCATGAATCAAATCATTATTATGTAACTTTGCAACTTCAATACCTAACTTTTCCATAACCCAAAATTGCTTTATTTCATCATAACCATTCAACTTTTCGGACAATTTATCCCCTTCAATAAATTCAATATACAAAATAAACTTATCTTTTGGCCTCATCTTTTTATCAACATTAAATACAAAAGGAACATTAATTCCCAATTCCTTAGCCTTACATAAAATCTTTGCCTCATGTTTAGTCCTACGACTCCGAATTTGTAAATCAATATCCGCATGACGATAACCCTTTACAATTCTTTCCTTAATAATTTTATCACCCTCTAAGAAAATCTTTGCCTCTGCACCTTGTTGAATCAACTTTTTCACCATCTTCAAAACTTCATTTTTCCTTTCATCTGTCGAGCCATTTTTTGCATCATCTTCTTATCCATCTGTCCACTCGCCATTTTTTCAGCACTAGAACTTTGCAACATACTCTTAAGCAACTTATACTGTTTCAACAAAGATCTAATTTCAGTTGTCGTAGTTCCACTACCTTTTGCAACCCTAGCAATTCTACTAGTTTTCTTTTCCAACAATTCTGGATTTTCAATTTCATCTTCAGTCATAGAACTAATAGCAGATTTCCAACTAGCCATTTTTTTCTCCTGTTTAGCAAGTTCACTCTTAGGAATCTTCGACATAGCATTACCCATACCAGGAACCATACTAAGTAATTTATCCATAGAACCCATCGCATTCATCTGCTCCAACTGAGAATACAAATCAAGCAAAGTAAATTTACCCTCACTCAATCTCTCCTCAATTCTCTTAGCCTGTTTCTCATCAGTAGCCGATTTAACCTTTTCAAGTAAACTTGACAAGTCCCCCATACCAAGCAAACGATTAATAAAACTATCAGGATCAAAAACTTCAATTTCATGCAACTGCTCACCAACACCAATAAAATAAACAGGAGCATTTGTCTCAGAACAAGCAGTCAAAGCACCACCAGCCTTAGAAGTACCATCCATTCTAGTAATAATAACACCATCAACCGAGAGAGCTTTTTTAAATTCTTCAGCCTGAATCTTAGCAGACTGACCAATATCTGCCGCCATAACAAGCAATCTATAATCCGCCTTAACAGTCTTATCAATCTTCTCAATCTGCTTAATTAAATCCTTATTCAAACCATCACGACCAGCAGTATCAACCAAAACTAAATCATAATCTTCAAGCTCTTTCGCAAATTTCTTATAAATTTTAACTGGGTCCTTCTCTTCCTTATCAATAAAAACCTTAACCTTCGCTTTAGCACCCATCTGTTCCAACTGTTCCATAGCAGCCGGTCTATCAGTATCAAGACCAATTAATGCAACCTTCTTACCACGTTTAGCATAATAGAAACCAAGCTTCGCAATAGTAGTTGTCTTACCAGAACCATATAATCCAATAAATAAAATCTTACTCTTTTTATTCAAGTCCAGACTCTTTTGCTCACCACCCAAAATATTCAAAACATCATCATGAATCAAACTAATTAACTGCTCCTTCTTATCAATTCCCTTAATATTCTCATCAAAAGCTAAACTCTTAATCTTCTGTGTCAAAGCAAAAACTAATTCTATATTAACATCCGCTTCAATCAACGACCTCTGAATATCCTTAATAACCCCATCAATAAACTTCTTATCTAAAGTAATAGCATTTCCAATACGAGTAATACCTTTCCTAAGTGAACTACCAAGTTTATCTAAAACCATGTATAAAATAAGAGAACATGCTTTTTAGGGATTTTGGTTTCAAAAAAATATAAAATTTAAACTTTAACAACTTCAACTTCCAAATTCTTCCTTAAAATTTCAATAAAAGAATCTTCTTTAGCTCTCTCGACTAAACAACCAGCAGCAAAATGATGGCCACCAACTTCAGCAACAGAATCAGGGTTATCACTCTTGAACTCAATAACCGTTTTCTCCATTAATTCCTTCAAATTACGACCATCATGACCAGCAATCCTAGCAGAAACCTTAATTTTATCTTCATTATAAGCCATACCAATCAAAATAGTACCATTCTTATAACTTGGCGAACCAGAAAGCATTGAACAAATCGTACCAATAATAGCATCCTTAATTCTATCTTTAGCATTCAAAATAACAAATTTATCACCCTTAATTTTATCCATTCCCTCAGCAACCTTCAAACCAGAAACCAACTCTTGTTTATACTCAGTATAAATATCAAGAGCCTGATCCTTAGCTTTCTGATTTTCCAAGATATAAGACAGAGCAACATCATGATGACCAAGTCTAGAACAAGCATTCACCAAAGTAGAAATTTCCCTAACATCTTCTTTCGTATTAAAAAATTTCAAAATATAAATATTCCCAACAATCGATTCAGAATTAGCACTCTCATTAGCACACCTAATCATAACAGCAGTCACCAATTTAGACATCTCCTCAGGAACTAACTGCAATAAAGATTTAGTATAACCGATTCCGGTCTCTCTCAATAATTCAACAACACCCTGACCATTGCCAGTAACACCAGGAATATAAGGCGAAGTAGAATATTCAAGAGCACGTCTCAAAGGACGAGTCGCAGGATACAAAACAAGCCCCTTACGCATTTCTAAATCCTCACAGTCACTAATAATTTGCTGATTAGTCTTAGACAAATTATTCTCATGCCTATCACCAATCATACCAATAATAGCCATCTTAGATAAATCAACATTATTAACATCAATATACTTAGCAAACAAATAACAAACACCAGCACCAGTACAATTATTTCTCTCAACATCATCCGTAAGATGTGGATTCACCATTCTAATATTATCATTCAACTTAGATTTATCCATCTCATGATGATCCAAAATATAAATAGGAGCACTCAACTCTTGAAAATAATCCAATGAACCAGATGCCAAATCACTAAAAATAATAACTTCATCACCATTCCTCTTAAGCTCCTCAGCCAAGATATCTCCATCAAGTCCCTTAACAATTCTTAGACTAAACCTTTTATCCAACCTCTGTAAAAGTTTAACCAAGATTGCAGCAGAAGTAATACCATCAGTATCAAAATGTGAAATAATTCTAACACTCTTATTCTCAATATCTTTCAAAAATTTATCCGCAACTAATTCAACCTCTTTTAACATATCATCGGAAAATAGAACTGGCTTAAAAATATTTGTATATTATTTGACAACAACCAAAAAAATCTAGACTTTTCTATAATAAAAATTATTAATTACTTTTTCTTTCTATCTCGAATAGAAATTCCGTAATATCTCTTAATAATATTCAAACGAGCTTGAGCTTTTTGTAATTTATGCTTAGCTATCTTATCAGTCACATTATGTTTCAAATGTTCTTTTAACGCATCAACCTTCTTATCAGCATTAACCAAGTCTTCTTTACTATCAATACCAAGTTCTTCCAAATATTCTCCTAATTTCTTACCATAAATACGAGTACTAGGAATACCATACTGATCTCTTAACATCATACCAACTTGACTAGAAGGATATTTTTTAGCTAACTCAGCAATAACTTTCTTTAATTCAGACTCTGTCATCTTAACCCAAGTAGGTTTTGCTAGTTTTTCCATAATAAATAAGTGGATTTATGCTTTTTAAAGTTAATTATTAAAAATCCCTGATTTTATTCCCTAAATTCTAATATTTTTATTCCTAAAGATTTTTTAAAGATTTTTACAAATAAAACAGTATTAATAGAAAAATACCAAACTATTTTGCAATTTTCATCCCAAAGGGAAAACTCCCATGATATTTCATCCTCTAGATTATATTAAAATAAAAAACTCAATAATTCATCAGACAAACCCTTCAAAGAGAACACTCAGATAAACTTTTAAATAAAAACTCATTCAAAAGGATACAGTCCCGTAGTCTAGTGGTCAAGGATGGTGGGTTTTGATCCCATTGACCCAGGTTCGAATCCTGGCGGGGCTATCTTTTTTTTATAATAAAAACCAATATTCGACAAATAATTTTACTTTCGTTATAAATCAGTTATTAAATCAGAGAACAATTTACTACATCTAATTATCAGACTACCCTAAAATTTATATCTACTCTTACTCAAAAATTTTCTCAATTAAAACTTTCTTATTAAATTTTTCTAAATCCTTATACTCTTGTCCCGTCCCTAAATAATAAATTGGTTTTCCCGTAACTTTCGCAACTGAAATCGCCGTTCCACCCTTTTTATCAACATCAGCTTTCGACAAAATAATCCCATCAATTTCAATAGCATCATTAAAATCTTTAGCCTGTCTAGTCGCATCATTACCAGTAATAGACTCACCCAAGAATATTTTCAAATCCGGCTTATTTACCCGAGCAATTTTCTCAATTTCCTTCATCAACGTATCTCTATTATTCATTCTACCCGCAGTATCAATCAACACGACATCAATCTTATTTTTCTCAGCATACTTAATAGCATCAAAACCAACAGATGCTGGATCAGAACCATAATCTTTTTTTATCAAAGGAACTTTTAATCTATCAGCATGAACCTGTAATTGTTCAATTGAAGCAGCTCTAAAAGTATCTCCAGCAGCAAAACAAACAGTCAATTTATTATTTTGTAACAAACTTGCAATCTTAGCAATTGTTGTCGTTTTCCCAGCACCATTAATACCAGTAAACAGTATTACAAAAGGTTTGTTTGTTTTGTTTTTAATTTGTTGAATCAAATCAGGAGCATCAATCAGGATTTCCTCAATCGCCAATTGTAATTGCTCTTCAATATTAACTTTTTTTGATTTACCAACAAGTCTACTACTAAGCGAATTTCTAATACTTTCAATAGCTTCATAAGCTATATTGTTTTGTAATAAAATCATTTCCAAACTATCAAACAAATCATTAAACTTTTCATTGCTCAATGTCTTCTTTAAAATCCCTTTCTTTTTTACTTTGACGTCATTTCTTTCAAGAACATCATTATCAATAATAATGTTTTCTTCATTATCTTCTGTAATTTTATTCTTTTCCGTTTTATCTTCTTTTTTTTTATTGTTTTTTTGGTCTTTAACTTTTTTTATTTTTTTAGTAATTTTATTTAGCTCAAGACTTTCTTCTATAGATTCATCTAATTCTTCTTGCTCCCCTTCTGCCTTATTAACCCAACCTTTTAATTTTTCTTTTAGTGATTTAAACATATTGCTTCGATGATAAGAGAGTTTAAAAAATCTTGTAAATTCCAAGTAGTATGATTACATTTAATGAAATTTACGAAGGATTAAGAAAAGAAAAATATAGTGATAGTCTACAACTGCTTCCAAAAAAATTCTTACAAGAATCACAACAATATTTCAAAGAAAAGCAAGAATTTCTAAGCAAAGAAACAGATATGTTTAATGATATGGTTTTAAAAGATAAAAAGAAATTAGAAAATGCAATATCTAGCCTGAAAGATTTATTACGTCTAAGAAAAAAGAAAATCTTAAATCTAGCATTTGTAGCAAGTGAAGTAGGAATTGAAAAAAAAGATTTTGAAAATATGTTGGGTTTTGAAAAAGAATTATTTGAAACACTTGTAAAATCTCTAGAAAAATCAAATAAAGATAAAGATTCAGAGATGAAAGGTGGATCAAGTAATGAATTGAAAAATAGACTTATAAGATTTTTAGAAGACGTCCCAGCATTTTTAGACATGGAAGGAGAAGAAATAGGACCATTCAAAAAAGGGGAAGTTGCCAACTTAAGTACAGATGTTGTAGAAATATTAGAAAAAGATAATAGAGTTGAAATAATTGATGAAGATTAAATAATCTATATAGAATAGGTGAATTTATCCGATTCAACTACAAAATACGACTAAACACCAATAATTCTTATAAAGAAACAAATATTCCAATAGATATGCAAAACTACGAATTATTAATTGAACGAATAAGTAAAGCCTCAGGTATTGAAAAAGCAGAAGTAGAACGAAAAGTAGAAGCAAAAAAAGCAAAATTATCGGGATTGATATCGAAAGAAGGAGCTGCACAAATAATTGCAGCAGAATTAGGAATAAGTTTCGAAAATCAGGATCTAAAAATAAGTGAGATTATGCCAGGGATGAGAAAAGTTAATGTTATTGGTAAAGTGATAAATATCTTTCCAATAAGAGAATATGATAAAAATGGAAAAAGTGGAAAAGTCGCAAATTTTATACTAGCAGATGAAACAGGAAATTGTAAAGTTGTTTTATGGGATACAAACCAAATCTCGTTATTAGAAAACAAAGAAATAAAAGAGAATAGCGTGATTGAAATAAAAAATGCTTCAACAAGAGAGAATGAAATTCATTTATCAGGATTCAGTGAACTAAAATTAAGTACACAACAAATAGATAATGTAAAAACAGAAAGACAATCAACAGAAAAAACAATTTCAGAAGTCAGCAACGGACAAACAGTAAAATTAAGAGGATTAATCGTACAGTTATTTCCAATAAGGTTTTATAACACTTGTCCACAATGTAATAAAAAAGTAACAGAATCAGAAGGAAGTTTTGTCTGTGCAGAACATGGGAAAGTAGAACCAAAACCAAGAGGAATATTAAATATGGTAGTTGACGATGGGACGGAGTCAATAAGAACAGTTCTATTTAGTGAAAATATTAATAAGTTACAAAATGAAATGGAATTACAAGATCCAGAAAAATTTGCAACATTCAAAAATGATTTATTAGGAACTGAAATATCTTTAGAAGGGAATATAAGAAGAAATTCAATGTTTAATAATTTAGAATTAATAGCAACAAACATCGCAAAAGTAGATGTAGAAAAATTAATACAAGATTTAGAAGCTTGATTTATGCTATTTAAAACACATTTAACATTTGGAATTTTACTGTTTTTATTATTATTTGCAACACAATCTAAATGGTATGTCTTTCTAATCGGAACAATCATTGGAACGGTAATTGTAGACATTGATAGTAAAAAAAGTAAAACTGGTAAACATATTATTTTTAGACCGATACAAATATTAACAAAACACAGAGGAATCTTTCATACACCATTCGCAGCAATAATATTAACATTAATTATGACAACAATAAATATAGAATTTGCATTCGCATTTCTAATAGGATATTCCGGACATTTACTATTAGATTCATTTACGAAACAAGGAATAAAACTATTCTACCCACTTTCAAATAAAAGAATTAAATCAAAAATAAAAACAAACGGATATTTTGAGTTAATTCTTTTCAGTATAATAACTACTACAAATTTAATACTCATAATATTAATTTTTTATAAATATATATTTTAAAACTATATTTTCCGACGATATATTTTTATTTCCTATTTTAAAATATATAAATACTTATAAAGAATTAAGATTTATTTATTATATGGCTACAAAAGAGACAATTGTTACTTCTGAGGAAAAAGAGAAAATTAAAAAACCAGCAAAGAAAAAAGAAGAAAAAGAACCAACTTTAATAGATTTACCAGGTGTAGGACCAGGTGCTGTTGCAAAATTAGAAGCAGCAGGAATTTATGATTTAATGGGATTGGCAGTATTAACACCACCACGTTTATCAGAGATGGCAGGAATGGGTGAAGCAGCAGCAAGAAAAGCAATACAAGCAGCAAGAGAAATGATGAATTTAGGATTTAAAGATGGATTACAATATGTTGAAGAAAGAAAGAAAATTGGTCATATTACAACAGGAAGTAAAAATATTGATAATCTTCTGGGCGGAAGAGGAATAGAAACGAAAGCTATAACTGAAGCTTACGGAGCATTCGGTTCTGGAAAAACTCAGTTAGCTCATTCATTAGCTGTAGGAGTACAATTGCCAGTAGAACAGGGTGGATGTAATGGAAAGGCAGTATACATTGATACAGAGGGAACATTTAGACCAGAAAGAATAAAACAATTTGCAGAAGGAATAGAAGCAAATTCAGATAAAGTATTAAAAAATATATTAGTAGCTAGAGCATTTAATTCAGACCATCAGATGTTATTATTAGATAAAGTATCCGAATTAATAAAAAATGGTGAACCCATTAAATTAATTATTATAGATTCACTAACAGCACATTTTAGAGCTGAATTTTCAGGAAGAGGACAATTAGCAGATAGACAACAAAGATTAAACAGATATTTACATCAATTACAAAAAGTTGCAGAACAACATAACTTAGCAGTATATGTAACAAACCAAGTAATGTCAGACCCCGCACAAATGTTTGGAGACCCAACCAAAGCAATTGGAGGAAATATTGTAGGACACGCATGTACGTTCAGAATGTATATCAGAAGAGGTAAGAAAGATTCAAGAGTAATAAAATTAATCGACAGTCCAAATTTACCAGACAATGAGACAGTTTTTATGATTGAAACAAATGGATTAAAAGACTTAGCAGTTTAATTTTCCAAATTTCTATTATAACCAGCTTTTATCTTAAATTATTTTATAAAAATTAATTATTTTTTCTTCTCTTCTTATCAAAATGTTTAGCAGAATCTTTTGGAGCATCCTTCAAGAATTTAAACTTATAGACAACATCAACACAAACTCCACCACATTTCCTACAAACATTACTCAAACAATAAGCTCCACAGCCAGAACATCGTGTCAACATAATCAGTGTTTTTCCTCTTTATAATCAAACTCACAATGACTATCCTTAGCCTTTTGTTTAATCTCTTCCAAAAATTCTCCAGCCTTTTGCTTACCACTCTTGAAATCATCACAAGTATATTTCAAACTAAAACTACCAGCAGATAAATAATGAATTTTTACTCCTTCATTCCCAAAATCAAGAATTTCCTTTATTTTTTTTATACCATCAGCTTCTAAACATTTAACAGATAAAGTATATCTTAATTCAACTTGCTTCTTTTTCTTCTCAAAAACACCTTTAATTTGTTCAATAAAACCATCAGGAACATACTTCTCTAGAATCGAACAATCTTTCCTTACAACATCAACAAAATCACCAAAATCTTCATAATCATTCATAATTTTTTCTTTGACAGAATTATAATCCCCATTCAATATATTCTTAAAACCAGCCCTAACAGCAAGCTTCTGCTTATACTCCTTCATTACCTCACCACGTTCCTTAGCACCAACTCTCCTTAAAGATAAACTAATATTTGAACCATTTACACGTAAAATTTTACAAACAATTTTTTTATTAGGAACAACATAAGCTCTCATAAACTTAATTCTACCAGAAGCAATCTCAGAAGATACAATTGTCCCATTCGTACCATCAGGCAAATGAAGACTAGTCATAGTATTATTGACCTGATCAACTGTACATAAAACTAAATCTCCTTCACTATATCTCATATTATCAATAACAAAAAAGCTTTTTTAAAACTATCTTACAAAA
>CAZFHC010000014.1:13286-24149 GCA_964518625.1 Candidatus Woesearchaeota archaeon | reverse complement strand
AATAAACCACAATTATGGATATGCCCTAAATCTCAAATTATATAACACCCAATGTAATGAGAACAAAAGAATCCCTATCATAATAAAATACATAGACAAATCAATATCAACTTCATATTTACCAGTTTCATAAAAAGTATCTAAAAACTCATCAAAATCATCATCATTAACTCTAAAGAAATCTCCATCTGTATTAAATGATAGACTTTTTAAAAAATCTAAATCAGTTTTAGAAATTGTCTGATAAACAGTTTCACCACCAGCCTCAGTCCCCATTGCAATGCAATTAATTACAATATTATTCCTCTTAGCAAATTCAATAATCAATGGTGCATCTCCTACATTAATTTGTCCATCACTAAACAAAATAACAGATTTCTTTTTTTTATCATCAGCAATATCAAACATTCTATCCGCAGAAACAAGAGCGTCATAAATATTAGTTCCTTCAATTTCTGACAGTTCAATATTATCGATTCCCATCTTTATCAATAACTTATTAGAATCCAAAGTCTGGTATACCGTACTAATACCACCAAAACCGACAACACCAACATTAACACCAATAGGCAAACTAACAACAAACTCAGTTGCAGCATTTCTAGCAGCAACCAGTCTATTAGGATAAATATCATTAGCAAGCATTGAAGATGAACTATCAACTAATAGAACAAAAGACGAAGCACTTGTATCACTATCAAATTTAATTCCCATTCCTGAAAGACCAAATATAATAACTATCAAGATCGCAATATTTAGATACAAAGCAATAAAATTCTTAGAAAAAAACTCAATACCATAAAACCTTTCAAGCGCTTTAAAATTCCCAAAAACCATTCCATTTTTCTTATTTTGGATTAACCCAAAAAAATAAACAAAAATAAAAAATGGTACAACCAGCAAAAACCATAAAAAATGAGGATATAAAAAATTAAAAGATATCATTCTAAACCCTACCTCCTTTCGCTCTACTAACTAAAAAATTTGCAACAGGCAAAAAGAACTTGCTATTACTATTTAACTCCAATATGTCAATATTCGCATCTCTAAAAACCTTTTTTATTGCCTTCTTCTGACGAATCGCATTCTTCTTAAAGCTCTCAGCAACAGACCTAGGATCAATAATCAACTGCTTTCCACTAGATGGATCGGTAACAGCCATTTGATGTTTAAAGGCCGGCAACTCATCATCCATAGAATCCCTACTCATAATAACCATTGTTTCAAATTTATTACCAAGAAATCTAATACTTTTTGTCGCATTTTTTTTAACCCCAATAAAATCAGAAACAATAATAAAAACAGTATAACTTGACTTAACAGCATTAAGTGAAAATTTAATACCATCTTTCAAATTGAATTCACCACCATACAAATTAACATCACTCAAAATACTTCTAATTAAATGAAACTGATTTTTACCACGAGACGCAGGAACAAATTTCTTAACTTCATCATTCAACATAATTAAACCAACTTTATCACCACTTTCTAAAACCAGATGAGTCAAAGCAATAATAAATTCTGAATTAAACTCTCCTTTTAATTTATCACCACTACCAAACAGAACACTTCCACTACAATCAACGACAAAATAAACATTTAATTCTCTCTCTTCAATATATTTTCTTGCAAGCAACTCACCACCAGAACGAAGAGAAGCTTTCCAATCAATCATAGAAGCATCATCATCAGGCTGAAAAATTCTATAAGAATCAAATTCAAGTCCTTTACCACGAAAAAGTGTTCTATATAAAATTTTCTTTAATGGAAAATTTTGCATCGCATTTGCGAATCCACTAACAGCACCAGCATGATCAACTTCAAATTTTCTCACCATATCATTCTTCACAGCAACCATAAACATCTCAAAAAGATAAAAACATCATAGCTTATAAAAGTTCGTAGAAAATAAAAATCTATTTTTTAAAATAAAATTATACTCCTCTTTATGGAGCAGAAACTTCTTTTAAAACACTATCAATAATTTTATCCACACCAATGTTTTCAGCTTCAGCCTGATAATTAAGAATCAATCTATGCCTCAAAACGGGATAAGCAACAAGATTAACATCTTCAGGTGTAACAAAGTCATTACCATTCATCAAAGCCTCAGCCTTAGCAGCAATATACAAAGCAATTGACGCCCTTGGACTTCCACCATAAGAAATATATTTAGAAAATTTCAAATCTTTTTTTCTAGTAACATCAACAATATTTACAATATATTTTTTAATTGCATCAGATGCAAAGACTTTCTTAACCATTTCCTGTAATTCAATAATACCTTTCGCATCCATAACAGCCTTAATACCATAAGAATCAAAACTTCTAGTCGTCATATTCTGATCTAGGATACCTTCTTCATCTTTCTTTTTAGGATATCCCACCAACAACTTAAACAAGAACCTATCTACCTGAGCTTCGGGCAACTGATAAACACCACTATTTTCTAAAGGATTCTCAGTCGCCATAACAAAAAACGGTTTTGGCAAATCATAAGTTTCTTTAGCAATTGTAACTTTTTTTTCCTGCATGGCCTCCAATAAAGCAGATTGAGTTTTAGGAGGACTACGATTAATCTCATCAGCCACAATAAAATTAGAAAATATAGGACCTTTCATAATTTCAAATCCTTTTCCAGGAGTATAACTTTGAATCCCTGAGATATCAGTAGGCAACAAATCAACAGTAAACTGAATTCTTTTCATATCGCATCCAGTAACTTTTGCAATAGACATAATCATCAAAGTTTTCGCAACACCAGGGACCCCTTCAACTAATACATGACCATTACAAAGAATCCCACGAATAATCCCACGAATGACATCTGACTGACCAACAACAACCTTAGCAACCTCTTTTTCAACAGCCTCAATCGTTTCTTTGATTTTTTTATGTTCAACATCACTAACTCTTTTTTCACTCACCATAAAAAATATATTCAAACAAACTTCTTAAATCTTACTCAATAAAATATTTGACATTAAATATAATTATCAAATTTAGAACTTTTAAGCTTTAACTTATGAAGAACATATAAACTAAAACCAATTATCATTACACCAGCAAAAGATAGAAAACTATACCACACAATATCATTAATACTATTTCCCGAAAACCTCATTTGTTCATTAGCACTAATAGATTCCTCGCAAGCATTAATAACCTTACGAGCAGCAGATTCAATATCCAATAAATTACCATCATCAAACATTTTTTGTACCTCATTTAACGACTCACTCAATTCCAAACATTCAGGATTCTCGGCAACCATCTTTTCAGTAAAAATTAATAACTGGCTTAATTCTGATTCATCCAAAGCCTGAACCTCTACATAGAACTGTCCCCAATCACTAAATTTAGGGTTCGTAACATTACCAAAAATTGTAATTTCATATCTACCAACAGCTGAAGTTTCAACATCAACTCTCAAAGAATAATCTCTCATTTCACCGATAAGTAATTGTTCAATCCAGTCCTCATTCAAAGCAATTTCTAGATTATTAGTAAATGCTCCATCTAACTCAATCATACCAGATAAATTAATACCATATAAATCAACCTCACCACTATTTAAAACACTAAAATTCAATTCAACATAATCTTCATCACTAACAACAATACTGTCCGGCGTAATAATCTTCAAACCATAGTGTTGTGTCTGCTTACTACTACGACTACCACCACTTCCCCCACTAGAAGGAGTCTCTACAGGATCTGGAGTAGGATCTGTTATAAGAATTCTAAATACATTACTAGATACATTACCAAGACTAATATTAGTTCCCGTTCTGTCATTATAATTATCCCACTCATAACCTGTAACACTAATATTATAAGTACCAGGCAAGGCAATATTAAAATTTAATACCCAACCATTAAATGAATACCAACTAGATAAAAAATCAGATTTATTCAAACTAAAATTAACCAGTTGACCATAACCAACATCAAAATAATCATAATCACTAAAATAGTTATTTAAGTCAACACTAAAAGAGACCCCTGTATTGTTAAAAAAATCTTCGATCTCTCCAGAAAAACTTATATTTTCATTAACATGAATAATATTGGTATACCAAGAATTATTCATAGATAAATTAGGATAATCAGGATTATACACCAAAAGAGTAAAATTATTATAACCACCTGCACCTTGACTACTTTCGTCAGAATAAGTCGCACTAATATTCAATGTTAAATTATTAGAGGAATTATAACTATAATTACCTATTTCTCTTAAGGTAAAATTAGTCTTATTATACACCTTAGTAGTATGATTTGTATCATTCCAAGAAACTAAAATACCATCCATCCATACCGCATAAGTCAAATTAGTGTTTTCAACAGCATAATCTACACTAAAATTAAATTCACTTGTATTTCCTTCGGTAAAATTCAAAATAGACCCAACCAAACTAGTAACATTCACATAACCATAAACATCTAACTTAAAAATTTCAAAATTTATATCTTCACTGTCATTTACACTAATATTATATTCCCATGAACCTGAATAATCTTGATTATTACTAAAATTAAATTTTATAACACCAGTAGTCTTATTCACAGTAATATTCGGAGCACCAACTGTTATGTTCTCTAGTGAATATTCCAAACCATTATATTCAGAACTCTCTCTATCTGTAGTATTAAAATCAAAATAGAAATCCTCATCCAAAATTGACGTAGTAAAATTATCAAATTCATCCAAACTAGGCACTTCGTTCCTATCAAGGATTGTTAAATTAAAATTAAAGGAATCATTAGCAAAACTTTTATCAGAAACATTCAAAAAAACTGTATAATTTCCAACATAATCATAATCACAATAAAACGAAGAAAAAAATTCTGAATAATTAGCACCATCATTAAGATATTCAAAATCAATATCTAGTACATCAGTAACATTCGTAAAATTAACAACATCCCATGTTAAATTTAAAATTTCATCATAAACACCCCAATCATCTATCTGCGATTCACTAATATTCAAATCTTCATCATAAATTCTAACAATAATATTTACAATTTCGCTTTGATTTACATAATAATTATGAGTTCCACTCTCGGGTTCAGCATTAATACTAACTACAAACTCAGACGTTTCTTCGCTAATATTAGGCAAACTGTTTATATTACTAACATTGAATTTCCAAACGCTATTTGCATTTTTACCTAATACATCAGAAACTGTAACATTAAATTCCCAATAACCGACATCCATTTTCCAAGGAATAAAATTTAATATCCCCTCACTTGTTAAATCAAAATTTGGAGGAGAAACTCCATTAACAGAATAATACAAAACATCACCATCAATATCACTAGCACTAGCATTAATATTATTATTACTCAAATCCCAATTTGTAATATTCTCAATACTATTCTCAATTGTAGAATTAACCGTAAAATTATAATTATACAAAGATTCATTCCATTCTGGAGCTGTATTATTAATAACTGTAATATTTGTAGTCAAGATTTGATTGGCACCATCACCGTCACTAAAATTAAAAATAATTTTAAAATCACCAATTTGTGAAAGAACAGGACTAAAAGTAATATTAATAGTTGCATTATTCCTATTATTACTGTCAGCATCATTATATATTGGATAATCAATATTAACATTACTAAAATCGCTTACGATTTCACCATCATCCCTATTAACTATTGTAACATCCACATCAACCGTTTCATTATATCCATCCCATTTATCCTCAATCAAAAAATCATCATCTTCTAAATCAAAAGAGACAACACTATCAATATCAATTGAAATATTTTCCAATCCATCAACATACTTAGAATCTACAAAAGAGACAAATGGAACATCATTTAGACTAACATTTCTATTAACAAAAATTGGAATAATAACACTTTTTTTAGGCTCAAAAGAATCTAAATCTAAAACATCAAAATCAATAGACCAATTACCAATTTGAAATTTACTAGCATTAATTATTATAGTAATATTTTTAGTGTTATTTACAGACTGATTTATTTGATTGGGAAAAAACCAAGTATTATTATTAGGCTTAACAAAAATATTAGGGTTAGCAAAACTAACAGAACTATTTAAATCTAAATAATCATTTCTCCCTTTAGTCCTAATTATAATATTACATTTATCCTCAACTCCTTCTGTGAAATTTTTATTATCACAATCACTAGCATTAATAGATAACTGAGGTTGAACAAAAACCGTAAAATTGTAACTATTATTTCTATTCACTGTATAATTATTGCTGTTACAATGACTATGTGGACAAGAATGATTCCCCTCAGTAATAAAAATCGTCGCATTATACTCACCAACATCATCATTACTAATTATTGAATAATTAAATTGAGCAGTTGTATTATCAATAGTTACAATGTTAAAAAGATTACAATCTCTAGAAGAAACCCAAGAAGGATTATAACAATCCGTCCAAACTATTGTAAAATTAATTGGATAATGCTCTTCCTCATCATCTACAGTCACATTATAAACTGGAGGTTCCAATTCTCTATTAAGAGGATACATATAGGTTGAATTATTATTAGTAAATTCTGGAGCATCATTTGTTGCATTAATTTCAAAAATGTAGTTAACAACATCTGAATAATTTGTTCCATTTTCTAACTGAAATCTTACACTATATTCACCAGATTGATAATCTTCTGAAACATTTATTATTAATTCTCCATTCTTATTTAGATGAAACCAAGTATAATCATTTATAAATTCATCTGCTTCTATACTCTCAGTAGAATTTTGTTCTAAAGTAATATTAGTATTCAAATTTATTTCAAAAATTAAACCAGTATCTGTAAAAGAGACTAAAGAATCATTCAAATAATGAATGATTGGTGTTCCTTCATTATAATGAAAAATCATATTCTCATCTTTAAAGTCAGTAGCACCAACAAAAATAGCAAAACCAACAACTAAAATAAAAAACATTAAAAATACTTTATCTAGACCAACTCGACCAATATTCATATTATCATTCTTTATCTTTATTCCTTCTTTCATCTTTCCCCCATGACATTCCTTAAACGAGTTGTTCTGTCTTCCTGTCCCTCCTTTTTCCTTCTCTTTCCAAAGATAATAAACATATAAATAATAAATATAAGGATCACAAGTAGAATAGAAAACAACAAAACAATCATCCAATTAACAGCATTAGGATTTTCTAAAAAACATCTATCAGGACAAGGACCACCACAATCAATACCTTCTTCCTCTTGATTTTTCTTTCCATCACTACAAGTAGGACACTCTCCACAGATTCCACCACAATCAATACCAATCTCACAGAATCCATCATGACAATTCTTTATACCATCACGACAACTTGGATGTAAAATAAATTGACAAATTTCTATTTCATCATCTTTAGGAATTTTATAAATAAGATTCGAACAATTATTAGTATCAACACATTCCCTCAAATGATAACCACAACTACCATTAAGAAAACCGATTTGATTACATTTATCCTTATATGAATAATAGTCATCCAAACCTAAAGTTCCTGTCTCAAAAGAAATATCTACACTCTGACATTTACTCCAATCTAAACAAGCCCAATTTTCCAAACAATATATCATACCACCTCCACCACCTCCACTAGGTTTTTCTTTATCAAAGACAGGACAATCAACTTTTGTCAAACTAATATTCCAATCAAAACTAATATTGTTAATTCCATCATAAACAAAAATACTAGCATTATGTGTTCCACCAACTCCACACTCAAAAGTATAATTAAATTTATCAAAATAATTATAACTCAAAGAATTATTGATATTTAATAGAATATCAGACTGCTTTTCAATCCCATCAACAAACCATTTAATAGACAAAGCATCACCATCATAATCTAAAATACTAGCATTAAAAAAAGACATTTCTTCACCAATCATAATTATCTCACTTTCATTGGGTTTAATCTCCAAAAATTCTGGTATCCTATTTTCTGAACTAATAGTAAAAGCAAACTCATCACATACAGTATTACTAGAGCCATTACTACCACAAATACTCATCAAGTCTTCATGCAATCCCGTTAAAATACGATCCTCAACACATGCCTTCAATAAATATGAACCTTCTGGAGATATATCACTAGCTTCATAAGACATTCTCCCATTATCACTAATATAAAAAAGACCAAATTGGCTATCATCAAAAAATCTAAGATCAAAATATAAATTACCATCAAAAGCATTTCCATCCTCAAGATCAAAAACATTCCAACTTTTTTCGAATGTAATATTAGCCCCTTTTTTCCAAATTTTATAAACATCCATATCCTCCACAATTGGCTTCTCGTTAACTTCTAATATATGAAAGACAACATCTTCGGCATCTATCAAATTAGTATTATCTATTGCATAAACTGTTTTTTTATGATCTCCTATTTTATCTTTACCCAAAACCCCAGAAGAATATATCTCGGCAAAAAATATGGGAGAATATGCAGCAGACAAAACCTTCCCAAATAAAAAATTTCTCGGAATTACATCTATAACACTAAGATCTTCATCATAATCACTAACATTAAAATTAACATTAAACTTTTCTCCCTCACATCCATAATATTCGCTTTCAATCTCTAATATAGGAGCACTCTTATCCAATTTAATTGTAAAAACAACAGATTCATCATACCACTTTCCACTAACTCCTTTAGCATAAACTGTCAAAAGATTTCCTCCTAAACGAAAAGCTACATTCGTATTAGAATTAAAATCAACTTTGTAGTCTACTAAACGATTATCATTATATACAGAATATTTCCATTCCTCAACATCCTGATCAGAACTAACATTCAAATCCAAATAATAATAATAATAACCATCATCAGAATTATAATCACCATCACTTAATTCAAACGTATAAGTTTTATTCTCAGGACTCTCTATTAAAATTTCAATATCAGCTTCTACAAACAATTGAATAGCTCCACTTGTAGCAACAAAACCAGTAACAGGATTGTTCCCTTGAAGATTAAATAAAAGGACTAGATTAAACACACCAATTACAACAAAAAACAGCATTAAAACTAAAATAATCACTCTCTTCCTACTCATCAAATAAAAAGATAAATTAAATATAAAAACCTTCTCCTTCGACGCAAGACACAATATCTATTAGATATATTTTTAATTCTCTTTTTTTCTAAACTCAAAAACTAATTTACCAAAATGTTCACCATAATCCAAATCTTCTCCAACCATCAAAGCAACATTATACTCTTTTGTTTCTCCAACCTCAATAATAAAATTTGAGTCACCATGTAAATAGCTTTCCAATTCACCATATGTAAATACACTAACCATAACTGGAAAATCATATTTATTTGTTAAATCAACAATTTTATTCCCATTCATTCCTTTAATCAAAACCCCATAATCCAAAGAACTATCATTCAAAATCATTCCGATTCTATCACCAACAGAAACTTTAACATCCAATTCTTTAATACTCAACGGATTTTTAGATGTCAAAAAGAAACTTGCAGATAAAAATCCCAATAAAATAATACCCAATAAAATTAAAATAATACTATTCTTTTTCATTTTTTACCTCTTAATAATAAAATTAGAACTAACATAAATAACATTAGAATAATAATTACACCAGCAATAATCCCAATCAATAGCCAATTAGTTTCCCTAATAAAACTAACATTTAAAATTTGACTGGTAATCTCTCCTTCATAATTGACATCAATAGCTATCTGAAAATCATTTTCTTTAATATCTACTGCATTAAAATGTGAAGGAAAAACTCTATAACTCCAAGCTTCTAAATTATAAGTAGGAGATTCAAAAGTAATATACGGGTATCCAATTACACTACCATTAACAAAAATTTCATCTATTTCATTATTCCAAATACTTTCAATTTTAATATCGATACGATTCAATTTACCTTTATTAAATAAAGATGTATAATCAATAATATTAATATCCAATTTACCCAATTTAAGTAAACGTTTTTCAGTTCTAGGCAAATCTCCACCATAATCTACAAAAGCAGTTAAATTATAATTACCAGATAAATATTTATCAGTACTGATTTCACCTTTGTAAATAGTGCTACCCATTGAATCAAGTTCTCTACCATCTAAGGTAATAATATCCACGACTTTACCATCACTTTCTAATTTTAGTTTTGGAAGAACAAATATGCTCTGGCTTCCTCTACTATAAATTGTTAAATTGTAAGAAGCCTTCTCTCCCTGATTAGCAGACCCAACATTAAATTCAACATCTGCATATTTATCCGGATATGGAACTCTAATTTTTATTAATCCACGAACATCCATTATCAAATTAATACCACCATCAGAATTGATTTCTCTAGCACAAACATAAACCTTATTTAGACCAGCCAACTCTACACTCTTTGGCATCTTCATAGAAATAATGACAAGTGTATTATCAGACATCTCTTTAACTGATTTTACGTCAAAATACTCGCCTAATTCTCCTTCAATATATACTTTATTCTCAACCCCAAAATCATGTCTAAAACTAAAACTAAAATCTTTTTCCATATATGATTCATAATTAACTTCATAACTTGCTGGAACAACACCAGTAATTGCAAATACAGAAGGAATAAACAATAGAATAAAACTTAAAATAAAATATTTGATTTTCATAACATACATAAATTTATAACATTTTTATATCTTTACTATTAAAACTTAAATTAAAATCATTTAACTTGCTGCATAAGTTAATACTACTGTATTTTCCAAAGCACCAATATTAGCAGCTTTTGGTAGTCCCAATAAAACATCTATTCTCATACTATTACTAGCTAAAGTATAATCAAACTCATCACAAATTGCT
>CAZFHC010000014.1:0-13186 GCA_964518625.1 Candidatus Woesearchaeota archaeon | reverse complement strand
TTTTATTTATAAATATTTCTATTATAGAGTTACAAATTTACAAAGAAACAATTAAAAACTCCTATCTAATATAAAGAATATGAGAAAAATTAAGAGTCAAAAACAAATAGAAAAAGGTCAAAAAAGGAATCAATTAATATTGGCATTAATTTTTATTTCATTGTTAGTAGCATCGACAGCAGGATATTCCTTCTCATCAAAAGAGAGAAATGATGATGAAGAATTAGAAACTCAAAATTATGCAGGATTGACTTTTACTAAACAAAATAATTATTGGTTAACAACATTAGATAATCAACAATATATGTTTAACAATCTACCAAATGAATTAACACAAGTAAAAATGAATTTCACAATCACTTTAGCAAACTATTCAAATAGACCATTATACATTGTGAATCCAAATCAAAATAAAGATTTACTACTGTCAAATCTGAATCATTTTTTTCAAAGATATCAAGAAGCATCATTAGAACAAACAGAAAAAGATATACCAATAAAAAATTGTTCAATTGATAACATAATTATTTTTAAAGAAAGTAATGAAACAAAAATTACACAAAATGAAAATTGTATATATTTAGAAGGGAACCAATCAGAAGCAGTTGATAAATTTATATATACCCTTTTTGGAATAATATATTAATTCTTAAAAAAACTTAAATAGCCAAAAAAACAACATATTACATAACAAATAACATGGAAAATAAAAAAGTACAAAAAAAAATAAAGAAAGAAGAAGATAAACAATTCTTTTGGTTCATTGCAATAGTAATATTATGTTTCTCAGCATTCTTAATCCCATATTTCTATACACAATCACAAAAAACATTCAACTATTTAGGATTAAAATGGGATGTTCAAATTGATGGAAAGAAACAAGATCAAATTGAATTCTATCACACTTACGTTCCCAAAATATACAAAGGAAAAAATTACGGAACACACAATTTTTATTTAAGAAATGATCCAAGAAAAAATGATATAGAAGTGAATATAACAGAGTTATTATTCTTAAAACAATATATCGCAACAATGACTCCAGAAATTTTAGAATGTGAAAATCAAAATTTGGCAGCATTTGCATTAGGAGATTTAACATCAACAATGCCATTCATAATGAATGTAAGTGGAGCAACAACAGAAAAAGAATATGCAACAACTCATAATATACTATATACAAATTGTGAAGATGCTCCCGCACAAACAACAATAGTACAAATGCAAAAAGGAAATGAAACAAAAATATTTTTGAGCCCAGAAAATCCAAATTGTTATATAATACAAATAGAAAATTGTGAAGACAATTTAAAAGCAGTAGAAAGATTAATCATAGAGACAATAGACAAATTTGGATACAAAATTGAATAAAATGAAAATTGAACTTTTAACAGGTCTAATTCTAACAATATTACCAATAACAGAACTAAGAGTTGGTCTTCCAATCATCTTAAACTATGTAATAAAAAACGATCTACCTGTCACCCCCTATTTTTTATTAGTATTAGCATTAAATATCTTAATAATATTCTTTATATTCTTCTTTCTAGATTTTATTCATCAACATTTACTAAAAATACATTTTTATAAAAATTTAGTTGAGAAAAAACTAAATTCACTTCAGGAAAAATCCACAAAACTACAACAAAGATTCAATACAACTGGATTCTTTGCGTTAACACTTTTCGTCGCAATACCCTTGCCGGGAACAGGAGCATGGACCGGAACAATCCTAGCATGGATTCTAAATTTAGAAAGAAAGAAAAGCATAATAGCAATAGCAACAGGAGTAATAATAGCAGGAATTTTAATATTATTAGCTTCACTAGGTATATTAAATATAATTTATTAATTCTTTAAACTCTTAATAAACTTAAAATCATCCCAAAACGGAGTAGATTTTACATTAAATAACTTAATCAACAAAAACCAAATACCAACAACGAACAAGATTGAAAAAACATGCCACAACCACCAATGAACAGCGTCAAAATAAACAGACCAATACATTCCAACAAGAACTAATATTCTAACAATATTTAAAATAAATAACATTCCAAAACCACTTAAAATCATAAAAACTCGTTTTTTCCAATTCAAATCTTTAACGATCATGATTAAAACAAATAACAAATAATAGGCCGAAGCAGCAACACAAGCTTCTATTAAATTAAAATCAAAACCATTAAAATAAAATACACCAGACTCCAAAACAACATTACCAAATAACCCCAAAATAAAATAAATAGCATTAATAGTTATAGGAGTCAATAAAAAATAAAAAATAAATAAGTTCCCTAAACCAAATATAAAAACTAAAATATATCTAACAAAAATATCAATCAAAACTCTATTATTCATAAATAATAATCAATTACCAAATATAAAAACTTAAGCCTTCATCGCTTTACGCTTCTTAGCAGTAATCATAATTAAAACAAATAAGAAAAGAATAAACAAAACAAGTGCTCCTGCCAAAATATAAAGAACAACTCCTTCTTCTAAGTCTAGCTTGAATCCATCACTCTCAGCGATTGTAACAGCAACAGGTTGCTTAAATGATTCTCCAGATTGAGTTGTAAACACAACATTAAATGTAAATTCACCAGATGTAACAGGATTAAACCTAACACCAACAGTTTGAACTTCTCCAGAAGCAAGACTAATAGTATTAGAACTAAAAGCAACAAATTCAGCCAATTCACTATTATAACCATCTAAACTAACTGTATATACAACAGCTTTATTGTCAGTATTAGTAACCAAAACAGATACTTCCATAACATCATCAACAGTTGCCTCACCAATTAACTTAGCATTAACAGCAGGACGCATAACAGAACATCCATCCATTACTTCAATAAAATAAGAGAACTCAGCCTCATCATCTTGACTATTTTCATAAATATATTTATCAGCTAAACTATCATCTTCGTAAATACTTAAAACAATTTCATATTTTTTACCTTCTTCTAAACCAGCTGGAACTGTAAAAGTCAATTCAACATTCTCAGAATCCATAGCCTTTATCTTTGAATCAAATTCAACTACCTCAGAAATTTCCAATTCTTCACTATAAATGTATAAGAAAATATCATCTTCATCAATACTATCATCGTATATATTCCATAAATCAAAGCTGATTACAACATTTTCTTCACAATTAACAGATGGAGACAATACCTCGAAATTATCAACTAAGAAAAATTCATCATCAGTTACAATTGTTATATCTTCATAAACAGAGAATCCACTTTCTTCGTTATCATAATCACTATCTTTGTCATCAATATTACCTTTAGCAGAAATATAAAACTTATATTCAGTATTACCAGCCTTTAAATCATCAGCATCAATCTTCAAAGCAGCTTCCACAGTCATATCATCATTTTCATCTAAATCAAAATCATCTTCAGATAATTCAAAATCATCTTCATCATAAATACACTTTTCAGCAACTTTATCATAAATACAGATTTCAAGTTCAATTCCTTCTAAATCATAATTACCAGTATTATCTATAACAAATTCTACTTTAATCTCATCCATAGGATAAAATTCTTTATCATCTTCATCTCCAAAACCATCGTCAACATCAAATTCAATATCATCAATATCTAAATCAGCTCTATTAGTACAATCATCACAATAATTTTGATTAACTTCAAAATTCATATCATTAGTAACAGAACCACTAACATTACCTTCAACTTTTAATTCTCCTACATATTCATCTTCGAATCCAAAAACAAAATCACTTGGAACATTATAGTTAACATTAACCCAAACAGTTTCAGTAGATAAAATATTAAAACTAGTATCATTAATTGTAAAATTTATTTTTTTACTATCATCATCTAAATTAACTACATCAGCCATTGTAATTGTAACACTCTCATTTTTATCAGATTGAATAGAAAACAAAAAAGAACCAGAAGCATCTTTATCTAAATCTCCACTTAAACCACTGAAAGTAAAGCTAGCACTAGCAAAAGTCATTAAAAATAACATAATAAATACACTAGCAAATACACAGTTTGTTGTTCTCATGTTGTAACTATATAATTAATACTTTATAAATCTTTCTGTTTCTGTAAGAAATAAGAATCTTTATATACAAAATAAACCAATATAATGTATGGTGAAGTCGCGAGAAAATCTCATAGGAGCATACGCGTTTTTAATAGGAATAATCTTGGCAATTATATTAGGAATATTTAATCAATCCTTAGTAACAAGACAGACTTCAACTATATTTTATACACTATTAGTAGTATTAGGTATAATTGTAGGATCTCTAAATGCAGGAGACAAAGACACAACAACTTTCCTTTTAGCAAGTGTATCTCTAATTATAGTAGGAGGATTAGGAAATAACACATTATTATTTTTATCAAATCTAAGCCCAGTATTATCTTTACTATCAGACATCTTGGCAAGCTTATTAGTATTATTTATACCATCAACAATAATAGTTGTAATCAAAACAATATTCTCAATAACAAAAGTCTAATCTAAAAACTGAACAACATCAGCTAAATTAATAATTCGATTATCATCCATACCTAAACCAAAACAAGCTGTATTTACAAAAATCTTAATATCATTAAAATTTTCAAACTCACTAATATTAATATCATCAGCCTCAAAGACATAGACAGATTTACCATTATTCTCTAACTTTTTTTTAACATTCAAATAATTCAAAGATTTCTGACCATATTTAATAGACACTAACAATCCTATTTTTTTATTAACCAAAAATTTTGTCTGCCTTTTCTTTAAACGTTCATAATATTCATTAACCTCAGAATCCTTAACTTCCAACAACTCATTACCATTAAAAACGAACATTCCCTTATTCAAAATTATAGCATTATTCATTGCATGAAATTTACCATCACACAATAAAAGCAAAACATCAGAATCCAAATCAAAAGCTTGTGGTTGACACCCCAAAACATGACCATCATAATAAGCTCCATCTTTTACAATAACATTTTTTCCATTTTCCTCTAAATATTTTTTAACAATTTTAATCAAATCCAAATACTGAACAGTCGCAGCTAAAGAGATACTTCCATCTGGTAAATCCAATAATCTTTTCAAGTTTAATTCACTAACATCAAACTTTCTTCTAAATTCAACAAACAAAACATCATTCATAAAAACCTCACAAAAAAATACTATTTAAAACTAATTAAAAATAATCTGAATTCTTTTTCTTCTTAACAGGATCAATAACTACGCCTTTCTGAACATCAAAAACTTTTGAAGGAGTAGCAATTATAACATTAGAAGTAAATCCAGCAATTTTACCTTCCAAAGCCTCTACAGTCTTCTTGATTTTAGAAACAGCCCTCTTCAATTCAATAACATCTTTACCTTTCAAAGGAGCAATATCAATAACCGCAATAGTATACCCATTTCTCAATGCGTTTAATATTGGATTTATATCTTCATAAACATTCAAAGTAAAAGTCTTAACATATATTTTATTTTCTCCTCTCTCTTGTTCTAAATCTATTTCAATAAACTCAGATGTTTCTTCCTCAATATTATTTTTCTTTTTTCCAAATCTAAATGCCATAATATAAATTTATGATTTCACTATTTAAATATTTATGTGGTCCAATGATTCCGTCAAATAATACAAATAAGAATTATCTTATAAATTTTACCAATTATTATAAAAGAATATTATTAATTCATTATCTAAATTATATCTAAAAAACTTACTCTTGAATCTTCTTCATAACTTCTTCTCTGATAGATTCAATTTTCTCACTAAAATCTTTTTCTTGATCACTAATACCTTTTAATCTAGTTTCAATTAATTCTTTCTTATGTTTCATATCTTCCAAAATCTTCTCTTTACTAGATTTAACAACAACTTGACCACCTATAATTCTCATAACTTCACCTTCTGTTTTTTCAACTTCATCAATTATTAAATTAACTTCATTACTCTCCATACTAAATGCATTTTTTTGCATTAATAACTGTTGAAAATTTTGTTCTAGAATTTGTAATTCCTGAATCTTTAATTGAGTATCTTCATCCAAATTCGCAAATGGATTTGCACCAGCATTATTATGATTGTGTTCAGATTCTCCTACCATATTAGATTGCTTTTACTGTTTTCATTTTAGTTCTTGGTTTAAAAAATATTCTAGAATTACAATTTGGACAAACAAATCTTTTTTCTAACTCTTCAGACTTTAATTCTTCACCACAATTAAAACATTTGTATACTACCATAAAAAAAATTACAAAATTAACTTTAAAAAGTTAATCTAAGTAAAAGATACCTCCAGCAAATCTTTTCCCACACTTTTTACAATCCCAAATACCCTTATTATCTCTTTTAACTCTTCCGCCACAAAAAGGACAATTTTGTCTAGTTCTCTGTTTAGCTTCAACAGCATTCAATTTAACCTTAATCTTACCATAGCCAGCACCAAATCTTCCTGCTGCTCCAATTTTTTTTCTTTTTACTGCCATTGTATTGTTTTTGTTTTTTTGTAAATGGGGCCACGCGGATTTGAACCGCGGTCGCGAAGTCCCAAACCTCGAATCATACCAGGCTAGACCATGGCCCCATGATCATAAGGTATAAGTAGGGATTAATAAAGTTAATTATTTAGCAGTCTCCACTGCTTCTGCTGCAGCTTTATCAGCAGCTTGTTTTGCAATAATATCATCAAAATATATCTTTAATTCAGAAGCTTTCTCATCATCAACATCAACTTTCTTAGCCTCAATCATAGCATTATATTTCCCTTCATTAAAATCATCCATAATTTCTTTAATCTCTTTACTATCAACTAAAACACCCATAGCTTGACAAGTTCCTAAAACGCTTTTTACACTACTCAATAATTCATTAGAAAGCATATTATCATGTTTTTGTAAAGCAACAGAAATAACTTTTTCAAAAGCTAAATTACCAACTCTAACCTTCAATCTAGAACCACTTGCTTTATCAATTCCTAATTCTTTTTTTATCAATTCACTAGTTGGAGGACTCATTACTTCAATAGTATATTCTTTTGTAATTCCATCAACATTCAAAATAACAGGAACATTCATACCTATAAAATTAGCCGTTTTCTCATTAACATCACTAATAACTTTTCCCATATTAATTCCCATAGGACCTAATTGTTGAGCAATAGCTGGACCAGGTTTCATCTTACCACCTTCAACCAAAAGTTTTACCGTTACCATAATATTTTTTTAAAGAACACCTTTTAAAAGGTTTGTCCTTTAATCTTCTAATTCCTCCCTTCTAATAACCCTAATATTATCTAACTTAACATTTACAGGAATAGGTACAGCAGCTCCTAATAATGAAACAACAGCATCTCCTTTTTGTTTATCAACTCTAACAACTTTAGCCTTTTCATTTTTGAAAGCTTCACCAATAATCTCAACAATATCATTCTTTTCAATCTTAATCTCACTAGCAACAGGTTCTAACATTTGTCTAATCTCAGAATACTTAACCTTAGTAGGTAAAATTCCTTTAACATAAGGTAAATTATAAACAGCTTCTTCAGCATGCTCTCTATCTGGAGATTCTAAAAATACATATCCTCTAACACCATGAGGTCTAGCCAAAGCATAAACATCAACTTTTCTTTTCAAAACTTTATCAACAATCATTTCCATTGCCTTATCTTCTTTGTTTGTAGTAACCTTCACAACAAAAATAACAGATTCATATTCTTTGTCTCTAGTAGCATTATCCTCTTCAATCTTCTTTACTTCTTCCAAAACTTTTTGTTTTTCTTCTTCAGCAGCTTTTTTTTCTTCAGCTTCTCTCTCACCACTATCAATATTAGATCCTTTAATATTCATGAATGGAGCATCAGCTATATTGTCAAAATTCTCGTCGTCTAAATAATCAAATTCGTCATCAAATCCTATTGCCATTGTATTGTTTTTTTATAATACAGAGTTTTTTATGCCCTTTATTGTATTATTTTTTCTTTTACAGTTTTACTGTTCTAACCAGCCCTTAATATCAAAGAACTAGATAAAATAATATAAAAAAATCTATTTATAAACATTTCGCTAACTAACTAAGAATTACCACTGAATAAAATTCATCAACAAAGCAATAATAAAACCAATTAAACCAATAACCAACAAACCAATACCTGCAATCTTCGAGACTGTCAATAATTCTTCCTTCGTAGGTTTCTTTAATAATCTCCAGACTCTCTTATATTGAGTGATTGTAGACGATGCTTTTTGTTTCAATTTCATAAAAGAACTATCCCAAAAGAGTTTTTAAATTTACTCATCAATAAACTGAATTCCCAATTCCCCTTCCATATCTTTCAACCTAGCCTCTTCTAAACTCAATCTCTCACCACTAATCTGAGGAGATTTAACACCAGTAATAATGACCATAACTTTCAACGAATTATCCATATCCTGTTGAATTTTAGCACCACTAATTAATCTAGCATCAGGACTCAACTGTTCACCTATCATCTGTACAACCTGTTTATATTCATCCAATGCCAAATCATTACCACCAATAACATTAACCAAAGCACCTTTTGCATCTTTAATATCAACATCTAACAAAGGATTATTCAAGGCCTTTTCAACAGCCTCAACAGCTCTATTGTTACTATCAGATTCACCAGTTCCAATCAAAGAGACACCACCACCACCCATAATAGCTTTAATATCGGCAAAATCTAAATTAACCAAACCACTACTGGTAATCAACTCAGTAATACCCTTCACAGCACCAGTCAAAATTTCATCAGCAACCTTAAACGCTGTAGGTAACGGTAAATTAGGTGCTAAATCCAAAAGTCTATCATTAGGAATAACAATTAATGTATCAACAATACTCTCCATTCTCTCCAATCCTTCCATAGCATTCTCAATCCTTTTAGCACCCTCAACAGTAAATGGTAAAGTCACAACACCAATAACCAAAGCACCTTGAGCCTTAGCAACCTCAGCAACAATAGGAGCAGCACCAGTCCCAGTACCACCACCAAGACCACAAGTAACAAAAACCATATCAGAATTTGCAAGTCTCTTCTTTATCTCAGTAATTTGTTCTCTAGCAGCTTCACGACCAATAGCAGGATTACTACCAGCACCAAGACCCCTAGAAATTTCACGACCAATCAAAATTTTAGCATCAGCTTTAGCATACAATAAATCTTGAGCATCCGTATTAATAACAATAATTTCACCACCTTTAATACCAATTTCCTTCATCCTAGTTGTAGTATTACCACCACCACCACCAACACCAATAACCTTAATTCTAGCAGATTGCTTCTTCAAAATCTCTTCTAATTCTCTGTCAATACTCTCATTAGATCTACTACCACCAAAATTATCAACATTATCACTCATAATATCTTCCATACAAAATTAACTCCAAAATCCTTTATAATAATTGTTATATTTTAATGATATAATCCCAAACATACATCGTTACAGTATACTATTGACTACCTACAGCCACTTGTCTCACAGAATTTTCTTTCTTCGCTACAGCCTTCACAATAACATCAATTTCTTTACCAATAATTTCCTTAAACTTACCAGAAAACATCTTCATATATGGCTCCATTGCCTTCTCAACACTAAATACAACCTTATTACCCTTCACTTCAAATTCGAATCTCTTCTTAAACAAAAAATCCTGCAAACCATTGATTTTTTCATTTTCATCATTAATTTCCTTTAGGATTTTATATTCATAAATAATATCTTTCCCAGTTAAAGGATTATTAAAATCAACCAAAGTTCTACCACTAGAAACAGAAATAATTTTTACCATCTGACCATCTAAAGACAATTGCATCCCTCTCTCAGGCCTAATTTTTTGTTCCAAAAATAACTTAGTAGGAATCATTTTAATTAAGGCTTTATCTCTTTTTCCAAAAGCTTTTTCTGCAGTAATATCAACAACATAATTTTTACCAACTTCTTTACCAATCAAATCTTCATCAAATCCTAAAGGTAACATAGCAGATCCAACAGACAGAACAAAAGGCTTAACTTCCTTAACATCAAGCTTCTCAGAATCAACAACAGATTTTACATTAGTATCAAAAATCTCATTACTACTCTTAATCTTACCAGTAAATTCAAGTTCGATAAAATCTCCCTTTTTAACTGTCATAAAAAACAAATCAAAAATCACTTTAAAAAAGTTTGTACAAAAAGCAAATTACTTATCTTCTAAAATCTTTACAATTTCAGCAAATGCGGGCCTACTAATCAAAACACCAACACTAATACCAATAATTGTAGTAACAGCAAATCCTTTCAATAAACCAGCAGAAGCAGCACCTATTCCTAAGAATCCCAACGCACCTGTCAAAGGTAAAAGAGCAACCAACGTTGTGGCAAATGCCGTCGTAATGATAAACAAAGCTTTCTTAATTTGCTGCATCAAATTTTCACCTTTAACTCTTGATTCATCCAAAATAATAATCTGACTATCAATACCAGTACCAATCGCTGCAATAATACCAGCAATAGAAGGTAAATCTAAATTCCAATTAATCAAAGAAGCAATACCCAAGATAATCAACACCTCAGAAAATGAAACAGAGACAATTGCCAAAGATACCTTTATGTTTTTATATCTCAAAAATGTAAAAAGAGTAACTACAAGAATTGCGAACAAACCAGCCAAAACAATCTGTCTACTAAATTCTTCACCCAAATTAGGAGAAATCCTATCAATCTTTACAATCTCTAAATCATAAGGTAAACTACCAGTAATCAAAATAGTCTGTAATCTATTCATTTCACTAGATGTTGACTCATAAGCTTCAGCTTGATCAATTCCAACACCAGAACCAGTAATAGAAACACTAGTTTGAGGACTCCCTTTTAATCCACTAGAAATACCCAACTCAGATGTTTTAATTCCATCAATATAAAAAGTAATATTTTCAGATAAATGGCTACCAACAATACTTAAATTATCTGTTATATCAGCAAATCTCTCAGCAGCATCAACACTCAATGAAATTGAAAATCTAAACTCACAAGCTCTACCACTCTGTATATCTACACAACTATAAATCACAGCTTCCTGCCCAGTTCTACTAACATGAACAATATCTTCATCACCACCAACAAATACAGTTTCATTCCCAATCTTTGCCTCAAAATGTCCTTGCTCTTCAATCAATTCTTCTAATTGATCAGGAGAAGAACCAGCAATTTCAATACCAATTAAAATATCACCTTCAGCACCTTCAATTTGATACATATTAATATCAGATAAACCATAAACATTCAATCTCTCTTCTAAAACAGCAATAACATCACCAACTTCAGCAGCAGTTTCAGCACCTTCAACATCAATAAAAGCTCTAGCACCACCTTGCAAATCCAAACCAGTTTCTAACTTATTAGAAGGCAACTCACCAACATTAATACCATAAACAAAATCCAGACCATACAAACCTACAAATTCTAAATCTCTAGTATAAATTTCTGTTCTAATTGTATCATTTTCCCCTAACTCATAATAAGGAGCAACAATTTCTTGATAATCATTCAAATCACTAACAACCTGACCATTAATACTAGTAATAACCATTCCTTTTCTTAAACCAGCATCATACAAATTAGAATTTATTTCAATAGATTCAACAAGGACACCTTCCTGTAAAAAAGTCAAACCAAAAGGATTAACACTAACAAATAAAGACAAGAATGAAAAGATAATAAAACAAATCAATATCCAGATTCTAACACCTAATTTCATTTCTTTCCCTCCATATACCATTTTAATATGGACGCATTAGTTAACCAAGTATTTACAAGATCAAAAAGCAAACCAATCAACAAAATACTAAAAATCTGATTTAAAACACTAGCAAATGGATGAACAACAATAAGAGCGGTAGCAACAGCAATAATAGAAGTAAAAGTCATGGTCGTACCAGTTTTAAACGCACCAAGCAACGAATCGTTAATTTTCTTTTTATCTTTAGTCAACCTAGTCGTTAACATAATATCAGTATCAACAGAATAACCAATCAACATAAGAAAGGCAACAATACCAGCAGTGGACAATTTCATACCAATCAAATCAACAACAGCCAAAGTCATAAGAATATCAGCAAAGGCAGAAAACATAACAGCAAAAGCAGGGACAGAATTTCTAACATAAGTATAGATTAAACCACCACCTATAACAAAAAACAGAATCCCAGATAATATAGGATTAATAGTTAAAAAATAATTTCCAAGAAATATTGCAAAAATCAAATTAGCTATTATAACCCAGAACTTTAACTTACCACCATTACCAAAAATAATAAACACAACAGCAGCCATCCAAAAGAAAGCCAAGATAACAGCAACAATTAATTGCTTAAAAAATGCACCAGACAAACTAGAAGCAGTAAACTGAACCGAAGAATTCTCTTCATCCAAATTAAAGCCTAAAATACTCTCCAATTCTAACTTCATAGCATCAGAATTTTCTTCAGAAATTGTAACAACTACCTGAATTTGTTTTCCTGAACTATCAGAAATTCCTTGAACTGAAAAATCATCAAATTTATTCATAAGTGCTCCTTCTAATAAATCGGCATTAAAATCACTTTGAACAGTATAAGAGGTCCCACCAGTTAATGAAACATCACGATAAAAAATAGAATCATTCTGAACATAGAAAACAGCAACAAAAATAACCGAAAGAATTAATAGAACAGCAGGTATAACTAGAATCTTCTTATAATTTTCATCATACCAACTAGCAAATTTCATAAAGCTAATACAAAATCAAGTATTTTAAATGTTTTGTAATAAAAAAAAATATGCGCGGGCCGGGGCTCGAACCCGGGTCATTTGGTATCTTCATGGAATAACAGATATTCTTTTGATTACCTATTTGGAAGCCAAAGATTCTACCACTAAACTACCCACGCATTGCATAAAATTGTTTTCATGAAACCTAAAAGGTTACTTTAAACTACCTACACATTGAAATAGAAAGATTATTTTGGTTTTTAAAACTTTTTATAATAATCTTTTTAGATTATCTCCGATATCTTTTTATATTAAATTTCTTCTTTTAGTTTAATGAGGGAATGCCGGAGCGGTCAAACGGGGCAGACTCAAGATCTGTTAGCTTATGCTTACGGGGGTTCGAATCCTCCTTCCCTCA
>CAZFHC010000013.1:17169-25604 GCA_964518625.1 Candidatus Woesearchaeota archaeon | reverse complement strand
TTGTGATAATTATTTTAATTCTGCAAATAGTGTTGCTGTTGATAATATAATATTTGAAATGAGTTTTGATAATTCTAATGATTTGAATAGTTCTGTTGGTAATGTTAATGGAACTAATAATAATTCCGTTTATACTAGTTCTGGTAGGTTTGGTGGTGGTCGTAATTTTAACGGTGTAAATTCTAGTATTAATTACACTTCTTTATCGGTTCTTCATGATGATAACTTATCTGTTTTTGCTTGGGTTAAATGGTTAGGCGATGATTTGCCTATTATTGGAGAATTTGATGATTCTAATGAGGAATGGGGATTATCTGTTAATGCCTCTGGTAATTTAATTTATCACCAATATGATACAAGTGATGTTTCTGTTTATGCTTTAGATGAAATTGTAAATAGTAAATGGGTTCATGTTGGTGTTGTTAGAAACGATACATTGGTTAAAATGTATATTAATGGTTTGGAGGTTGAATTAAATTCTAATGAATCTGTTGATGGTAATAGTGGAGATGCTCCTTTAGTTGTTGGTGCATTAAAAGGTAATTATGCTAATGGTAGTTTAGATGAAATAGTGATTTATAATAAATCTTTGAGTGATGAAAATGTTAAAGATTTGTATATAAGTGGACTTGAATTAATTAATGAATTTGATTGGGAATTTTCTTATGTTAAAAATTTTGCTACTGATGGTGATTATACCTATAGTATAACTGCTTGTAATGATAGAGCAAATAGTGGAGATGGTTGTGCTACAGTTTTAAGGAGTGTAAAAGTTGATAGTATTACTGATACAGTTGATGACACTAATACTGGTAGTGGTAGTGGTGGAGGTGATAGTGGAGTCGGTACAGTTTATTTGATAAATAGTACTGAATTGAGTGCTGGTAAAGATGTTGATATGGACGAAGGTGATTCTGTTAAGATAACAATTGGTGGTAAAAATTATGTATTTAAGCTTTATGATGTTTCTTCAAGTTTTGTTAAAATTACATTACCTCCTAGTTTGACTGTTATTACACAAAATAAAAAGATTACTGAGAAGTATGATTTGGATAATAATAATTTTTATGATGTTGCTGTTACTGCTGATAATTTAGGTAATCAAAAAGCTACTTTAACATTAAAGGCTATTACTGGTATTGTTATTGCTACATCAGATAATGATGAGGATGGTGTTGTTTTAAAGGAAACAACACCCGAAACTCCTGCTGGAGATCCTACAGATTCAGTTCCTGATGATAACGATGATGATATGTCTTTTTTGTGGGTTGCATTGGCTTTGGGAATATTGTTTATTATAATTATGATAATATTATTTATTGGTCTTAAGAAGAAGAAAATTGAGAATTTAAAGAAAACCAAAAATCAACCTAAAACACAATTAAGACCAGTTGTTGGTAATCTGATCAATAATAAGTCTATAGGGCAGCCTAAGTTCGGGAATAGAATGCCGATACAAAAGAGAATGCCTCAACAACAGCCAATGGTTAGGGCTAATAATGATAAGGCAGTTGCTCAAGAAATTAATGGTTTATTGATGAATGCTCATGCTAAGTTGAATCAAGGGGACCCTAATGGGGCAAAGTTGCTTTATAGGAATATAAATGATAAATATAGTAGAATGCAGAAACATGATGATATTCTTTATCAGAAGATTGTAAAGTTTGTTGAAGAGTTGAAAAGTAAGAAATAGTCTAATGATAAGACTTATAAAATTTGATATTCTTATTTATTTATGCCACACCAATGCGTTCATTGTTCGAGAATTATTCCTGTAGGTAGTGATGAAATTTTGAAAGGTTGTAATAATTGTGGTGGTAAATTCTTTTTTTATATTAAGGATGAGCAGGCTCAAAAAATCAAAGATGAACAAAAGAATGCTTTGCCTGAATTAGATGAAGGTAGTAAAAAGAAAGTTGAGGAGGATGTTAGGAGTATTTTGAAAGTTGAGGATGATAGTCAGCCGGTTATTTTGGATGTGGAATCTATTAGAATTTTAGGAGCTGGTAAATATGAACTTGATGTTGTTTCTTTGATTAATAGGAAACCTATTGTATTTAAGGTTGAGGAAGGAAAGTATTTAATTGATTTTTAATGTGATAAGTTTAATAAAGTCTTCTTCTTGTTGTATTTTATGAGGTTAAATAAGATTTTTGAAGAGCAATTGGCTAAGATTAGTTTGTCTGATTCTGAGATTAAAGCTATGAATAAAGTTTCTAAAGATTTTGTTAAGTCTATGAAAGTTGAAGGGCTTAATGCTTATATTGGTGGTAGTTTTGCTAAAGGAACTTCTGTTAAGAAAGATAGTTTACAGGATATTGATATTTTTGTTGTGTTTAAGAGTGAGAAAGAGATAAAGAGACTTGGTAGTGTTTTGAAGAAGATTAATTTTGATGGTTTTTTGAAGAAAGTGCATGGTTCTCGAGATTATTATCAGATTATTAGACCTGAAGTTGTTTTGGAAATTGTTCCTGTTGTTAAAAACACTGATCCTTCTAAGGCTAATAATGTTACTGATGTTAGTTTGTCACATGTTAAATATGTTAGGAAAAAAACAAAAGAAAGTCCTAAGTTAATTAATGAGATTAAACTTGCTAAGAGTTTTGTTCGTGCGAATCGTTGTTATGGTGCGGAGAGTTATATTAATGGATTTTCAGGGTATTCTTTAGAGTTATTGATTATTTATTTTGGTGGTTTTGGCAACTTTCTAAAAAAAATTGGCAAAGTTGATGTTATAGATATGGAAAATTATTTTAAAAGCAAAAAACAAATTATGATGGAATTGAATTCTTCTAAGTTACGGGGTCCATTGGTTCTTGTTGATCCAACATATAAATTTAGAAATGTTTGTGCTGGTTTGGGACAAGAAAGTTATGATAAGTTTGTTGAGATTGCTAAGGATTTTTTAAAGAGTCCTGATATTAGCTATTTTAGTAGAAAAAATATTGATATTTTAGAACTGAGAAGAATTGCTAGTAAGAATAAAGCTCGATATGTTGAAATGGAATTGGAGTGTAAAAAACAGGAAGGAGATGTCGCTGGTTCTAAAATGAGAAAATTTACAGATTTTATAGTTAGTGAAATGAAAAGACATGGACAAGAAGTTGTTTATAATGATTTTGAATATTTTGGGTTTGGTGGTATTTCTAAAGCTTATTTTGTTGTAAAAGAAAAAAATGTTGCCGAGAGAAGAGGACCACCTGTTAATTTAAAACAACAATCTAATAGTTTTAAGAAAGTTAATGGTAATACTGTTTTTATTAAGAAAGGATTTTTGTGGGTTAAGATAAATACTGGTGTTAAATTAGTTCTTGATAATATTGAGAAATTTGAAAAAGAAATGTCGGTTAAGATTAGAAAACTTGTTCTAGAATAATTGTTTAATAGAATATATTCTTATACAAATATATTTTAAATATTGTGTTATTTCTTTCCCCAAGCTAATTCAAACATATAAGCTACTGAGTTTGAAAAGAATGGTGAATTTACCCATACTCCATAATCGAAATCTTCATGGACATTTGTTGGTTTCATTGTAAAAATTAATTCTGCTTTGTCTGCGATTAAAAATCTTGCATTTATTGGTTTGCTTCTAATTTCTACATTGAATTTTTTAGATAATTTTTCTACTTCTTTATTATCATCTGGAATCATTACTCTTACATCGATTTTTCTTTTCTTTAATTTTTCGAAAACTTCTTTAAACATTTTTGCTTTGTTTAAAAGTTCGTAAGATGAAGATACTAAATATACGTGTCTTTGTGCGTTCTCCATTAAATCTCGCATTTGTATATATAGATTGTTTCGTCCTTTTATTGAAGTTGACATGTCATGATTTTTTATTGGAACTATTCCTGAGTTATGTAGTTCTTCTAATTCCTTGTATTCTGCTGTGTCTTTTAGATTAGAAAGTGTTTTTAATTTTTCTTCTGCTGAATTCATTGTATTGTTTTTCAATTTTTCAATAACTACATTTGGTTTTACTGCAATATATTTTACAGGTTTTCCTAATTTCTGTATAACAAATCCTCGTTTTTCTAAACCTTCTAAAACATCATAAGTTCTAGATCGTGGGACATTACTTATTTCCGCTATTTCACCTGCAGAAGAAATTCCTCTACTTAAAAGTGCTAACCAGACTTTTGTCTCATATATATTTAGATCGAAATATCCTTTCAATTTTTTTACTAATTCTTGATTTTCCATTTTGTTACTACTTAATTTTAATATAAATATAAGACTATTTAAAGGTTCCCATATTGTAACCCCTAAGAAAAGATAACAAACATAAAGTTTATATATTGTAATTACTATGAAGTGATATGCAAGCATATGATTTTATTTTAATATTCTTTTTGGGATTCTTTAGCTGTGGCTTTATTGTCTCTTTATTCTTTGTATCGGATATTGAAACTCCGTTTTCTTATGGAGATGAATATTCTTTGGATGCTCCTTCAGATTGGATTTCAGAGGATGATATTACACTTTTGGATGATAAATTGATAATCAGTATTGATAATGCTAAAATATCTTCATATAAGCCAACAGGTAGTATGAGACCTGTCCTTGATGAAGGTGCTAATGGTATTAGGGTTGTCCCTAAAAATCCTGAAGATATATCGATTGGAGATATTGTTTCTTTTAATAAGAATGGGATGTTGATTGTTCATAGGGTTGTTGAAAAGTCTGTTGATGCTGAAGGATATTATTATATTACTAAGGGTGATAATAACGAATTTTTTGATGGTATAATCCGTTTTGAAAATATTGAATATGTGACAATTGGTATTCTTTACTAGAAGTATACATTCCACCAAACAAGTAATGTTGCTAATATTCCTATTGTAATATAAGGCATTGCTGGGTATGGTTTTTTTGTATCACCTAGAAACATTATGTATGACAATCCTGCTAGTGCTCCTATTAGTACAAAAATTGCTGGGATTAATCCTTGTATATTGAATAATATTTGTTGCGGGAATGTCCAAGCGAATATTCCCATTGTTAGTGTTGTAAACGCGATATCTCCTCCTCCAAGAATTGCTGCTGATGTTTTAATTTTACTTTTTTTAATTTCTTCTTGTGGTATTTTTTTATTTGTATATTTTTGTTTCAGAAGTTTTATTTTTAATTTATCTTCTTTTGTTAGTGATGGAATAATTAATCCTCCAAATACTTTTACTTCTTCCATTTGGTACTTTGCCATTTTTGTTATTATTTTACTTTTTCTAACTCCCCAGATATCGTAGATTGAAATTCCTATCAGGATTGTTATTATTGTTATTATATTTGTTATTGATGAATTTGAAGTGTATATTGTTGCTAGAAGTATTGTTGCAACACCTGGATAGATTAGTATTTCTGTCGCATTATGTATATACTTGTTTGGGATTTGAACTTTTAGTATACCTAGTGTTAAAGCGGTTGTTATTGCAATTATCCAAGTTATATTTTGTGTAAAGATTCCTTTAATAAATGCATTTATCGTAATCCCGATTGATATTACAACAACTATTAAGAACCAAAATTTAATTATATATTTTAATTTATATTTTAGTAGTATTGATATTATGAATATTGCTAAGACTAATGATGTTAAAATGGAGATTGGATTTCCTGAATTGTTTTCGTTTAAGTTGAATGGTAAATCTACGATTGTTTCATTTGTCGAGAGTGTTTCAATAGGTCTGTATGAATTTATAACAAGTATTCCTACTATTTGGATTATTACGAATATTGTTAGTAATATAACTGAGGTTTTTTTATTATGTTTCATTAGAAATCTGTTAAGCTGCTTTGACTTTTTTTATTTAGTTTATCTTTGATGTTTATATTGAATATTTCAAATATGTTTTCTACTGATGGTATTAATTGGTTGTTTTTATAATAGTCTATATCGTATTTTGTTTTTTCTTGTGGTAGGAACACTTTATCTCCGATTTTTTTTGTTTTTGAATTAATTTCTCCTATATAATATTTTATTGGCATTCCTGTTGAAACTGACAATCCTTGTTTTATCATTTTTTCAGCTGCTATTACGTGAGGTCCTTTTGAGGCATAACTCTTTATATCTTTTTTTAATTGTGTTTGGATTATTAATTGTGTTTTATCTATGTTCCGAGTTTCTAGTTCTTTTATTATTCTTTCAAATTCCTTTAATGCTTTTTCTTCATTACCTGTTCTTAATATTGATTCTAGGATTCCTTTTTGTGTTTCTCTTGCTAGTTGGCACCAATCTCGTCTTACTGTTTCGAATCCTCGTATTTTTAGTTGACCATTCTCTTGGAGTAGTGCGTATTTCTTTTTTGCTCCTTGTGATGTTGTTCGTTTTGATACAAATAGACCCCTTTTATAAAAATCTTCAAAATCTAATTCCATAATTCCCGGTAAATTATTATTTAATGTTTTTAGTAGTTCCATTATTTGTTCTTTTGTTTTATCTTCTTGTAGAAATGCGATAGAATCTGTGTCTGAATATATTATTTGGTGTCCTTGGTTTTTTATTTCTTCAATTGTCTCTAATATATGTTTTTTTGCAATCTGTGTTGTTGCTTCTGCAGATTCTCTTGAATAATATCTTGCTCCAAAAAATCCCATGTATCCATAGCTTGCATTTGCTAATAATTTATATGCGTTGCTTCTTGCCTTTGTTAAATTGTTTTTATTATTTGCATATTCTTTCTTGTATTGTTTCCTCTTTTTTATTATTTCTTCTAAGAGTGTTGGGAACATCCCCTTTTTTTTTGAGAATTCTTTGTCTTTGATGTTTGTTGCTTTACTTAGGTTATAGCTTACAATTACTGATCCGTACATACTCGTAAAATCAAACATTACCATATTTTCGTATAAGTTTGGAATCGGTTCAAATACAAATGCTCCTGCATATTTTCCTTCCATTCTTCGTTCTGCTATGTTTTCACTTCCTGGTTTTTTTTCTGCTATTTCATTGAATCTTTTTAGGTTATGTAAAATATAATTTTCACAATTTGTTGCCATTGTACTTCTGCTTATATTGAATAATGGTTCTTTGATTATTTTTGTGAATTCTGTTAGGTCTGGTAATATTGCAAAGAATAAATCGTATGTTACTTTAGAATCTTGTAGATTGTATGAAAACATTTTTTTCCAAGTCTCTTCTGTCATGTTGTCTAGTAAATTAAAATCAAAGTCTTCTTTTTGTTCACCTATTAACTCATTTGCTACTGCGTTTAGTGAGAGTGATTCAGTTTGTAGATATTGAGAGAATGCTGATTGTATAAATCTAAAAACATCTATGTGTACAATCCCATCTATTTTTCCTGTTGGTATTCGTCCTTTTGAAAATGTTGGTTGTGAGTTATCTATTCCTATATTTAATTTTAATTTATTTTTTTCTGCTCTTGCTTTTATATATGGTAAATCAAATCCATCTGAGAAATATCCACAAAGGATATCTGGAGAGTATTCTTTTATGTTTTGTATGAATGCTTCTAACATTTCTTTTTCTGTCCAAAATGATTCTACATATTCTTGTCTGTCTTTAGTATTTTGACATGTTAATACTTTTTTGAAATTTTCTCCATATAAAGATATCATAAAGATTTGGTTTTTCCCGATTTCCACACTTTTTGTTTCTATATCGTATGCTAAAACTTTTGGTTTGAATTCATGTTGTTCCTTAGATTCTTTAAAATTATCTAATCTGAATGTTGCTTCTAAATCAATTACGTTTATTATTCCTCCAAAATCTTCTGTTGTTAATGGGGTTGCTTCTATTGTATACCATGTTAATGGATTTAGTTGTTTTTCCATTATGTATTTTGATAAAATATTGATGTCGTATTCTCTTCTATGTTTTATTATTTCACTATCACCTATTTCTGATGCTATTTCATGTAAATCTTTATGATTTGTTGCGAAAATTTGTATTGCCTTTACTTCTTTTTCTAAGAATTTTTTAGTATGAATTTGTATATCAGTTATTTCTGTATTTCTTATATTTTTCTCAATTGTAATTTTTTTTATTTTCTCAATTAATTTATCAATTTCTTCTTTTTGAGAGTTCTCTTTTAATATTAGCCAGAAGTTTGGGGAATAGTCATCTATTAAGCATATTTGTGTTTTGTGTTTTGTTCTACCAATTATTTTTATGTAGTTTTTGCCGTCGTAATCGAAATAACTATAGTCAACTGGAATAAAATCATACTTCATATTGATTAAAGCCCTGGATATTATTTAAGGTTTATTATTTTATAGAAAATTTATATAAAGAATCTGTTTATTACGAATAGAAAAGATTTATTATGATTATATAGTGTCATTCGACAGTAGATACTTTGCAAAGATTTAAATATATGTTTTTACTTAATTTAGTATGGAAAAAGGAATAGTGCCAAGTTCTATTTATGTACAAGGAGAATTGTTTGATTATAATAAAATTTCTAATATGGAAAAAG
>CAZFHC010000013.1:1846-17069 GCA_964518625.1 Candidatus Woesearchaeota archaeon | reverse complement strand
GAGAATTGTTTGATTATAATAAAATTTCTAATATGGAAAAAGAAATAGAACTAAGGTTCGAAAAGGGGCAAAATAGTCTTTTTGGAGGAAATGTTGTTGATTATTATAAAATTGTTAAGGAAGGAACTTTAGATCATGACTTATCTCCTAATCCAGAAGATCCAGAAACAAGAGCATATATTGAAGGTCTTGAAAGGGATAAGGCTAATCATGAATATGGAAGGTATATATTTAATGTTGATGATAAGCAAACTGGTGGTGATAAAATGTATGAGGAAAAATCAATAAATCATTTGTCTAAGGATGATGTCCTTTACGTTTCTGATCTAGCAAAAATGATTATGCCAAAATTCTATGAAGAAACTCATGTTGGGCGAATATGTCGTGCTGAATATATATCTTTAGTGAAAAAAATGGAAACATATATTATAAATAATAAATTATCAAAAGATAATATTCGTCTTTATATTGGGGAGAAAGTTCCTAAAAAGACATATAAAAAGGGATATTATTATTATTTTTTAAATAGGCTACGAAAACATTTAGAAGATTTAATAAAAAATGATGATAGATTTGAAGTTGTTGAAAAAGAAATTAATACGATTAATGAATACGGAAGGTAATAAAGAATAAATATTTATATAATAAAATCTAAATAGTTTCTTTTCATTTTATAATCATGGGTTTGAATATTAGTGATATTATTCCAAGAAGAGAAATTGCTGTTTCTGAACTTAGTGGTAAAAGTATTGCGATTGATGCATACAATGCATTATATCAATTTTTGACTTCTATTCGTCAGACTGATGGAACTCCGTTGAAAGATAGTAATGGAAGGATTACTTCTCATTTATCTGGTTTATTTTATAGAAATATTAATTTAATGTTAGATGGTGTTAGGCCTGTTTATGTTTTTGATGGGAAACCTCCTGAATTAAAGCGTTCTGAAATTGAGAGAAGGCAAGAAGCTAAGAGGGTGGCGATGAGCAAGTTTGAAGCTGCGAAGAAGATTCAAGATGTTGATGGGATGAGAAAATATTCTGCTAGAACCGTTAAGTTGACGGATGACATCATTGAGGAGAGTAAAGAGCTTTTGGTTGCTATGGGTATTCCTGTTATTGAAGCTCCTAGTGAGGGGGAGGCTGAGGCTGCTAGTTTGGCTAAGAAAAGAATTGTTTGGGCGTCTGCTTCTCAGGATTATGATTCTTTGTTATATGCTACTCCTTATTTAATTAGAAATCTTACACTTTCTAGAAGAAGGAAAACTAGATCTGGTGTATATATTGAAGTTAATCCTGAATTCATTGATTTTTCTAAGGTTTTGACTCGTTTGGGTATTGATAGAGAACAATTGATTTGTCTTGCTATCCTGGTTGGAACTGATTATAATCCAGGTGGTGTTTATGGGTTAGGGCAGAAGAAAGCTTTGGAACTTGTTAGAAAATATAGATATCCGTTTGAAATTTTTAAATTTGTAAAAAGAACTTATGATTTTGTTTTCGATTGGCAAGAAATTTTTAGTTTATTTCATGAATATGAAACTCAACAATTAGATGAAATTGAGTTTCCTGAGTTAGATAAGGATAAATTGAAAGAGATTTTGGCTAAACATGATTTTTCTGAATCTAGAATTGAGTCTGCTTTGCAGAAATTAGATAAGGTTAATGAAAAAAAGAAGCAGAAGGGATTAGGTGAATTTTTTTAGAACTGTTTAATAATAAAAATTAATATTGAATAATTTAATATATTGTGTAAAGGCTTATTAATTGTGATTATGTTTATTTTTTATGGGATATTGGGGAGTTGTTAATAATTGTTTAAAGAATGCAGATATTGTTTTGTTTATTTTGGATGCGAGAATTCCTCGTGAAAGTGCTAATCGTGAAGTTTTGAGAAAAGTTGAGGATATGGATAAGGAGCTTATTTTTGTTTTTAATAAGTGTGATTTAATTAATAAAAATAATCTAAAAGAGTTGAAAGATAGGTATGAAGGTGCTTTTTTTGTTTCAGCGACTAAAAAGGGTAGTGTTCTTATGGTTCTGAAATTTTTGGAGGAGAAAGCTCTTGATTATGAGCAGGCAATGCGTGTTGCTTTGATTGGTTATCCTAATGTTGGAAAGTCTAGTATTTTGAATATTTTAGTTCCAGCAACTCGGGCGAAAGTTAGTAGTCTTAGTGGTACGACGAAGAAGACTCAATGGATTAAACAAGGGCATTTGCGTTTTATGGATACTCCTGGTGTTATTCCTAAATATGATTCTAAAATTCGTGTTGGATTGACTGCTTCGAAAGATGCGCATAAGTTGAAGAATCCTGACAAAGTTGCTTATGAAGTTATTAAGGTTTTGAGAAAACAAAATCCTGAAGCATTGAAAAGGAAATATGGTATTAGTTTTGAGGGTCCTGATTCAGATTATGATGTTTTATTGAAGATTGGTGAAAGTAGAAAATACTTAATTAAGGGTGGTGAGATAGATGAGAATAGAACAGTTACACAGATTATTATTGATTGGCAAAAGGGAAATATTAAGTGAAATTATAAAAAGCCTTTTCTGTTGATTTAGTTATGGATTATGATATTATTGCGAATGTGTATTCTGCTTTGGATAATGCTAGTGGTGGTTTGAATAAAACTACAATTCTTGGTGAATTTTTGGAGAAGATTAAGGGTAAGTATGAGTATATTTATCTGTTACAAGGTCGAATTTTTGCTGATTATGATCCTAGAGAATTGGGAATGAGTGCTCAGTTGGTGATTAAAGCTATTAGTAAAGCTTCTGGATTTGGTGAAGATAGAATTATGGAAGAATTTAAGCGTGTTGGAGATTTGGGGGAAATTGCTTATGACTTGGTTGGTAAGCATAAAAAACAGGCTGCTTTATTTGTTAAAAAATTGACAGTTGAGAAAGTTATTGGAAATTTTAGAAAGATTAGTGAGTTGGAAGGTAAGGGGGTTGTCTCTACTAAAATTGATTTAGTCGTTGAATTATTACTTTTGGCATCTGCTCTTGAGGCAAAATTTTTAGTTAGGAATGTTTTAGGAGATTTAAGGATTGGTGTTGGTGTTGGTATACTTAGAGATTCTATTGTTAAATGTTGTTTCCATCCTGTTGATAGTGAAGAGAAGAAAAATTATGGATCTGAAGTTCAGGGTGCTTATGATTTGGCTACAGATTGGGCGGTTGTTTTTGAAAAGTCATGTTCTGATAAGTTAAGTGATATAAAATTATCTCCTGGTAGACCAGTTAAAGTGATGCTTTATCCTAAAGTTAAGAGTGCTGAGGAGGCGTTAAGAATTGTTGGTAGTCCTGCTGCTTTTGAGTATAAGTATGATGGTTTTAGAATGATGATAAATAAAGATGATAATGGTAATGTTAAGCTTTTTACTCGTCGTTTAGAAGATGTTAGTTTACAGTTCCCTGAAGTTGTTGAATTTGTTAAGACTCATATTGATGCTAAAAGCTTTATTATTGATAGTGAGGCTATTGGATATGATAGGAAAACTAAGAAGTATACTGATTTTCAAGCTATTAGTCAAAGGATAAGGAGAAAATATGATATAGATAAATTAGTTGAGAAATTACCTGTTGAATTAAGAGTTTTTGATGTTATTTATTTGGATGGTGAAAATTTAATTAATAAGGGCTATGAGGAACGTCGTGGTATTTTAGTTGGTTTAGTTAAGGAAGAGGAATTTAAAGTTGGTTTGGCTAAGAGGATAGTTACGGATAATATTGATGAGGCTAATGAGTATTTTGCTAAAGCGTTGAGTGATAATCAGGAAGGTTTGATGGTTAAGGGACTTGATAAGAAATATAAGCCTGGTGCTAGAGTTGGTTATGGCGTCAAATGGAAGCCTGTTGACTCTGATTTTGATTTAGTGATTACTGGAGCCGAATGGGGGAATGGTAAGCGTGTTGGTTGGTTAACGAGTTTTGATGTCGCTTGTAGAGGTTATGATGGTGAATTATTGGATATTGGAAAGGTTGGTAATGGCATTAAAGAGTTGGAGCAAAATGTTGATTCTGATGATATTAGTTTTGAGAGTTTAACAACAATTTTGAAAGAGTTAGTTACTAGTGAGGATGGAAAGCATGTTATTGTTAAGCCTGAAGTTGTTGTTACAGTTCAATTCCAGAATGTTCAAAAGTCACCTACTTATTCTTCTGGTTATGCTTTGAGATTTCCTAGAATTACACGTTTGAGACCGGACAGAAGTATAGAGAATATTGTTAGTGTTGAAGAGATTAAGAAAGAGTGTTAGGTTTTTATGAAATAAAGATAATTATTCTCTTTATAAACCAAAGGCTTTATAAATGATTTTTATGTTAATATTTCAATGGTTGTATCTAAGAAAGGTGGTAAAAAAGACCTAACTTTACGTGTTCAAAATATTGTTGCGACTACTTCTTTGGAGAAGGAAGTAAGTTTAACAAAATTAGCTAGAACTCAACCTAATACTGAATATAATCCTGATACTTTTCCTGGTTTAGTTTTAAGAGTTAAAGAGCCAAAGAGTGCTGTTTTGGTATTCTCATCTGGTAATTTGGTTTGTACTGGTACAAAATCTATTCCTCAAGTTAAAGAGGTTGTTCAACAGGTTATTAAACAGTTAAAGAAAATAGGTGTTAATGTTACAATTAAGCCTAAAATCACAGTTCAAAATATTGTTGCCAGTGGTGCTATTGATTTTGAATTGAATTTGAATACTTTATCTTTGGAATTGGAAAATACTGAATATGAACCTGAGCAGTTTCCTGGTTTGGTTTACAAGTTAGATTCACCTAATGCTACATTTTTGTTATTTAGTAACGGTAAATTAGTTTGTACTGGGACAAAAAACAAAGCTCAATTAGATGATTCTATGATACAATTGAAGGCGAATGTTAGTGCTGCTTTAAAGAGGATTGCTGATATGCAGAAAAAAGCTAAGAAAGAAGAAGACGATTTCTAGTTTTAGTGTAAATTTTTTACTAAAGATTCTTTAATTTTAATTTTATAAAATTTTATAATATACCAATATCATTAGAGAACATAATATAATAATAAATATAATAAATACTGATAAAGTCTGAGAAGTTTTGTCACCAATAACTGCTCCTAATCCAAAACCTGTTTTGATTGGTTTAGTATTAAGTTCTATAATATCTTTTTCTTGTTCTATTGGGATGCAATCTCTAGATTCTGTTGGTTTATTTATATCTATTTTAGAGCACTTTTCTTTATCATAGCAAAATCTTGTTTGAGTATTATTAATACAATCTGACCATCCCGTACAATTCCATTGAGCTATACAAGTATTTTTTAAAGAAGATGTTTTACTGCTACCACCTGAAGACGATGATGTTTCGTCGGTTTCATCTATTACATCATTTACTACATTAACTAATACTTCATCAGATGTTATAAATTCTGTAAAATGTTTTGTCCAAATAACTAAATCTGAACCAGAATTAATATAACATTCAGAATAATTACTTAAATTATTTGCAAATTCTTGTGTATTATTTTTACAAATATTAGTTATTTCTGAGAAAGTATTATTTAATAAATAACCAACTTTCTTATTGTTTTGTTGAGGTAAAATGATTTGTACTGCTTCATCAAAGAGAAGTGTTCCTTCTAAAAATCCTATTTCTATTGCTATACTTTTTGTCCTTGTTTTTCCTTCAACTGCTGGAATTAATGTATTTGTTATAGTTGGGCTATTAATTATTCCATTCCATGAAATATTTGTAGTACTTATATTTGTTTGAGGAATATTTACGGTGATATTATAAGTATTAAGTGAATTGATAACTATTTTAGGAATTATACCAGTCCCATTTGTTATTAAGGAGCTTATGTCTATTTTTACAATACTTATATTTTCATTAATATCAATACTTATATTTTCATCTGAAGAATTAATATTATATGTAATATTTTCATCACTAATATTAGATATAATTATTTGATATTGAGCTGTTATGGTTAAATTACTTTTAATATTTGTAAAATTTAAATTCCATCCTGTAAAATTATAATTTTTTCTAAAGGGAATTTCTGGAGATATAGCATTATCACCATGATTAACAATCTGATCAGATAAAATGCTTTCATCGTAATCTTTGAATAAAACTTGATAGTGGTTTATTAGGTATTGGGCAGTTACTTTAATGTCTGTGACTATATTTGATAGATTTGCTCCCCAATCTATAAAAGTATAATGTTCTTTAAATGGAATCGTTATGTAATTAGCTGATTCGCCATGTTTTATATCTTCAATATTTAATATTTTAGAATTCCAATCCTCATATATTATTTTATTACAAGATTCCATATTACCAGATAAAATACAGTAATAATTATCTGGATTAAAGGTTTGTATTCCTGCATCAAGAAAATTAAATATATAATTTCTTTCAAAAATAGTCCCATCACTTGTTTTGCTTATAATTATAAATTCTTCAGATTTTCCTACTAATTTTTTACATTTACCAAAAAGAGCATTCCACCAACCACCGACCCAATCTATAGCTATCTCTTTTGCCTCATCTTCTAAATCTGAATCTGTTTTCTTTGTTCCATCATCATTATAGATATTCACAGTTTTGCTTCCTGACTTAACTTGATATATCCCATCTAAATTCATAATAGTTTTTATTGATGATTTAAGACCAGTCCCAGAAATTCCTGATGAAAAGGATTGAGATTGCATTTCTTCTGATAATAAAAAATCAACCTGACTATTTATATCATTATAATAAGCTCTTAACCTATTTGCTCCACTTGATGTTTTTGATTGGTCATTTATTGCTTTTTCCAATCCATTATATCCAAATGATTCATCAAGAGTTATTATTCCTTCTATTATTTCTATTTCTCTTTGTAATTTTTGTTTTTTTAAAACTAAATTATTAATTTCTCCTGAACTTAAATCAGTTTTTTCTATTAGATTGAGATAAAGTTCTTTTGAATCATTTAATTTTAAAATAAAACTATTCCAATATGAATTCCATTCAGATATTCCCGAAGTGTAATAGGGTTTAGTTATGTTATCTGAATGTAAGATTCTGTCATTAATTTCAGATAATGCACTTTCTTGACTTATATCACTTGCTGTTGCAATAACAATAATTGATATCAATACAATACAAAACAAGAACGGGTACAAGCAGGAATATTTACAATCATCTTATCTGAATTAATTGTTATTTTAGGGATTATTGTTTTTCCTGTTGAATCTATTAATCCACTAACATTTATCTTTGAAGAATTATCATTACTCACATTTATTATAAAATCTCCATATGAATTATTCAATTTTATTGACTCTATGTCATTATAACTATCAATACTACCAATTCCACCTCTAATCAATGCTGAATTACCATCAAATTCTGATTCAATATAAACTACCAATCCACTATATTCTAAAGTAAAGGTAATTAGATTATCGTCAAAATAAAAAACTCCTTCAATATAATTACCTCCTAATTCTGTACTAATAATTATCTTATTATCATTCGTAAAATTAAAATTAAGATTTATAGATTTATTACAAGAATTGTCTATGGTTATATCAAAATCTAAGTCAAAAGTTCTATTATCACTATTCAAAGTTTGTAATTTTTCTGATAGTTCTAATGAATGAAAAATGTTTTTTATATTTTCAGTATCAGAATTTACATCATAATAAGTGCCATTAAAACTTACTTGTGTTATATTTAGGTCTTTTACTATTTGAAATATTGATGTACTTTTGAAAATAGCATAATAAGTATCAAAAGCTACTCTAGTAGTATTTAATGGTTGATTATTTATCTTAATAGGACTTAAATATTCTAAAAAGCTAAGTGGATCTTCTGGGAAAGTTGATAAATTCATATCATCAAAATTTATTGCAGAATCAATATTAATAGAAAAACTTTTTTTACTACTATCCCAATTTTTGTCTGTTATATCAATTAATATGGTGTCATTATATGTTATATTGTTATTGTTTAATTCAGCTAATTCATTATATATTTGATGTAATAAATCTGCGTTACCTAATATCTCAATAAAATAATTTTTATAATCATCAGAAATACTATTACAATCGGCTGCACTTACTGTTGAAAAGATCATAATTGAGAAAATCAAAAATACAATGGATACATATTTTTTCTCAAAGCTAATTATTTTTTTACTTTCCATATAAACTTCTCATCTTTTGAGTGTTATTTTAGTTATAAATGTTCCGGAGATTTGTTGTTCTTTAATAGTACTCTCTTAAAAGTAATAAATAAGCTTATAGAAATTTGAACTTCCATATATAAGTAGTTTATAGAAATATTATTTAATTGTTAAAATATTTCAAAATATAGATTATAATCGTTAATATCGTCTTCAAAGTAAGTTGGTATGACCATTTTAATTGATTCGTCAGTAGGAGAAAAAACTTCTGAAAAGAATATAATTTCATCTGTTTCAAAATCATAAGAAATGAATTCATTAAAAATTGTATTGCTGTTATCTTGGTGTAAACCAATGCAAGTTATATCAATAATAAATGAATTTTTAGTAGAAAGTTTTACTTATAACTTTTTTAAATTTTGGACTGAATCTAAAGATTATAGTTTAGTTAAATGAATTTATAAAAAAAGTTAATTTTTTCTATTATTTTAGAAAAAGAAGAATTAAATTTGTCCTTTTTCAACAAACTTTGTCATCATTCTTTCAACGATAACTTTAGGTGCATATCCTTTACGACTACAAATTTTTACAAAAGAATCATAAATTTTTCTATCGATATTATAATCGATTTTCATTTTTTGTGCGCCTGGAGGTACTGATGCCATAATTTAATTAAATTATAAGGGTTTATATGTTTTTGGTTTGAAAATGTATAGATCTAATATTTATAGAAGTTGTTTACAGTTTTTTTTGTAAATATCTTAGTTAATCAATTATGAATAGCTACCCAAAACAATACATTTAAATAGTATAATGAATATATATTCATAACTAAATATGGAGACAAAAAAATATGGCAAATAGAGACGGAACAGGACCTGAAGGGAAAGGACCAAAGACTGGTCGGCAAATGGGAAATTGCGAAGGCGCAGAACCAACTGTTGGACGAGGACGAGGAAATGGAACTGGTCGAAGATTGGGTAATGGTAGAGGATTCGCAAATCAAACTAATTAGATTGTGAATAAATATGCCACGACCATGTAAACAAAGAAGAATTAGCGGAAATCCTAATTCTTCTTACTTCAAACCAGCGGGAATACGAATGATCACACTAGAGGAATCTGTGTTGAATATTTCAGAGTTTGAAGCAATAAGATTAATTGATTTTGAAAAAATCCCGCAAAAAAGTGCTGCGACAGAAATGCAAATATCGCAGCCAACATTTTCAAGAATATTAAAAATTGGAAGAGAAAAAATAGCAGATGCATTAATAAATGGTAAAGCAATAAGGATAGAAAGATGAGAGTACTAATAGCAATAAATGAAAATAATGGAATTGATTCTAAATTGAGTGAGCACTTTGGCCATTGTCCTTATTTTACAATTTATGAAACTGAAACAAAAAATTTAGAGATAATTGAAAATAAAATTGATCATTCAAATCAAGATTTAACACCTGTAGATCAGACAATGAAATTTAATCCAGATGTAATTTTTACGCTTGGAATTGGAGGAAGAGCAATTGAATTATTTAATAAACAAGATATTATTCTTAAAACGGGAGAATATGGGACAGTTAGAGAAGTAATAGAAAATATTGATAATCTTAAAGATTTAGATTCAGGTTGTGGACATTAGTATGGAAATAAAACCAATATTCTTATCAAGTTTAAAGGAATCTTTAGTTATTACTTTTATTATTTTTATTTTAATGATAGTTGTAGAACTATTGGTTTTAAAATATAAAGATAAAATTCTTAAATTTGTTAAAAAGAATAAATTTGTTGAATATTTAACATCTTCTTTCTTTGGTATTATTCCTGGTTGTATTGGAACATTTACTATGGATAGTCTATATATGGCTGGATTGTTGGGATTTGGAGGAATAATTGCTGTAATGATTTCTACAAGTGGTGATGAAGCATTATTACTACTTTCAATGGCAATTCAAGGATCAATTTCATGGTCAATGGTTATCTCACTAACTTTAATCTTGTTTGTATTGGGTGTTGTTGGGGCTTATATAGCAGATTATTATAAAAAGAAAACTAATATGAAGTTTGCTGAAAAATGTGAGATTAAATATCATAAAGATAAAGAATTTGAATTTAATCATTTCATTAAAGAACATATCTATAAACATATATTAAAAAAACATATTTGGAAAATATTCTTATGGATTTTTATAGCGATATTTGTAATTGGCTTATTTCAAGATAAAATCACATTGGCTATTAGTGGGATGAATATGATTTATATTTTAATTTTAGCATCTCTTATCGCATTATTGCCCATTTCTGGACCTAACATATTTCTAATTGTAATGTTCTCTCAAGGATTAGTTCCTTTTTCAATTTTATTGGCAAATTCAATTATTCAAGATGGGCATGGACTTTTACCAATTTTAGGATTTTCAATAAAAGATGCAGTAAAAATTAAAATATTTAATTTTATATTTGGTTTAACAATTGGACTTATTTTATTCGGATTGGGTTTGTAATAGGATAAAAAGGATTTTTTGTTTTGAATTCTTATTAATGATTCTAAAATATTTATAGAAAAATAATTTTCTTAGGTTATCTTTTTAAATGCTCTTTTCCTTTTTGGAAAATCGTAAGAGTAAAAAAATCTGATGTTGTAGGTATGTTGTCTAAATTTGGTCTTCGTGATGATTTAATCCCTGTTTGGCAAAGTTTTGTTAATGAGAAATTACAGGTTGATGCCGTTGGTATTTATGATTCTTTTGATATATCTCGTGAGCGTATTGATTCTAAATCTGAATCTAATGTTTTAATTCGTCATAATGGTAAAAGTTATGATGTTAGTATTGAGATTGTTAATAATGAGTTTTTACATTTCTGTACTTGTTCGCATCGTTCTGAAGCAAAAGCTTGTGCTCATGCTGGTGCTGTTTTAATTCATAAGATGCTTAAATCTGAGAAAAATGATTTTAATTCTCGTCCAAAGACTTTATTGGCTACTTTAGCTGATAAGCGTAAAACGTTTGGTGGTATAAATTATTTTAAGGATTTATTTCCTAGTGTTAGTAAAGATTCTCAAAAAAATATGATTTATTTTAATTTTGAGGATTTTAATAATAATAGCCAACTTTTACGTTTGCAGCGTGGTGTTATCAAAAATGATGGTTCTTATTCTTTGCCTATGAAGTTTACTGGTAAGGATTTTGATTTTAATCGTTTGAATGTTAGTAATAGTGTTCGTCGTCTTTTGAGCTTTATTATTACTGGAGAAAATTTTGGTATGGGTTATTCTAGAGGTGGTTTTTCTAAAAATCGTTTTTATGATGTAAATACTGATTATATGATGCCTTTGTTTAAGGAGTTGTATTTTGTTGAACAGGAATTGATTCTTGGTGCTACTTTTGCCAAGGAAAATTTTCATATTCGTTGGGATACTTCTAAGAATTCTGATTCTACTTATACTCTTAAGCCTTTTTTTATTTCTGGTAAGCGTGAAGTTAGTTTATGTAATATGGAGTTGAGTGAGCTTGGTATGAATAGTCTTTGGGTTTTTGATAATAAGAGACGATGTTTTTATCAACATAAGGAATGTTCTCGTCTTGATGCTGTTAAGAATATTGTTCGTTTCCCTAAAGAGCTTGTTTTGACTGAGCTTGAATTAAAGGATTTTTTTAGTAAGTATTATCAGGATGTTTTGGATAGTTTTGAATTTAAGGTGTCTGATGATTTTAATCGTGAAGAGAAATCGGTTATTCCTTTGCCTAAACTTTATTTGGAACGTAAGGGTGTTAAAATTTTGGTAAATTTACGTTTTGATTATGCTGGTCGTGAAGTAGATTATTTTTCTAATACTAAAGAGTTGGTTATTGTTAAAGACGATACTTTGTATGATGTTTCTAGAGATTTGGAAGAAGAGGATCGTATTGCTGAACTTCTAAATGAGAATGGTGTTGTGACTCATAAGCATTATGATGAGTTTAGTTTAGAGCAAGATTTAATTGATTTTGTTGTTAATGGAATTCCTAATCTTAAAGATTATGGTATTGGTATTTTTGGTGAGGAAAATTTGTTCAATTTTAAAATTTCTAAAGGTCGTCCTGGTATGATGCTTGAAGTAAGGAATAATGTTGATTGGTTTGATATTAAGGGAGAAATTCGTTTTGGTAAGGATAAGGCTTCTATGGAAAAAGTTCTGGAAGCAGTTTTTCAGAACAAAAGGTTTGTTGATTTGGGTAATAATAAGAAGGGTGTTATTCCTGTAAATTGGATTTCTGAACTTCGTGCTTTTAGAGGTTTTTTTAAAAGTGACGATGGTAGTACTAAACTATCAAAATATCATGCTCCTGTTTTAGAATCTTTAATTAATTTGTCTAAAGATACTAGTCTTGATGAAGAATCTGAGAAGGCCTTGAAAAAGTTCCAAAATTTTGAAAAGATTAAAGAGGTTGAAGTTTCTAAGAGTATTACTGCTAATCTTCGTGATTATCAGAAGAAAGGTTATGATTGGCTGAATTTTCTTAAGGATTATAATTTTAATGGAATTTTAGCTGATGATATGGGCCTTGGTAAAACTCTTCAGGCTCTTTGTCTTTTACAAAAAATCAAAGATGATGGTGGGAAGAAATCTTTTTTGATTATTGTTCCTACTTCTTTGATTTTTAATTGGAATAATGAAATTAAAAAATTCTCCCCTGAACTAAAAGCTTATTTGCATCATGGTTCTAAGAGGGTTAAAGGTGATAAAAAATTTGTTTCTAATTTAAAAAATTATGATTTAATTATCACTTCTTATGGTATTTTGAAGAATGATTTAGCACTTTTTGCTATGCAAAAATTTGATTATGTTATCTTAGATGAAGCTCATACTATTAAAAATCCTTCATCTGTTAATGCTCGGTCTGTTAATGCTATTCGTGCAAATCATAAACTTGCAATTTCTGGAACTCCAATACAGAATAATTTAATGGAACTGTGGAGTCTTTTTAATTTTCTTAGTCCTGGATATCTTGGATCTTATGATTCTTTCAAAGAAAATTTTGTTTTGCGAATTGAGGGTGAAAAGGATGAAGCTGCTAAAAATGCTTTAAAGAAGATGGTGGATCCATTTTTATTAAAGAGATCCAAAGATATAATCTCTAATGAACTTCCTCCAAAGACTGAGCTTGTTCTTAGAAGTAATTTCGGTGATGATGAAAAAATAATTTATGATAACTGGAAGGACTATTATAGCTCAGAAATTTCAAATAGTATTAAAACTAAGGGTCTTGGTAAGTCTAGATTAAAAATTCTTGAGGGTTTAACAAAATTAAGACAAGTTTGTTTGCATCCTAGAATGGTTGATCCAAAATATGTTGGTAGTAGTGCAAAATTTGATCTTCTTGTTATGGAAGTTGAAAAAGTTTTATCTGAAGGTCATAAAGTTTTGATTTTTTCATCTTTTGTTAAAATGTTGGCTATTTTGCAAGAAGAATTACAAAAAAAAGGTATTAAATATTCATATCTTGATGGTGCTTCAAAAAATCGTGAGAAAATTGTTAAGGAATTTGAAGAGAGTAAAACTGCTCGTCCTTTTCTTATTTCTATTAAAGCTGGTGGTGTTGGTTTAAATCTTACTTCTGCTGATTATGTTTTTGTAGTAGATCCTTGGTGGAATCCTGCAGTTGAGATGCAGGCTATGGATAGGGCTCATAGAATTGGACAGAAAAATCCTGTTTTCGTTTATAAAATGATTGCCAATGGTTCTATAGAAGAAAAAATTCTTGAATTACAAAAATCAAAGAAGAAACTCGTAACTGATATTATTCATGTAGAAAAAGGAATTGCTAAGGAAATGGATGCTAAAATGATTAAAGAAATCTTTGGTTAAAAGTTTTTATTGTTATTGGTAAGAATATTAATGTATTTTTTTTAAAGTAGATATCATTAATTATAATTTACGAACAATTAATTTTTTTTGAAGTTCTTGTTGGTATACATTGAATTCCTGTCTTTTCATTGACGGATAATAAACTATTATCATCTTTTCTACTGGATATCCTATCCTATCACAAACTCTTCTCTTTGTATTTTCTAATTGCTCATAGGCTCTCATACTTGAATATGTTTTGTCACTTTTAATTTCTACTAATATACTATAATTATATGGTGTGTCGGATAAAAAAATCAGATCACATTCAGGCTCTTTATTTTTACAATCATATTTTAGGATTACTGGTTCTTTTATTATTGAAAGTAATTTAGATGTATTTATTCCGATTGAATCTGGGTGGTTACATATATAATTTAAAAAATAATCATGCCCATTTCCTCTTTCCCTTGGCGTTTTTTTTTCATATTTTGCATGGAAATTATTTTTATTCTTATATCTAGGTCTAACCATAAAAATAAAAGATTAATCTTTCTTTTTAATTATAATTGTCATTAAACTTATATGATAACAATTATTATATTAAGATACAACTTTTTACTCCTAAATCTAAAATTCTCTCCTGTTATTTTGATTATAAAGTCTGTATTAAATTTATTCAAAAAATTAATATATCAGATATTAATTAAAATGCTTCACGATATTTTTGGAACTCTGAAGTTGAAATGTCTTATGCTGATTCCCATGCTAATGCACAATAACTATCAATTGCCGTATTCTTTTTAAAATTTTCTACAACTGGACTACATTTATATCCATTTTCGGATTCAAAGATTCCTCTATCAGATCCTCTATTTAATATACCTTCATAATCTTCGAATTTTAATCTTCTATCAAATTCTGATTTATATAATTCTGCAATCTCCTCAAATACAATTGTCGATTCTTTATTCTCTAGATAAACTGGACAATCTAGTAATTCTTCAGAATATGAATTTAAACCATATATTTTGTTCATTCTCGCGACATATTCTATTTTACTAGGAGCTAACCAAGAAAGATCTTTATTCATAATATATATATTAAAATCCTCTAAGAATTTTATTTTATCTATTGGATTTTTTATTTTATCTATTCCTGGTTGAAGTTTATTTATTTTATCTAAGAATTTTATTTTATCTATTGGATTTTTTATTTTATCTATTCCTGGTTGAA
>CAZFHC010000013.1:0-1746 GCA_964518625.1 Candidatus Woesearchaeota archaeon | reverse complement strand
TCTAAGAATTTTATTTTATCTATTGGATTTTTTATTTTATCTATTCCTGGTTGAAGTTTATTTATTTTATCTAAGAATTTTATTTTATCTATTGGATTTTTTATTTGATCCATTTTTGGTTGAAGTTTAGTTATTTTTTCTAATGTCATTTTATTTCCTCACAATATGAATATTGATTGATTTTAGTTATATAGAAATATAATAGTATTTAAAGCTTCTTGTTATGTTACTACTTCTTAAAGATGAAATTAACCAATTATATGTTTAATATTATTAAACTAACACTAGTGATATAGTCCCTAAATATTTAAATATTCGAAAAATATGAATTTAAAATGGAAGAAAATTATATTAATAAAAATTTATTGAAGATTGAAAAACAATATTTGGTAAAAAATGACGGTCTAGAAAGAAAGATAGGTAAGGAAGTGAATAGATTTCCTTCAACTAATCATCCATATGTACCAAAATATGACCAACTGAATCAATCGGAAACAAGAAATTATAATAATTAATATCAAATTTAAGTCAAATTTTCTGAAATTTAATTAAGAAAAATTTGAAGATGATGCGTATTTTGTTTATTGATTTATCTATTTACAAATTATTAAATGTTAATTGTTCTAAGGATTGTTTTGTAGATCTTGTTTCTACCCATTGTGTATTATATTCTATTTTACCAATATTTTTATAATAAAGACTCATTGCTTTTCGAAATAGAAAAAAGGATGTTATACCTACTTTTTTACAAAAACCATCTATTTCTATGAATTTTTTAATATATATTCCCAAATTTTGTTTTTGTGATTTTACGTCTTGATAATATTTTGGATATTCATTTTGGAGCTGTTGTCTTGCGGCAATAAATCGTTTGCTTTGAGCATTCCAATCATGTAAAGTAGATATTGGTAAAGCAAAAAAGTATGCCGAATCTATTACTTTATTATAATCTTTAGTTATCATATCTAAAAATGTATCATCATTAATTATATGCGATGGTATTATTTCAAGATCTTTTTGACATGATATCTTTTTTAATTTATTTATTTGAGTCATGTATAAAGCACCTGAGATCCATTCCTGTTGATATGATGTATTTACATCTCTAACACAATATTTTGAGAAAAGTGTTTCTTTTGGAGGTTTTGCATAAAATGCTTTTCCTCCTATTATTATTAAATTTGGGTCTGATTCAAATTCATTTAAAAAATTTTCTGCTGCAGATAAATTAATTCTTATATCACCATCACAAAATAAAACTTTTGGGTCCTTATTATCTTTGACTATTTCATTCCATGCATTTGCTTTACCTGTTTTTTCTGAGTTTATTAAGTTTATACTATGTTCTACTTTTGCAATATCTTGAACTATTTTTGAAGTATCATCGCTTGATCCATTTACACATACATGTATTTCATTAGGAGGAATTGTTTGGTGAAGTAAATCTAATATTGTGTTACGTACAGTTTCTTGTTCATTTCTTACTGGAAGTCCTACTGAATATTGTGTATTCATTCTATAGTTACTATTATTTTATTTATAAATTTTTGCAGAAAATTGACTAAATTTAAAATTATCAATATGTCCGAAGAATGTTCGAGTAAAGAATTTTAATAACAATTATTTTCTCTTCATTTTTCAACTCTTAAATTCGGCGCTTGTTTCTATCTATGTGGTTTGAGTGTGTATGAAAATTTATTTATCACTTATGAAAAATTTATGAGCCTACGGAGATTTGAACTCCGG
>CAZFHC010000012.1:10460-26228 GCA_964518625.1 Candidatus Woesearchaeota archaeon | reverse complement strand
TGCTGCTGCTGCAATTCCTGCTGGGCCTCGTCCTGAAGTAAGTTCTTCAACCTCTGGCTTACTTAGTATCTTTAATGCTTCGTTTTGAGATCTAGGAGATAGGTGTAACGTAGATCCAAATCTTGAAATATAATCTTTTGGTGAAGATGGAGTTAGTTTTAATCCAATTTTTCTAATTATAAATCTGTATGTTCTTCCTATTTCTTTTCTTTCAACTTCACTTGCATTTGAAATTTCATCTAATGTTCTTGGAATATTATAAGATCTACATGCTGCATAAATACATGCGGCTATTACTGATTCCATGCTTCGTCCTCTAACGAGTCCTCTTTGTAATACAAAATTATAAATTCTAGATGCTTCATCTTTTACAACTGATGGTAAATCTAAGAAAGAGGCAACTCTTCTTAGTTCTGACATTGCAAGTCTTAGGTTTCTTTCAATTGAAGTTGAGACTCTTTCTTGCCATTTTTTTAATCTTAAATACTTTCTAGTTTGTTGTGTAGAATCTAATCTATATATATCTGAAATCTCACCTATATTTGTTGTAAGTCCCTTATCAAATTTTTGCATAGAAATAGGAGCTCCACCACGAGATTTCTTTTCAGATTTATTAAAAGCTCTTAATTCATGGCTAGTATCAACCATTCCTTCTTCAACTAATAGTCCACAATCTCCACAGATTAATTCACCTTTTGCATCATCGTAGATCAAATGAGTGCTGTTACACTCTGGACAACGTTTTTGTGCTGCCATAGTAAACCTTAAAAAGGGTTATCCTTTAAAAACCTTTCGCGTGTGTTGGCTTTGCATAAAATTGAAAAGAAATAAACTGGTAAAGGTTTATTAAATATATTTTCTATTGTTTATAGAGGTGAAAATGGTAGGGACTGATGATATTCTAAAAAAATATGGTGATAAAATAGAGAGCAAGATGCAGCAGTATAATTCTTCTGGTGCTAATGTTAATACAAATTACACAAAGAGTTATGAACAATTTAAAAAAAGTATGTCTCCTGAATTTTCTAAGTATGAGAAATGGTGTAAATCTTTAGGTAACGTTGTAAAAGTAAAGGTGAAGGATGAAGATGCCTTAAAGATGCAAAAAGATTTAGATTGTGCTCATTTAAATGTGAGTCCATCGGAAGTTATGGGACTTGCTGCAATGGGAATGATGTTAACGGTGATTATTGGTTTATTATTTGTGATGGGGAGTTTCTTTATTACGAAGAATTCTACTTCATCTAGTCCGAATTTGATGATGTTGATGCTGTTTTTTGGTTTTAGTGGATTTTTCTTTTTTTATATGTCTAAAACTCCTGAAAGATTAGCGATGAAGTGGAGATTGAAAGCTAGTAATCAGATGGTTCCTGCTTTGTTGTATATTGTTATATATATGAAACATACTAGTAATTTGGAAAAGGCTATTGCTTTTGCTGCTGAAAATTTAGATGATCCCTTAGCTGGTGATTTTAAAAGAATTTTTTGGGAAGTTGAATCAAAAAAGTATTCGACAATTAAGGATGCTTTAGATATTTATTTAGAGAGTTGGAGAGGGTTTTCTTTGGAATTTGTAGAAGCATTTCATTTAATAGAATCTAGTTTGTACGAGCCTAGTGATGCTAGAAGAATTCAAATTTTAGAAAGAGGATTATCTGTTATTTTAGATGGTGTCTATGATAAGATGCTTAGATATAGTCATGAAGTAAAAGCACCGTTGACGAATGTTTATATGTTGGGAATTGTTTTGCCGACTTTGGCTCTTGCTATTTTACCTTTAGCTTCTACGATGGTTGGAGATGCTATTAAGGCTTCTCATCTTTTTGTTTTATTTGATGTTATAATCCCATTCATGGTTGCTTATATGACGTATAACATAATGATGAAACGTCCTGGTGGACATGGTGATAGTATGTTGTTAAAACAACATCCGTTGTATTCTAAATATATTAGCAAGAAGCCTTTAAAGAAAGGATTGTTAATTGCACTTCCTTTTATTCTGATTGGATTATTTCCTTTAATTTGGATGTATACTCCTTTACATAGTGTTCTTAATTTGCCTTTGGATTGGACTTTTGGTGAGTTGGGCCTTTCTTTTATGGAGAGTACTCATTTACTTGGAATTTATGAATCTGCTACCGGTGGTGTCTATGGGCCCTTTGGTCCGTTGTCGATAATAATGAGTTTATTTCTTCCCTTTGGGGTTTCTTTAATCTTTATTATTGCATATAAGATGAGAACTCGTGAAATTATTAAAGAAAAAAATAAATATAATGAAGTTGAAGATGAATTTACTTCCTCATTATTTCAATTAGGTAACCGTATTGGGGATGGTTTCCCTGCTGAAGTTGCTTTTAATAAGGTTGCAAATTCCACGAAAGGCACAGCTACTGAAGGATTTTTTAAAATAGTTAGTGAAAATATTATTAATTTTGGAATGAATTTAGATAAGGCTCTTTTTGATAGGGATAAAGGGGCTGTTATTTTTTATCCATCTCATTTAATAGTAATGTCTATGAAAATTTTGAGTGAATCTGTTAAGAAAGGTCTTGATGTTGCTGCAAAAAGTTTGATGAGTATTTCTGAATATGTTAAGAATATTAAGAAAGTAGATAGTCGATTGAATGATCTGTTGGCTGAGATAATTAGTGATATGAAAAGTAATATGACGTTTTTAGCTCCGATGTTATCTGGAATTATTGTTGCGTTAAGTGGAATGATTACTATGATATTAGGTAGTTTAGATGATTTAATGAAGGGCCTTAGTAATGGTGAAAGTCTTGCAGGTGGGGTAAATATAGGCAGTATTACAACTATGTTTGATCTGGAGAGTATGATTCCAACATATTGGTTACAGATTATTGTTGGTTTTTATTTATTAGAAATTGTTTTTATTTTGACATCAACTCTAGTTACTATAAAATCAGGAAAGGATGATTTGACTCAGACTGCAGAAATTGGGAATAATTTGAAGAAAAGTATGACGATGTATCTTATTGTTGCATTTATTGCTATTGTTGCGTTAACAATGATTGCCGGAGTTGCTTTAGCTGGACTTAGCGGTTAGAAGAATAGTGTTAGTATAAAAAAGATACCTGTTATTATTGCTGTTATAATCCATAATCCACGATTTCCGAAGAATAGTTTTGAACCATCTAGTGTAGAGATTGGAATTAAAGACCATACTGCATAAAAAATACTTAATCTTGCGAAGGATTCATATCCTAAAATGTATCCAAAAATTGCGACGATTAAGTTCGCAAAAATTCCCCACATTACAATAATTGCTATATGCCATTCTGTTACCTGTGTAAATCTATATAATCCATGTCTTTTTGAAGCTCTTTCTGGTTTTGTATCAATATCAAATGTAAAAACAGGAAGCCATAATAATAATCCGGAAGATATTGCGCTTAATAATAATGGTAGCCAAATCATAGGTAATGGTTTCTTAAAATGTGCTTTTTTCGGAAATCCAAAAGAATCCATTGTCCATATTTTTGTTGTTATTTTTGTTTCAAAAGTGTATGCAACAATCTTTTTAATAAGAATATTTACAAGAATTATAATTGTAATAAAAAAGATTGATGTTTGTAATTGAATTGTATTTTTGTGATAAATTGAGATACCTAATATTATAATTCCAAGGATAATTGCTATTATCTCATTGATTATTTCATCTTTTCTCATTCTAATAAGAAATAAAATATTTATTTAAGTATATTGGTAGTTAAGAATTACTTTCTGTGTTTATTGTTCATCTTTTCTAATTCTCTATAGTTATCTATTAATGGATTCATCAGTTTTGATGTTGTATCGTGTAATCCAGAAATTTCTTTTCTTATTGAAGCTGTATTCTCTCCAAATTCTCCAATTTTTTGAATAATAGCTTGTTGTAATTTATCTATTGTTCCTTCAATCCTTTTTAATCTGGAATCAATATCATTAATTTTATCTTGTGTTGCATTTTTGAAGGTAGCAATATCACCATTCTTTTTATTAAATTCTTTGAATTTTTCTGAAATCACTTGTTCTGCAATTTCTGTGATTGTTTCTGTATCATATGCAGGTTGTTGATAAGATTCATCTCCGCTGTATGCTTGAGGAGTTTCTTGATAATAATTTTGGTATGGATCTGGTTGCATTTGTTGTTGTTCTGGTTGTTGCATTGTCATAGGTTGTTGTTGGTATTGGTCTGGTTGCATTTGTTGTTGTTCTGGTTGTTGCATATTTATTCCGTCTGGTGAAGGAACTTGCATCATAGGTTGTTGTGTTGGTTCTGCTTGAGTTACTGCATTTTTTACTTGAGCTTGATTTATAGCGTCGTTGATTTCTCTAGGAGAGACTCCTTGTGTTTGTAGATTTTGAATAATTTCTTCATTATTCATTCCACTTTGCTGCATTTGTATTATAGTATCTAGTGTTCCCATGTTATTTTTAGTTTATTGTAGTTTATATTTTTTTATGTTTAGTAAATTTTTCATCTAGAATTTTATCTAGATCTTTCATTCTTACAAAGTCAAGAGGTTGAAAATCTTTTAACATTCTTTCCAATATTATCATTTCTTCTTTTTTTGCATATTTGTCAGTTTCTCTTATTAATGAGTTTGCAATGGATTTTAATTTTTCAATTTCTCTCTCTATTCTTGTAACTTTTATTTTTAATTCCTTGATATCTTCTGAATTTTCTTGCTTTAGATCTATAAGATTTCTTCCTAATAAGTGGGTCCTTTCTTTTACTATTCTACTTCTTTCTTCTATATCTCTTAGTCTTGTATTATATTCAGAATAGAATGTTTGATTAGGATCATCTCCTTGTGTTTGCTCCATGTAGATAGTGAGTGTTTTTTTGTTTATATATTTTGGGGAGTTGTTTACTTGTGATACCAAAAGCCTTATAAAATGATTTTTTCTTAGTCAATCATGAGAGTCGGAAGAAAATTGACTGGTGGAAGATATAAGAAACCTACTAAGAAAAAGAAGACTGGTCGTCAGAAACAAGCTAGGATTGTTAAACTTGGTCCAAGGAGAATTAAGTTACTTGGTGGTAGAGGAAAAACAAGTAAAATAGTATCTTTTGCAGGTCAGGAATGTAATATTATTGTTAAAGGAAAAGCTAAAAAAGCTACAATAAAGAATGTTGTTGAGACTACTGCTAATTCATTTCTTGCTCGTCAAAATATTTTAGTTAAGGGTGCGGTTATTGAAACGGATTTAGGTAATGCTAAGATTACTAACAGACCATCTCAAGAAGGTCAGATTCAAGCTGTTTTAATTGAATAAGTTTATAGTCTGTTTTTTATACAAATATTTTAATAGGAGTTTTCTGTCTATTATTTATAAGAGATTAGAGGTATTAATATGATGTTTAAAGGTGATTCAAAATTGTATTCTAGTGAAGTGATAAGAGAGAGTGGTGAGAATGTCATTTATATTAATTATTTAGGTGCTACCTTTGTGCCTAATTTAGCAGGTTCTTTTGAAGTTATGGCTAGAACTGTTGATTCTTTCTTAGAAGATCCTAATGTTAGTCGTGTTGTTTTTGTTCAACAGAGGAACTATAGTCATAATTTTGAGCAGGTTCATCTATTGTTAGAATTAAGTCAGTTGTTTAATTTTTTGGTTAAGCAAGAAAAAGTTGTTTCTGTTGATAGTTTAGGTAGATTAGGTTATTTTTATGAGGAGGCTTATTCATTTTTGAATTATATTATTAATGAACTATTGAAGGGAGATCCTGTTCGTGCTTATCGTGAGTTAAAAGGAGCGTTATTTGAGCAGAGAGCCTTGATGGAGAAGGTTTATGATAATCATGATTATATTAGGTTGTTGGAAAAAATTATTGGTTATTTTGATGGTATTGAAATTATTGAGAGAGCTAAAAAATATTTTGATAGATATAAAACAGGAGATAGAGAAATATATTCTGAGTTTTTTAGAGCTGATATTATGCCGAATTTCACTTTTACTAGAATGGTTGCTAGTATTCCTAAGGATGCTGAAATTATCGAGGAATATGAAATAGCAGAAGGGCATGATGCTAGTGTTGTTACAATATATAAACTTCCTAATCAAACTAAATTGGTTTATCATTTGAGTCCTCCTGAATATAATTTAACGGAAGATCAACATATGTTATTGAATCTTGCTAGAAATGTTTTAATTGAACATCGTCCCAATCAAGAAGAATTCAGTGATGCCGAGAGAACCAGACAAGTGTTTTTGAATGTTGGTAAGGATCTTTTGAGAGATTTAGCTAGTGATAAAAATATTAATTTAGGATATGAGGATATGAATAAACTGGCGGGTATTTTGGTTAGGCATACTATTGGTTATGGTGTATTGGAAGTTCTATTGGATGATGAGAAATTGCAAGATATTATGGTTAATGCTCCGGTTAGTTTAAGTCCAATTTTTATTAGACATAATGATCATGGAGAGTGTGATACCAATTTAATTCCGTCTCAAGAGGATGCTGATTCTTGGGCTACTAAATTTAGAATGACTAGTGGTCGTGCTTTGGATGAAGCAAATCCAATTCTAGATACTAATTTAGAATTACCTAATGCAAGTGCGAGGGTTGCTATTATTCAGAATCCTTTATCAAATGGTGGTCTTGCTTATGCATTGAGACGTCATAGAAACAAACCATGGACTTTGCCTTTATTCTTGAAAAATAAAATGATAAATGGATTGGGTGCTGGGTTATTATCTTTTATTATTGATGGCTCTAGAACTTTGCTTGTTGCTGGGACTCGTTCTAGTGGTAAGACTTCTTTATTATCTAGTTTGTTGTTGGAGATCATGCCGAATAAAAGAATTATAACTATCGAGGATACATTAGAATTACCTGTTTCTGAGATGAGAAAGCTTTCTTATGATATTTTGAGTATGAAAGTTAAGAGTTCTTTGGGTGGAGAGAGTAGTGAGGTTAGTGCTACTGAAGGGATTAGAGCGAGTTTGCGTCTTGGTGATTCTTCATTGATTGTTGGTGAGATTAGAAGTGAGGAAGCTAAAGCATTATATGAGGCGATGAGAGTTGGTGCTCTTGCAAATATTGTTGCTGGTACGATTCATGGTGGAAGTCCTTATTCTGTTTTTGATAGAGTTGTCAATGATTTGGATGTCCCTGTTACTTCATTTAAGGCGACAGATTTGATAATTGTTGCTAATCCTATTCGTTCTGCTGATGGTTTACATTCTGTTAGAAGGGTGTTGTCTATTACTGAGGTTAGAAAACATTGGACTAAAGATCCTTTAACAGAAGGTGGTTTTGTTGATTTGATGAAGTATGATGTTAATAAAGATATTTTGGAAGCTACTGATGATTTAATGAATGGTGATAGCGAGATTATTAAAGAAATTGCTAGCAATGTTAAAGGATGGGCTGGAAATTGGGATGCTGTTTGGGATAATATAAAATTAAGACAACAGATTAAAGAGGCAACAGTTGAATATGCAGAGAAGGCAGATAATGATGATATATTAGAAGCTGAGTTTACCGTAAAGAGTAATAATGCTTTTCATCAGATTAGTGATGAAGTTTCTGAAGAGCATGGTTTGCCTAAGAGTGAATATGTTTTTCCAAAATGGAAGTTATGGATAGAAAAAGAGATTACAAAATTAAATATGTAAAATTAATTAGATTTTTTTAATACTATAGATATTATTGTTGCAATTACTGCTAATAAAATAAAACCAAACCATTCTGTTTGTGCCCATGTTCTTAACATTGCCCAATTTATTGCTAAATTAAAGACATGTGTCGCACTAGTTATAAAAAAGATTACTAATACAACAAGAATTGTCCAACTAAACCAACTTCCTTTAGTTAAAAATGCGAGTGGTTCTTTTCCTGGTAAAAATGCTAAAACAGTTGAAAATATAAAAATTGTAATGAATATAACTGTCATCCATGATGCTGTAAAGTTTACAAAGTCTACTAATTGAGTTTCTACAATAAAAAAACTAGAAAGGATAAGTGAAATTAATATACTAATAGATGGATTGTCTCCTAAAACGTGAGTCTTTTGTAAAATTGCATATAAAACAATAAATACCAATAGAAAAGAAAATATAGGTAAAAAGTATGAGATTACTTCTGTTCCTGCCATTTTGAATTATTTTCCACCCTTGTCAGAAACAGCCCATACAATCAAACCAATAAGTCCACCAAATATTAAAAGAGACCAGAAATAATCGTTAAACCATCCCCAAAATCCTACATCAGTTGCCCAGAATCCCCAGCTACTAATTGCCCAGATTACAATTCCTAATCCGACGACCCATCCTACCCACTTAAAAGGCATTCCTTTTGTCTCATCTGGTTTGTAAAAAAATCCTAACAAAATTACTAATACTAAAAAAATTGCAAGACCAATTCCAAATTTTGGAAAAATATTCGCAAAAAATACAGATACCATATCAAATTGTAATGATAAAAGTGCAATAGAAACTGATAATATAACTTTAATAGCCTTATTTTTTCCTAAGACTTCTGTTTTTTCTAAAAGTGCAAAAACTATAGCAAAGATAAGTACAAATGGGAGAATATAAGAAAATATACCTAATTCATTCCATGTATTTAATACATCTGTTATTGTAGTCATAAAAAACAAAGAGGTTTTAGATTTATATATGTTTTGGATTTATGGGAGATAATAGAATATTGTTGGTACTATTATTGATGTCATTAGATGTGTTTTTTGTACTTTTAATTTTATAGCTAGTATCCCTATTAGTGTTGCTGTTGCTAAAATAAGTAAACCGTAGAATTTTGATATTATGAATATTATAATAGTTGTTGTAAGTAGTATAATTTTTGATATTAAAATATAATTTATTTTGTGTATATTTTTAGCGATTAGTTTTGATATAATGGTTGTTGTAATTGTTGCGATGATTGCTGTTATTAATATGGTCAAGATTATTATTTGCAGATGTGAGCTGTTTATTGTGATTATTTGAGAGATTGCCTCTGCTGCTCCGCTTCTTTTTTTGTTTATTAGATACAATGTTATGAATGATGTTGATAAGACGAGGGTATTAATTGATCCTAAAAGTGTTAATATATGTTTATTATCTTGTTTCTTTGTTTGAGAGATTGTTGCTGCTTGGCTGCTTCCGAGTCCGGGCATTAGTGAACATATTGGCGATATTAATAATGTTTTTAAGAAGATTGTTAGAATGTCTTTTTTATTATTTTTATTGGATGTTATTTTTTGTTTTGGTGGTGTTACGTTATTTTGTATTGAGATTATTAAAGAAGATGTTCCGAAGAGTCCTGTTAATAGCGGGAGAAGTGGTTGGTTTATATTTGAGTTTAGTGTAAAGATACCTAGAAAGCTTGCTAAAATTATTATTATAATAGATTCTTTTTTTCGTTTACTTTTCGATATTAAGAATATTGTGATTAGTGTTAGTGTCCAAGGTATCATAATCTCAATGTAGGGATATAGTTTTTCTAAAAACAGAAAATGAACAGGGATTGTTACTATGAAAACTAGTATTGCTATTAGTGAACCTGTTAGTGTGTATTTTATGGCCAGATGACCTTTGCCTGCTAGAAGCATTTTATGTCCTGGCATTATTGATAATCCTGTGTCTGGAGATGGGGCTGAGAAATATATTGATGGGATAAAATCTGTAAAAGTATGAGTTATTGCTAGGGAAATTATGTATATTAATAAGATGTTATTTTTAATTGGAATTGTCATTGTTATTAGAATTGCTGCTATTAGATTTGTATGTATTCCCGGGATTAATCCAGTTAGAGTCCCTGATAGAATTCCTGCAATAATTGCTAAAAATTCTACTATCATTTGAATGAAATTTATAAATTTATATATGTTTTATATACGTTTCGGGATAACTCTTAAAAACCGTTGTATTTTTTGTTCTGTGGTTCTGAGGATTTTATTAGGATGAAAAAAATAATATATAGAAAGAGAGGTATGCAAGTTTGGTTGGTAATGATTATAGTTTTGCTAATTTTTATATCATTGTTCCTAGGCTTTGTTTTCTTTGATAAAGATTTATTGGCTATTGGTATGGTTTCTGGAACGGAATATATTAGTGGTGAAGAAGGACAGATTATCATTCGTTTGGATTATGATTCGTTTGACGATATTAATTGTTTTGTGTCGATACTTTTTCCTAATAAAAGTTTTTTTGTAGAGAGGGGAAAAATGTTGAAGTCAGCTATAAGTGGAAATTATTATTTTTCTTTTGAAACACCTAAAGATGTCGGAATTTATGAAGAATATATTTTTTGTAGTGATGGTTTAGATAGTATTGACACTTCTTCCTCTTTTCATGTTTCCACTGGTCTAAATATGATTGCCGAAGTTTTGAATAAGCAAAAGATTCTTTTGGAAGAAGTTGAAACATTGAACAGTGATATGTCTGATTTACGTAAAGATGTTAATGAACAAATTAGTGAAAGCGAAAATATGTTGAATGGTAAATTCAGTATAATGGGTAAAGCAATACAAGAAGCATTCGGCTAAAAAAAGATTCTAATTGATTAGATAATGATTATCATGTCATAAAAGATTATTCTAGTTGTTTATCATCTATATCTATCTATATCTAACATTTTAGCATGAAATTTGGATATGAAATGTTGTTACTAATTTTTTGTTTTGCTTTGGTTAGCGGCGAGATTTATATTCAAGATGGTCCAAATAATAATTATAATGTTGGTGATTCCATCGAACTTATTTTTTCTGTTGAAGAAGATTTACCTGTTAATAATTATATTAGGGTAGACTTGGAATGTGATGATGATAATAGAATCGTTTTTTTAGATTATAGGAATTTTGCTGTTAAGAAAAAACATGAATTTGATATTTCTTTTCTTGCGATTAAGGATGATAAAAATTGCGTAGTTCATATTTCGTTTTTAGATGACAATGAAGATAGTAAAGTTTTTGATATTAGTTCTGATGTTAATGTCAAATTCAATTTAAATGGAAAAGTCTTTTTACCTGGTGAAAAGATTGTTGTTAATGGTTCTGTTTCTAAACAGGCTAATAACGATTTTAATTATTCTTTAGAGGTTGAATTGGGTGATTTTTATTCTAAAAAGATTAGATTTTCTGAGAATGAATTTTCTTTTGAAATTCCATTAGATGAAGATATTGCCTCTGATGAATACGATTTATTCATTTATGTTGAAGAAATGAACGCTTTGGATGAAATAATTAATACCGGTAGTACTTATGATGAGTTGGAAGTTCTTTCTAAAGCAAGTTCTATTTTTATTGATAGTGTTGTTGAGCTAAAACCTCCTTATAACTTGAGTATGAATGTTAGTCTATTGGATCAATCATATAATTTTATGGAGAATGAGAGTCTGATTATTAAGGTAATGGATAGTAATTCAAATTTGGTTTATCAAGGGATTGTTTTATCTGGAGAGGAAAAGTTTTTTAGTTTTTTATCTAATGCTAGTCGTGGTGGTTGGATTATTAATGCTTATTACTCTAATTTATCTTCTTCTAAGTCTATTTATGTTTTCGAGAACAAAGAGATTAGTGTTTTTGTTGTTAATGGAAGTAATTCTCTGATTCTTAATAATGTTGGAAATATTGACTATGAAGGAATTGTTGAGATAGTTTTAAATGGAAATGGTGATAATAGAACGTATCCTTTAAATGTTAGTCTGTTGAAAAATGAGAGTTATTTATATTATTTTGAACAAAATGGTCTTTACAATGTGACGGTAGGGGGACAGAAATTCAACAATGTTGTTTTAACAGGTTCGGTTATTTTTGCAGATGATTTTGTTGAGAGTCAAATATTTTATGTTATTGGTTTGATTCTTTTTTTATTGATTTTAGTCTTATTTATTAGATTTAGAATATCAAGAGGTACTCAAAATATAAATAAAGTAGATAAAACTAATAAATTCATGAAAAAAGAAAAAAAGATTAATGCTGAAAAAGTTGAGAAGAATAATCGCAAGAAGGTGTTGCGTAAAAATAAGAAGGAAAAGAGAAAAGTTTTGAGAAATTCTAGAAGAAATAGAAAAGAAGGGAAGAGCCTTGAAAAGTTAAAAGAAAATATTCTTGAGCCTAAAAAGAATTTAAAGTTATATGGAATTTTCTTTAGAAGACCCCCTACCAAAGAAGCTTTAGCTTTGATTGAGAAATATAATTTTAGTATAAATAATGTTGGTTCTACATCTATTGCTTTGTTTAAATCCTTTAAGAAACCAGAAGGAAAATTATTGAAGCTTGTTTGTTTACTTAGGGATAAAACTCAGAATAAAGATTTGTTAATACATTCTGTTGATTTGGATACTGGGAAAAATACTATTAATAATTTTCCTGAAATTCGTAGTGCATTGAATAGATTTCATGGTATTATTATTAGTGAGGAAATATATACTGATATTAGCAATAAAAATATTTTTTCACATATAGGTAATTTTAGAGGGAAAAAACTTATAAAATTGTATAAGTTAAGAAAATAGTGAAAAGAGGGTAATAAATATTATTTTTTATTAGTGGTAGGTATCTTTTTGATATCTTTTGGATTGGCTGTTTCTGCTAGTGGTGCGACAATTACTCCCGGTACTAGCGAGACTGCTGGCGTTGTTTCTGCAGTTTCAAATGCTGCTACTGCGGGTTATGCAACAGAATTAGATTTTGGGTAATATCGGTCTGATTGATTTGGTTTACCAAAAATATAATTCAAGTGTACTACTGCTGGAGATTTAAGTTTGACAGAGTTTGAAGCTGCTTATCTTAACTTGACAGATGCTTCTTTAGTTAAAGAATTTGCTTTGAACTATAGACAAAATGATTTGGCTAACGACGATGCCACAAGTTCTACTTATTGGAGGATTTATGCTCCAAGAGGGGTTGCAGGAACATGTACTGGTAATATTGTATTTGGTGCAACGACAGCTGCAGAACTTTAATTTATTTTAGTTATTTTATTTATTATGATTTGTTTATTGTTTTTGTAAGTATCTTCTTTTCCTGAGATTTCTAAGTTATCGTTTGTTTTTATTCCTAGTAGTTTATCTGTAAAGATTATGAAATCAGTTTTTTGATTTTCTATGTTTACAATAATTAGTTTATTTTTATATTGAATATTTGTTAGTTTACCTGTGAATGTTTGGTCGGAATGTATTGAGAAGATTCCTACTGTTAACAAAAGGAATAAGGTTATTATAAATATTGTTTTCAGATTCATGCATTATTTAATGCTTCTAGTTTTTCTTGGATTGCTTTTAGTTCACAATCTATTTTAGAAATAGGTTGATTAGACATGTTGTGAGATTCTAATAAAGCATTCATTCTTTTCTCTTTTTGTTTTGGCAATCTATCTTGAAATTTTTTCATTTCTTTTGCTAATTCAGAAAAAGTTTTCTTTAATTCTTTATTGTATGCATTTTTTAATTTTTTAGTTTCTTCTATTTGTTTTAATAAGATTAATGATTTTTTTATATAGAGTTGAGTCTTTAATCCATTTATTTTATTATTTTTATATGTGTTAAAATTAATTGGAACAAAAATAGTTTCTGGACTTGTAGCCATTTTATAGCTTCCCAAAGATTTCTTTATCAATTTGAGAAAGTAATTCTTTTATTGATGATGTTTGTTCTTTCCATTCGTTAAGTTCATTGTCTTCTTTCTGTTTTATTTTTTCTAGTGTATTGATAATATTATCTAGTTCTCCGACTTTCTTATTAATAGATGAAAAATTGTCTTTTGCTAAATTAAATTTATCGATACGAACAAAAAAGGGTTCCTCATCTGTTTGTTTGTTTATTGTTAATTCTTTAGTTGTTGTAGGTAATCTTGATTCTTGATGTATTGGGGTTGGTACTGCAATTATTTTTGGTATTAATGGTGTTACTTCTGGCATTATTGGAGCCATTATTTTTGGTTGAATATGAGGTAATTCTTTTATAGAATTCTTTTTTTTATTAAATGCCATAATATAAATAGAGTCTTTTTGTTTAAATAGATTTATTGTAATTGTGTAATTAATACAACCTTTGTCGTCGGTATTTTGCTATTTGGCCTTGAACTCAATTACATCTTTATCTTTTAATGTATGCCCGACTCCTACAGATTGTCCACCGAACTTTGATGAAGGTCCCCATATTCTTGATCTTATGATATTTTTTGAGAAACCTTTTAATATTTTTTCTGCTGCAGTTTTAACCTTTGAATATTTTCTTAATATCATTGGGTCCTTACTCGCTTTTCTGTTTGGTTCTTTTGTGTAAATCCTAATTATTGGGAATGTCTCAAATATCTTTTTTTTAAATAAATTTAAATTACGTTTTGTAATTTTTTGAGAGAAGAAAATGAAATACAATTTTTTGTATTTTGATTTTAAGGTTGCAACTATTTTTCTCTTTTCTGACTCTGTTAATTGATCTTCTTTATTATATATGTAGATTTTTTTTGCTGTTGATTTCCAAACATATTTTTCTATTTTTTCTATATCTTTAATTTTGTTTATTATTATTAGTAATGTATCTGTAGAATTAATTATAGATTTCTCATTGTTTGGTATTGGTGCGTCATCTATAATTTGAATTTTTACATCTTCGTAATCAAAAGTTCCTAATTTTGGCGTATATGTTGAGTAAGGTGTTTGTGAAACTTTTGCTTGTTTTGTATTTGTTAAAATATTGAATATTGTTGATTTCCCTGAATTTGGGAATCCTATTAATATACATTGCATATCTGCTTTTTTTATTCCTTGTTGTGATGATTTTCCAGCTTTCTTTTTCCGAATGAATCCTTCTTGTATTTTTTTTCTTCTTGTTGTTAGATTTTTAAGCATATTTTCTGAAGATTTATGTTTTGGACATTCTTTTATCATTATATCTAGACAGGCTATTCTGTCTTCGTCTGTTTTTGCTTCTAAGAATTCTTGCTCTGCTCTTTGGTAAAATGGTGATTGATTTGTTGATGCCATACAACAACCTTAAATACTTCTCTTTTTTATTTGTTCTTATGAGTGGTGTATTTCGAAATATTTTAAATAAGAGTATAGAAGATTTTAAAAGTAATTTTTCTGAATTTTTTAAATTAGGACTTTGGGTATATTTAATTCCTTTATTGGCTGTTAATTTATTTACTTTATTTGCGAAGGATTCATTAAGTGGTCAGGTCGGAATTCTTTTATTGGATGTTTTAGTTATATTTACTTCTTTGTTTTATAGTCTTTTTATGATAAAAAGGTTAAATGGTGAGAAAGGGAATTTGATGATAAAATCTTGGAAAAAATTACCTTCTGTTATATTATTTAATTGTGTTTACGCTTTATTCTTAATGTTATTATTTCTTTTAGGAATAATTCCGGGTATTATTTTTGGTATTTTTTGGGTTTTTGGGTTTTTGATTTTTGTTATTTCTGATAAGAGTATCTTTGAATCTTTAAAAGAAAGTAAATTAGCTGTAAAAGGGAAGTGGTGGAGAACCTTATGGTATTTATTTCTATTAGGTTTAATTGTTTTATTATTTTATTTTGCAATTATATTAGTATTATATCAAATTGCCATATTATTTGGTGCAACTTTTATTAAATATTCAATAGTAATTATTGGTTGTTTTATTAGTCTTCTTATAACAATGTTTTCTGTTAATTTTACTTTTAGAATGTATAAGGATTTTATTAAAAATGACAAAAAAAAGGTTGTAAAAGAAATAGTTGTAAAGAAAGTGGTTGCAAAAAAAGTTTTAGCAAAGAAGTCAGTTGCAAAGAAGTCAGTTGCAAAGAAGTCAGTTGCAAAGAAGT
>CAZFHC010000012.1:0-10360 GCA_964518625.1 Candidatus Woesearchaeota archaeon | reverse complement strand
GCAAAGAAGTCAGTTGCAAAGAAGTCAGTTGCAAAGAAGTCAGTTGCAAAGAAGTAAAGTTTTAATAGTATTTGTTTGTATTTTATTCTATGGTTTATAATGAGAAGTTTTATTTAGCGATTGTTTTAGGAATTGTTGCTGTTGGTATTCTTGTATTTTTTATTTATTCTTTTATTAAGAAACCTAAGTCTAATGATTTTGATACAATCGGAAAAAAGGTACAGCCATCTGTTCAAAATAATAAACAAAGAAGTAGAATTTTTACTCCAGTTAAGCCAGTACAATCTACGAGAAAAGTAATGCCTGGAGCTTAGCATTATTAGATTATATTGTTTTGATAAATTAATGTATTAGGATAAGAGTTTTAAGGTTTGTTTTATTTGTTTCTTTATGAAGTTAGGTTTGTTATTTAGTGGTGGAAAAGATTCAATGTTGGCTGGTTTTATTGCTGATAAGTATGGACATGATTTGAGTTGTTTGATTAGTATTTTGAGTGAGAACAAAAATAGTTTTATGTTTCATACTCCTTCTGTTTCTAATGTTGAGGTACAGGCTGAGGCTCTTGAGGTTCCTATCCTGATTAAAAAAACCAAGGGAGAAAAAGAAATTGAATTGGATGATTTAAAGAATATTATTAATAGAGCAAAAAGTGAATATGGTATTAAGGGTATTATTACTGGTGCTGTTTTATCTGTTTATCAAGCCTCTAGAATTCAGAGAATTTGCAATGAATTAGAGTTGGAAGTATTTAATCCGTTATGGCAAAAAAACCAAGAAGAGATTCTGAAGGAGTTGATTGATAATAATTTTGATGTTAGGGTTGTTGGTGTTTTTGCATATCCTTTGACAAAAATTTGGTTGGGTAGACCTGTTGATAAAAATTATATTGATGAAGTCAAAAAGTTGAGTGAGAAGTTCGGGATTAGTATTGCAGGAGAGGGCGGAGAATTTGAGAGTTTTGTTCTGGATTGTCCTTTATTCAAAAAAAAGATTAAAATGATTGAATTTGAAGATTCTTGTGATGGTGAGAATAGCTGTAGAAGAGAATTAAAATTGCGAGTTATTGAAAATGAGTAAAGTCTTGGTAGTCTCTTTGTGTAATGAAAAAATGCATGATTTAGAATTTGTTTTGCCAGTGGTGGATGTATTGAAGAAAGGAGATATTGAATTTGAGATGAAATATTATAAGGACATTATAAATGCTGAAAAATATAGTCATGTTATTATTGCTGGTACGAGTTTGCAAGATGATTCTTTTATTGATAATATTGATTATTTTTCTTGGTTAAAAAGTTATAATGGTAAGGTGTTAGGAATTTGTGCTGGGATGCAGGTTCTTGGATTGATGTTTGGCGGTATAATAAATGAGGGTGAAGAAATCGGATATTATTTTGAAGAGTTTAATCTTGATTTTTTTGGATTGAACGGGAAACAAGAAGTTTATCATTTACATAATAATTGTATTTACAATTGGGAAGATATTGGTTTTGATATTCTCTGTCTTGGTAAAAATGGTATTGGGCAGGCTGTTAAGTATAGAGAAAAAGAATTCTATGGTGTTTTATTTCATCCAGAAGTTAGAAATAAGAATATGATTGAGAAATTTGTTAAATAAAAGTATATTTTGTATAATATTAATTTTTATAAAGTAAATTTTGATGGTATTGTTATGAAAGATATAAAATATACTAGATTGGATATCGAATTTCCAACTTTAGGAAAATCTTTTCCTGAGCCTTTAGAGACTAAAGATCAGCTAGTTCGTAGTAAAATTAGACTTGAGAACATATTGCCAGATTATAATATTAAAATAAATGCAAAAACAAATGTTTTTATTCCAAGAGATAATGATTTTAATAATTCTGTTGTTGACGGGATCTATAATTCATCTTCTAAAAATTTAACATTAAAAGTTTCTGATGATTTAAATAAAGAAGTCGTATTACATTATTTAGAATATTTTAATTCATTATATCAACAGGGTATTATTAAAAATAATTTGTCTATTCAAAAGACAAAAGATAATTATAAAGTTTTTGTTACTTTTGACAAGCCTAAATTAAGAGATCTCTTTTTTAAAATTGCAGAGTTTGGTGGTAAAAAGCCATTTCTTTCTAATTATACTCTTGATTCAATTAGCAAAGAAAGAAAATTCATTGATGATTATAAAAAACAGGCAATTTCTAATTCGGATGAAAAATATAGTGAGGCTCTTCAATCTTTAGATGAAGGATTAAAAGAAAAAGAGATTCATGAAGCAGGATCTCATTATGGAACGAGTTTCAATAAGATTTATTCTTTTAGTGAAACATTGGATGGAGCTATGAACCTTTTTTCAAAATTAGTAGATGGCGAATATTTAAAATTATTGAATATGAGAAATAGTTAGTTTTTAATATTCTTTATTCTGGTTAGTTTTATGGTTAATTTAATTTTTGAAATTAAAAAAAAGCGAGAATTCTCGGGTTTGCCTGATAGCATTGTTGAGAAGGTTTTATTTCAGGTTGATAATGGTTTAGACGATAAAAGTCGTGTTAAGGAAGTTAGATCTATGCTTAGAAAATATTTCGGTGTTTTTTTGACGAATAGAGTGATTAAGCCAAAGGATATTTTGAATTTTGGTAGTGTCTTAAAATCTCACAGATCTAGTATGAAGAGAGATTATGATGTTTTGTATGGGAAGTTTAAGGAAGTTATTGGTGAAGTGGATTCTGTTGTTGATTTTGGTTGTGGTGTGAATGGTTTTAGTTATGAATTTTTGAAAAATATTTTTGGTGAGGTCAAATATATTGGGATGGAGGCTAGTAATCAGATTGTTGAGAATATGAATTCGTATTTTTCTTCAATGGAGTTTGATGCTACTGCCCATTGTGTGGATTTATTTGATTTAAAAGATGTTAACAAAATTATTGAAGTAAATAATGCAGAGACAGTTTTATCGCTCGGTATATCTCAAAAAAGAGAATGCCAATGTTTCTTCTGTTTCCAACTTGTTGATGCTTTAGAAAAATTGGAAAGGAATTCCAGTAAGAAGTTCTTGTTGAATATTAAGTCTAGAATGAGTAAAAAAGATTGGTTGATTCTTAGTTTGCCGATGGTTAGTTTGTCTAGTAAAAGTGAGTTTAAAGTTAAGAGAAATTGGTTGTTTTATTTTTTAAATGAGGAGTTTAGTATTGTTGAAGATTTTAGAATGTTTGGTGAGAGATTTGTTATGATGCAAGTATTATGATGTAAACAGTTTCCCGTTTCGATTATTTTATGCAAATTATTAAAAAGGTTGTCTTGTTTGTTTCTTTATGGTTGAATTTAATAAAAAAGTGTTGTCTAATGGATTGACTATAATTCATGAGAAGAGAGATGTTGATGTTAGTACTGTTATGTTTTCTGTAAAATTTGGTGCTATGTATGAGAGTGAAAAAGAAAAAGGAGTGGCTCATTTTATTGAACATTTATGTTTCAAGGGAACTGATAAAAGAGATGTTCGTGAGATTGCTCAAGAATTGGAAGGTGTTGGTGGTGAGTTAAATGCTTTTACTCATGAAGAGGTTACTGCTTATCATGTTCGTTTACCTAGTGAGCATTTAGAACTAGCTGTTGATGTTTTAGGTGATATTTTCTTTAATGCAAATTTCCCTGCTGCTGAAGTGGAAAGAGAAAGAAATGTCATTATAGAAGAGATTAAGATGTATAGAGATAATCCTCGTGCTCATGTTCTAGAAAGTATAAAATCTAATTTATATGAGAAACCTTTTGGAATGTTTATTGGTGGAAGTGAAGAAACTGTTAGAAGTTTTAGTCGTGATTTTCTTATTGAGAAGCATAAAAAGATTTATGTGCCTAAAAATACTGTTTTATGTGTTGTAGGGAATAATTCTTTTGAAGAGGTTGTTGCGTTGGCTGAGAAATATGTTGGTTTTGAAAGAGAGGGAATTGAATTTGGAGAGTTAGATATTAAGAAAAAGATTAAGGATAGTAGTGAGAAACGTAGTGATTTGATGCAAGCTAATTTAGCGTTAGGTATTCATATGCCTGATTTAACTGAAGATAAAAAATATGCTGTTGAAATTTTTAATTGTATTTTAGGTGAGGGTATGAGTAGTAATTTATTTACTGAAGTTAGAGAAAAACGTGGTTTGGTTTATGGTGTTAAAAGTGAGTTGGATATGGGAAGAAATTATGGTTATATGATTATTTGGGCTGGTACTGATCCGTCTAAGGTTGATGAAGTAATTAAAGTTTCTAAAGAGGAATTTTTGAAGATGAAAGATGTTAGTGCTGATGTTGTTGAAAAGGCAAAAATTCAAGTTATTGGGAATAGGAAAGTAGGGAGTGAGGGGAGTAATGAGAGTGCGGTAAATATGATTCTGGAAGCTTTTGCTGGAAATATAGAAGACTATTATAATTATAGTAAGAATATTAATTCTATTAGTGTTGATGATGTCCGGAAGCTTGCTGAGGATGCTGAGTTTGCGAGTTTTGTTTTGAGCTAAATATCCATAACAAAAAAATTTAAAAAGCATACAACAATCAATATATTATGCCTGCGTAGCTCAGTGATAGAGCATCTGCCTTGTAAGCAGAGGGTCGAGGGTTTGACTCCCTTCGCAGGCTTTTTATATGTTTTTTTATAAGCTGTTAAATTTTTAAATTTGATTTTTCTTCTTTTTGTATGGAAAAATGGAAAATACCTTTGTTGATAATGTTAATTTTTTGTATTATTAGTTTGGGAATTATTGTCTTTAGGTTGGTTGGGAGTCGTCAGATTGATGGTGTGAATCCTTATATGTATTGTTCTGAGGTTGAATTATCTAAGGTTGATGTCTTTTATGTTGCTCCGTTGTATAAAGGAGTACCTATCAACGAATCTAGAGCTTGGTGTGATTATATTTTGTCATTTGATAAGGAAATATATATGTATGGTGTCAAGGGTAGCTATGAAGAGTTGTCTAAGAATATAGCTAGAGAGGAAGTTAGTTATGGTATGGACATTTTTGAGAGTTGTTTTGGATTTAGACCAGAGAGAATAAAGCCACCTCAATTAGTTCTTAATGATTATAATGAAAAAATGTTGGGTGAGGTTGATTTGAATGTGGATATTTTTTACAATCAATTGTTTCATAAAGTTTATCATTGTGGTGATTCTGGATTTTTTCCTAATAGGTTTCAGGATTATTTTTGAATGATTATATATTATGAATGATAGAAATGTATTTAAATCAAAAGGTTATTTTCTTATCATGTTAAGGATAAAAAAGTTAGGTGAAATGTTAGAGAAACAAGTTTATACTGATAGTGGAGATTTCTTTGGAAAAGTTGAAGAGGTAAATGTCATTAGTAATAAGATTGATGGATGGAGAATTGTTGCTAAGGAAGCTGGTATGATTAATTTGTTAGGTGGAGCTCGTGGTATTATTGTTCCTCATCAATTTATTAAGGCTATTGGTGATGTTTTGATTATTAGTAAAAATGCAGTTCCTGTACAAAGGCAAGAAGATGATATGCCTTTCGAGGATGATATTCTTTAAACAATTTTTATAAAGTAGATTCATTTTATTATATTTATGGAGGAGATTTCTGTTGAACCTAGGAAATATCAAATTGATATTTTTGAAAAAGTTAAAGAGAAGAGTTCTTTAGTTGTTTTACCTACTGGGACTGGTAAGACTTTAATTGCGATGATGGTTATTGTTGATAAGTTTAAAAAAAATCCTTTGCAGAAAATTGTTATTCTTGCACCTACTCGTCCTTTAGTTGAGCAACATTTGGCTAGTTTTGAGAAAATGCTTCCTGATGGTTGGGCTGATATGCAATTATTTACTGGTAAGACTAATGCTGAAAAGCGTAAGAAAATTTGGCAGACTGCTGAATTTGTTTTTTCTACACCTCAATGTATTGCGAATGATATTCAGAAAGAGTTGTATAAATTAGATGATGTTTCTTTGATTGTTGTTGATGAGGCACATCGTTGTATGAAAAATTATGCTTACAATAAAGTTGTTATGAGATATAAAATTCAAAATGATTATGGTCAAATTTTAGCTTTGACTGCTTCTCCTGGAGGAGATAAAAAAACGATTGAGGATGTTTGTCATAATATGAATATTGAGGTTGTTGAAGTTAGAACTAGAGATTCTCCGGATGTTAGACCTTATTTGCAGGAGTTAGATTTTGCTAAGATTTTTGTTGATTTTCCTACTGAGTTTATGGAAATTAAAATGTTATTGGATGGAATTTATCAGGATAGGGTTAATGAGTTGAAGGCTCGTAAATTGTTATTTGGTTATGCTAGTAAGATTATGTTGTTGAAGTTGCAATCTCGTTTGATGAATGAATTAAAACGTGGAAAGAAGGATGGGAATAAGATGCTTGGTGTTTCTTCTTGTGCTCAGGCACTTAAAATTTCTCATGCTATTGAATTATTGGAGACTCAAACTTTAACATCTTTTGTTGAATATATGAGAGGTTTGTTGAAACAATCTGCTGAAAAAAAATCTCGTGGGGTTCAAAAATTAACTGGTGATCCTCGTTTTGGTAGGGCTTTTTCTATGGCTTTGAATTGTAGCATTGAGCATCCTAAGTTGGCGGAGTTGAAGATTCAGGTTAGTGATAAGATGTTTAATAAAAAAGATGCTAAAATTATTGTCTTTGCTCAGTTTCGTGAAACGATTAATAAGATTAAGGATGTTTTGAGTGATATCGATGGTGTTAACGTTGGAATTTTTGTTGGTCAGGCTGTTAAACAAAATTCTAAAGGTGTTAAGACTGGTTTGAAGCAAAAAGAACAAAAGGAAATGATTGCGAAATTTTCTCGTGGTGAAATTAATGTTTTGGTTGCAACTTCGATTGCTGAGGAGGGATTGGATATTCCTGAGGTTTCTTCTGTAATTTTTTATGAGCCGGTTCCGTCTGCTATTCGAAAAATCCAGAGAAGTGGTAGGACTGCTAGACTGGCGCCTGGTGAATTGAAAATTTTAATTACTAAGAATACGAGGGATGAGGTCTATTATTATTCTTCATTTAATAAAGAAAAGAAAATGCATAAAGCAATTTCTGATATTCAGAAGAAAGGGGTTTCTAAGAGATATGAACAGAGAAGTTTAGATATTTTATAATTAGAGTAAAGAGTAAAAAAAATAAAAAATTATCCAGTTCTGGGTTTAAGATTTATATTGTAATTTCAAGATATGTTTTAATGGAAGATATTTTTTCTTTTAAGAGACTTAAAAAAAATAATGGTGTTGAAGTTATTGTTGATACTCGTGAGAAAAATTCTAGGGTTCCTTCATTTTTAATTGGTGCTGGTTGTGATGTCTCGTTTGAAAAATTGGATGTTGGTGATTATTTGGTTGATGATGTTGTTATTGAAAGGAAGAGTTTTTCTGACTTGATTGGTTCGCTTGTTTCTGGTAGATTAAAAAAGCAGTTAAAGGATTTATCTGGTTGTGATAAAAAGATTTTATTGTTGGAGGGATTTTGTTATAATTATAGAGATTTTAAAATGTCGAAGAATGCTGTTCTTGGTATGTTAATTTCTTCCTGTTTGGATTATGGAGTTTCTGTTCTTTATAGTGAGAATGAAAAAGATAGTGCTGAGGTTTTAATGTTGCTTGGACGGCGTGGTGGTGGTAGTATTAGTAGTGTTAGGGCTAAAAAAAAAGAGGTTAGTTTGGAGGAAAAGAAAAGATTTGTTTTGGAAGGGTTCAATGGAATTGGTGGTGTTAAATCTATTGAGTTGTTGGAAAGGTTTGGGAATGTTAATGCGGTGTTGAATGCTTCTTTTGAAGAGTTATTGGAAGTTCTAGATGAGAATACGGTTAAGAGGATGAAAAGAATTCTTAATGATAGCATATAGTACATCTTTCTATGATCCTGCCAAGGATCTCCTCATAAAATACATTTCGTATAAAAGAATTCTTAAAAAAATTTTATCTTCAAAGTGTTTCATTCGCCTTGGTCTGCCCAAGTTCTAAATTTCTATGATCCTGCCAAGAATCGAACTTGGGCCTCATCGAAGTCAGCGATGAATTCTACCATTAGACTACAGGATCGTATTTTTATTATGTATTAGATGTTTTTAAGATTTTCTTGGGTTTTTTTTACGATAAACTATTTAAACTTGTTTTGAAATTGTTTATTATGGTATTTGCAGGTTTGGAAAGTTTTATGATGACTATGGCGTTGCCTTTTTTATTGGTTTTTGTTACTGTTTTTGCTGTTTTAGAGAAATCTAAGATTTTGGGTGAGGGTAAACACCAAATTGATTCTTTAGTTGCGTTGGTTATTGGTCTTCTTTTAATCGGGTTTCCTACTCCTAGAGATATTGTAGTTAATATGGTTCCTTGGATTGCTGTTGGTGCTGCGACTATGTTAGTATTTTTTATTTTGTATGGTTTTGTTGGTGGTGATTTAAGTAAGGATATGCCTAAGGGTTTAAAAATTACTTTTGGTTCTTTAGCTGGATTATTTACTCTTTTGGTTGTTATTTTTACAAGTGGATTAGATGATATTATTTCTGGTTGGTTAGCTGGTGGTGAAAATGTGTTGAGTGCTGTTTCTGTTATTGTTTTGGTTGTTGGTATTATTATATGGGTTTCATTAAGTGGAATAGATAAAAGTAAAAAATAATTTAATTATGTTCTATCCTGGTATTCCATCCCAATTGTTACAAAATGCAATGTTTTTTACTTCTATCTTGTTCTTGTCTTTTTGGAATGTATAAGCATTATATATTTTATTTAAATCTTCTAGGACTTTTCCATTGTTCCATTGATAAAAGATTAATTGTGTATCAAAATTTTTGTCAGTTACTAACATTGTATTTATTGTTATTAAGAGATCTCCTTTTGTCATGTTTATTTTTTCTGGGAGTGTTATTATTATAGTTTTTTTTCCTTGGAAAAGTTCTGAAATAGAAGATAAAAAGTTTGGGATAATATTTCTTATTTGTTCTTTTATAACGGGTTCCTCATCTTTAACTTCGAATCTCATATCTTGGATTAATTCACCATTACATTCTATTTCAGGAGAATTATCTGATAAGATTATATCTGTATTGGGATGAAAAATTTTGCTAATTTTTTGTCCGCTATTGTCTAAGATTGTAAAATTATATCCATAACTTGGGGCAAATAGTGGTAAAATATATTCTAGTTGGAATCCGCTTGGTTCGTTTTTACATAAAATTTCTATCCTATTGTCTTGGATACATCTTCCAAATTTAAAAGCATCTATTATCATCTGGCCTGTTCCTAAAAATCTACAAGTATATCCATCTTCACAATCATTAATTTTTTCGCAAGGATCATAATCTTTAAATGTTTCATATTTATATCCTAAAGAGAATGGAATATCAGATGTTTCTTTTTCGTTGCTTGTTTCTGCTTTATACTCTTCACCAGCTCCAAAAAATATTTTAAATTCATCTGCATAATTATCTGATGCTATAATTGAATTATGATTTTTGCTTGTTAGATATGATTTGTAAGAATATTGAGGTTCTATTTCTAAATCCAAACCTTCTTCCATATTAATTGGATGTTCTGTATAATATGTTTTTACATCTTCTCTAAATTCTATTCTTGCACATTCTACACAATATGAATCTCCAAAGAATGCTCTAGATGGGAAAATGTTGTATTCTCCTCGTCCCATTATGTACCAACATTCTGCCATTTGATTCATTATTTCTTTTGTTGCTTTTTCTGTATCATTATAGTCTATGGTTATTACTTTGGTCTTGCATTTGAGTGGGTAACTATTTTTGAAGCTTACTGTTGCAATGGAGCTTGTCTCTTTGTCATTCCAAATTCCAATATCATATTCTGGGAGTGTGTTTCTTACGATAACACTTTGTTTACAAATTTCTGCATTTGTTGTTTCCTCTGTGAAGTATTCTTGAAAAATCCAGAAAAAGATAATTGCTACTACTAATAATCCCAGAATTAGTGGTATTAATATGTCCCACATAACACCTTTTTTGTTTTTCTTAAGCAACCCTCTCATAATAATTATAGAATTGTATAATTAATAAAGTTGTTTATATTGGATTTCAGTTAGATTTATATAGTAAATATGATTTTTAATTTCAGAGGTTGATATGGTTAATAATATTATTTTAAAATATTTGGAATTGTATAAAGAGAAGTTTTCTGTCGATGATTTGAAAAAAGAAATTTTAGAGAAGGGATATAGTGTAGAGGAATTTAATGAGGCTTGGAGTTCTATTGTTTCTAATAATAAGAAAATTAAGTATAAAAGTTTGGATGAACACAACCCTAAGGCTACGAGTAAAAAGAAAAAAGGTAAAACGTTTGGTATAATTTCAAGTGTTATTTTATTTCTAGTATTAGTAATAATTGTT
>CAZFHC010000011.1:2515-26623 GCA_964518625.1 Candidatus Woesearchaeota archaeon | reverse complement strand
AAGTCGTCACAAGGTATCTGTAGGGGAACCTGCAGATGGATCACCTCCTATAAATATGTTCAAATATGAACTTTAAATATAAATTAAGTATATTCATTAGCATAACTGGTCATTCTAGTTTTCATAATTGGGCCTGTAGTCTAATGGTAGAATGCTTCGCTTGCACCGAAGAGACCCGTGTTCAACTCACGGCAGGTCCATGCGACCTACAGGTCATCGCATTCAATTCATCACGAGTTGAAAACTCAACACCATGAACCTCTCAATTTTTCAATTGAAGGGGGGAGTTTGAGGCTAAAAGAAAACCTTAACAGGTTTGTTATAGTCAATGAGAACAGTATAAGAAACAAAAGGCGAATAAAGGAAGATTTGGGATTCTATTTTATAGAATCCATCCTACCACGCTGTTAGACGGATAGCTTGGCTTAGATTTTGAAGAAGGACGTGGCAAGCTGCGATAAGCTTGGGTGAGGTGCATGCAACTGTTGACCCCAAGATCTCCGAATGTGAAACATATCTTTATGATACACCGTAAGGTGAAGTAACGCCGGGAATTGAAACATCTTAGTACCGGCAGGAAAAGAAAACAAACTAGTGATTTCCTTATTAGCAGAGAGCGAAAAGGAAATAGGGCAAACCGAATCCTTGCTTGAAAAAGCGTAGGAGATGTGGTGAAGTTAAGAACTAAGTTGACGAATTGAAATTGTCTGGAAAGACATGCCTCAGAGGGTGATAGCCCCGTAAATGAAGTTGATATGTTTGTCTTCGAAAGAGTAGAATACCTTGGATTAGGTGTTTGAATATGGCAGAATTAACTGCTAACCCTAAATAGTAATCTAAGTCCGATAGTGTACTAGTACCGCGAGGGAAAGCTGAAAAGTACTCTCACAAGAGAGTTAAAAGACTTGAAATCTAACAGTTACAAGAGTGATACGGCCCTACGGGGTTGTATCGTACGTTTTGAAGAACAGGCCAGGGAGTTGATTTTTGTGGCGAGGTTAAAAAAGGAAGCCGAAGCGAAAGCGAGTGTGAAAGCGCGATTTAGTCACGAGGGTCAGACCTGAAGCCAGATGATCTAATCCTGAACAGGGTGAAGTTTTTTGAAAGAGAAATGGAGGCCCGAACCGTTGTTGTGTGCATGCACTCGGATGATTTGGGATTAGGGGTGAAAAGCCACTCTAATCTGGCGATAGCTGGTTCCTGCTGAAATATGCCTAGGTATAGTTCGGTGGAATGCTTGTTCGTGGGGTAAAGTTACAGATAAAATTTGCAGGGGCACAAGCTTACGGAATTTTTTCTAACTCAGAACCTGCGAACTGTTTGCCACCGGAAACAGCGGCTGCGTGTAAGACGCAGTCACGAAACCCGAACAAGGGAGCCCGGAGTTAAGGTCCCAAAATATTGGTTAAGTGTAACGAAGATAGTTTTTATTCTGAGACACTGGGGATGTAGGTCTAGAAGCCGCCATCATTTAAAGAAAGCGTAACAGCTCACCTATTGAGAATAGAAGCGTCGAAAATGGACGGGGCTCAAACCAATTACCGATACTCTGGACACACTCAGATGAGTGTCGTGGTAAGCAGGTGTACTAATTGTGCAGAAGATTTTGCGTAAGTAAGATTGGAACGATTAGTAATACTTATCCTGGTGTGAGTAGGAACAGATCTTCCTGAGAACCGGAAGATGTCGAAAGGGTACGGTTTCCTCAGCACTAACAATTAACTGAGGGTTAGTCGGCACCTAAGTCATACCTTAACTGAGTATGACGACGGATATCAGGTTAATATTCCTGAACTGATTATTTTTGTTAAGTCTATAAAATCGCTTTCGGATAGGTGGAATATCGAAAGATATAAAGAACGAGAAATTTGTGGATGGTAATCGCGAGAAGCAAATGAATTGTCTTGAATCTGCCGAGTCCAAGAGTCAGTGAAAACTTTATAGAATAGAAAATAATTAGCCGTACCAAGATCTGGCACTGGTACCCTAGCTGAGAAGGCTAAGACATGAAAGTTTAAACGAGTTAAGGGAATTCGGCATAAATAGTCCCGTATCTTCGGTATAAGGGATGTCTATTCTTTTGTATGATTCATTATATGGGGGAGTAGATCGCAGTAACAAGGATGGCACGACTGTTTACCAAAAACGTAGCTAAGCGCAATTCCGAAAGGACGAGTATGCTTGGTGAAGTCTGCCCAGTGGTGGTGTCCAAATGCGTATTTCAATACGTGGAAGGCCCATCAAACGGCGGGCCTAACTATGAGGCTCTTAAGGTAGAATGCTGCCTTACGGTTTGTAATAATATTACAAAACGCTTCAAGCTTCATAGGGTAAACATGGACTATTTAAAAAATCGAATTAAGTTATGAGAAGAAAATCAAGCTATATGCTGGAAACCCCGAGTATCTCACACTACTCGTTTCTCTTTTAAAGAGAAGCAGTGAAAATGTGATGAGTGCGGACAATCAGCAGGAAAGACTAGAGAAATCTAGAATCCTCAGAGACTAATACGCTTGACACAATTATTTGTGAAGATAGAGTCCGAGCTTTATGGCGACATAAAGAGTTGAATCCTTTCTCAAATTAGAAAATTATAGGTTCAGAATAACACATGAGCGTAATGCCTTGTCGTCTGAATGGCGACGTGCATGAACGGCTTAACGATGTTGTCACTGTCCCTAACTCGAAACTTCCGAAATCTTTCACCGGTGAACAGACCGGTATCGCCAAGTGGGAAGCGAAGACCTTATAGACCTTTACTACAACCTGCCGTTGTGAATCTATTATGAGTGCCCAGTGTAGGTGGGAGCGTTGAAACTATGGTTTCGGCCATAGTGGAGCAAAATTGTAACACCACCCATTCTTAATAGATCCACTAACCTTACTGGAACAGCGGTTGGCGGGTAGTTTGGCTGGGGCGGCACCCCGCAGAAAATGTATCTGTGGGGCCCAAAGACAAGCTCATCCAGGTCGGAAATCTGGAGTAGAGTGTAAAGGCAAAAGCTTGTCTAACTGTTTTTCGACAAGTAAGAAAAACAGAAGTGAAAGCTGGGCTTAACGAACTCACCATGACTTTTAATGGGTCAGGTGAACGTCAGAAAAGGTACCTTAAGGATAACAGGCTTGTCGCCCCCGATAGTTCACATTGACGGGGCGGTTTGGTACATCGCTGTCGGCTCTTCCTATCCTGGATGTGCACAAGCATCCAAGGGTGTCGGAGTTCACGCATTAAAAGGGATCGTTAGCTGGGTTAAGAACGTCGTGAGACAGTTTGTATGATATCTACTTGGCGTGTTGTTATTTGAGTGGAAGGACCCTCCAGTACGAGAGGAACGTGGGTTCGATGCCTCTGGTCTACCAGTTGTTACGAGCAGGCTGGGCAGCTACGCATTAATCGATAAGTGCTGAAAGCATCTAAGCACGAAGCGAACCGCAAAACGAAATAACATAGGCCGCGTTAGAAGAACGCGTTGATAGAGTTGGTGTGTAAGTATTGAGCTTACGCGATTTATTCAGCACGCAACTACTAATAGCCACAAATTAAATCTTCTTTTATTCGCTGTTTCTTATACTGTTCTCTTTGTTAAACAAAACTTCTATATACTCTAAATATAATTTATAATCATGATAAAATCAAAACAAGTCGTAGACTCAATCGCAGAAGCGAAAATAAGAGTCCAAGAGTCAATATCAAAAGACAAACTAATAATGTTTGTTACACGTATCCTAGAGGATACAAGAAATGATCCAGAAGTAGACTTATTCGGAAGAGTAATAGAATTATATTATTATCTAAATCCATATAGAAAAGCATATAGAAAAGCAATCTATGAATATTTCCAAAAAGAAATAAAATGTAAATATGGATTAATGTTAGACGAGGAAGAAATGAATTATATAAAAATAATATTTTCTGAAATAACGCCACAATTTCGATTCAAAGATGGGAAAGTTATGAAAGGTAGACTAAAAGGGATATTAGAAAAATTAACAAAGAAATATTTACCACATAGTTCAGAAGTAATAGATAGTTTTATACTTGGAAAATTAATTTGTTCAGTTGGAGGAATGGAAAATCTAATGCGAAAACCAGCATCAACAATTCAATTAATTGGCTCAGAAAAAGCTCTATTTCGTCATAATAAAAGTGGGAATCCCAGTCCAAAATATGGACTATTATATTATACAAGAGAATTGCAAGAAGCCAATAAAAAAGGTAAAAAAGCAAGACAACTATCAAATAAATTAGCAATAACAATCAAACAAGATTATTTCGAAAAATTTGCCCGATGATGAGACACCCCTGTTGCGATGTGCTGAGGGCATTTTTTTTAAATCAATAAAATGGAAAAAGATTATACGTGGAATCCACAAACAAGTAAATGGAGAGCAGGAATAGATTTAGGTCTCCCAATTGACTTAGAAGGAGAAGAAAATATTCTATATCTAGGTGCATCTTCAGGAACAACTGTAGGACATTTAAGTGAAAGAACGGAAGGAATGATATTTGCAGTAGAAAAATCTGTAGATATGACAATTCCATTAATAAGATTAGCAGAAAAAATGCATAATATATTACCATTATTTGTTGATGCTCATGATACAGAATATATAAAAGAAAAAATTCAAGACACAAAAATCAATATTTTATTCCAAGACATTCCATCACTAGATCAAGTTGATATAATAACAAAAGCAAGTAAACTAGTAGACAAAGATTGTAAAATATTATTATCACTAAAAACATTAAGCATTTCAAAACAAGACTCAAAAAAAACATTTCTAGAAATGAGTAAAAAATTAGAAGAAAATTTCAAAATCATAGAATCAAAGAAACTAGAAAAGTTTCACAAAGGTCATACATTCTTTATATTAGAAAAATTGTAGTTTTTTTTTATATAAAGAATCTAAAGGAGATTTAATATTTTCTAAAGATTTATTTGAAACATGTGTATAAATTTCAGTCGTTTTAACATTAGAATGACCAAGAAGCTTTTGAATATAACGGATATTAACACCAGCTTCAAGTAGGTGTGTAGCAAAAGAATGTCGAAGCATGTGAGGATTAACTTTTTTATGAATAGATTTACCTGCAATTTCTAAGATTTTTTGAACGGATTTTTTAGAATATTTACTATTTCTTCCCTCAATTAAATAATCAGTTCTAAAATTATAATTACTATAATATTTTAACAAATCAAGTTTCAATTCATTACTTAATAAAGTAACCCGATCCTTACCACCTTTTCCTTTTTTAATAAAAATTAAATTTCTCTCAAAATCAATAGAACTTCTCTTTAAATCAATCAATTCCTGCAATCTAATACCAGAAGAATAAAGTAACTTAATAATAAGTCTATGTTTTACATTATTAGTATTATTAATTATTTCAGAAAAAACTCACGAGGTCATTACATTCCGCTCGTGCCCTTCGGGTTATTTAACAACAATGTTACACACAATTTTAAGAAAATTCATTTAATTATATCAAATTTTTTATTGAGGTATTTTGAGATAAAATCATTGTACCCTTAGCTAACCAATATAATTTTATTTAAATTATTATAAATTATTTATTTTCTTATTTTTTTGAGAATATCTTTTCTTTTTTGAGAAAAAACTTTTAATTCTACAAATGTTTTTTTAATTTTTTTTAAAATAATAAAATAAAATATAGAACCATCTACTACAATTCCAAGGACAATTTTTTTTATATAATTAATATTAAATAAATTTAATAATATAAAAGTAACTCCAACTAAAATAATTGTTGGTATTATTAAAAAATATAAATTATAATGTAATTTCATCATTGCACTATGATCTTTATCTAATATTTCAATATATTCTTTCTTTTTATCTTCAGTTAATTGAATTTTCTTTTTTTTGATTTCTGACATAATTGATACTAAAATGATATATTTTATAAAGTTAATTATAACTAAATGAAATAATCTCAAATACCTCCAGATGGCTATCTCAAAAAGTCCTCTTATATAGTGCGAACAAATCGTTCGCTAAATTTTCTTAAAACTTCTCCACTCCTCGCTTTCGCTCGTCACTCCGCCCACGCCTTGCAGGCTCTCGCTTCGCTCAGGATGTGTAACAAAGATTATGTGGTAAATCCTTGCAGGATTTCCCTGAATTCTTTCCGTTACACTACAAGAACTCCACATAATCGTATTCGTTAAGTCGAATTTTTTCTTCTGCTAAAAATTTAAATCTCCAATCTATTTCCCCTCCCCACACGGAAGCGCGCTAGTGCTACGCACAGATAGTTGCTTTCAGCAAATAGAAAAACTTCTTGAAGGTTATGGAGAATTTAATTTCTTCAAAATTATATTCTACACCTTTTGTTGGATGTGCTGGCTTATTGTTTCAAAGATTGAAAAACAAGAATTTTATGAAAAATTTGAGCGTATGAAGAATTTATTCGCAGACATTTGGTGTTGAGATGGCACTTTCTAGTCTAGAGTTTTAACTCTGCGGTTTGCTTTTAGCAAATCCTCGGTGCCGTCTTGCAATCTTTCGCTACGCTCACCCTCATTTAACAAGGGGAAAAAGCTTCTGACTTATAAATCTTATTAAAATATTAAATTTAATTAATGAAAAATGAGAGAATATTTATAGAGTTAAAATAAAAACTAATAAATATGGAATTTGATAATAAAGAATTTGACTCCAAACTTTTTAAATCAGGAAATTTTCTAATAAATCCTTAAATAATTTTTCTTTCATAAATTGTGTATTTGAGAATTGTAATTTTTCTAACACCACTCTAAAAAACACTAAAATACAAAATTGTAAATTTAATAATTGTAAATTATTAGGATTAAATTTTTTAGAAAGTAACAAATTGTTTCTTAGTTTTAATTTTGAAAGTTGTATAATCTCTTTATCATGTTTTTCAGATTTGGATTTTAGTAATACCAATTTTAAAAATTGTAAAATAATAAGTTGTAAATTTAATAATACTGACTTAACAAGATCTAACTTTGAAAATTCTAATTTAAAAAACACAATAATCTCAAATTCAAATTTGAGTTTTACTTCATTCAAGAATGCAAAAAATTATAGCATAGATCCTAATCAAAATATGATTAAGAAAACAATTTTTTCAATTCCAGATATAATTGGATTATTAGGTAAATTTGATATTAGAATAGAATGACTTATCTTAAATAAATTATTTGAAATATTTTTACTTTACTTCAATTTTTTTTAATAGAAAAGATTTATAAATTTTCAATAATAAATATATTATTATGTTAAAAAAAGAATTAAGTAAACAAATGTGATTTTTATAGGAATTTCTTTAGGAATATTACTAGGAATAATAACAGGTATTTCTCTATATAATTTAATAATAGGTATTGTTTTAGGCATTTTTCTTGGAACAATTACACCATTATTATCTAAAAAATAAAAAATTTATTACTGGACTTCAGAAAAAGATCCTTGATTATTTTGATATGTTTTTACTCTAAATGGTGTTGTAACAATCAAATCTAAATCATTATCACTATCAATATCATTTAATGAAAAATAATTCTCAAAACCTTTAGGTTTACAAACTGTTTGTTGTTCTGTAAAATATCCTTCACCATTGTTCTTGAAATACTTAATAGCAACCGGAGTCCCAATAATTAAATCATATAATCCATCTCCATCAATATCACCAGTTGTGCTTCTTAAAGCCATTTCTGATGAAAAACAATTTTCAAAATTTTTGGGTTCTGTAGTTATATAAGTGTTTGAAGATTGTTTTAAAATTTGAGATTCGTTTGTATTTTTTTGACCGCTATATAAAATCACAGCTAAACCAGTAACAACTAATCCTCCTGCAATTATTCTTTGATAAAGTTTCATACAATTAAAAAGATTAATAATATATTTATAAACCTATTCATTCCTTTACTACTACAAAGTTAACCACAATGTAAAATTTATAAAATTAACATAATCAAACATTAAATCCTCCCCTTAAAAAACTCCAACAATTCTTAATATAAAAGTAACATACAAAGCTAACATCAAGACACCCTCACGTAAACTAATCTTATTATCCTTTACAATAATAAAATAAAGTAAAGTAGCAATAATCAAGAATGTTAAACTAGAAACAACCATTGATAAAGGCGCAACAATACTACCAAATAAACCAGCAATTCCAATAACAGCAAATGTATTAAATAAATTAGAACCCAAAATATTTCCAATTAACATATCATTTTCTTTCTTTTTTAAGGTCGTAAGAGAGACACTTAGCTCAGGAAGCGAGGTTCCAATAGAAATAACAGTAGCAGCGATTACCTCAGTTCCAATGTTAAAATATTTTGAAATTTCAATAATAGCATGAATAATATAATTAGAAGATAAAAATAAAACAATCAAAGATAAAATCAAAATTACAAAGTCAAAAACTCTAACATCATTATATTTAAAATCACTTTTCTTTTTTATTCTCTTCGTAGCTTCAGTTAAATAAATCAAATATAAAATACCACAAACAGAAAAAAGAATAGACTCCCACAACACAACAGAACCATCCCATAAAACACCAATCAACATAAGTAAAGAAACTAACAACAAACCAAAATTAATCTTAGTATGAGCATCTTTCGCATTCAATCTTTTAGCAACAACAGCAGAAATCCCAATAACAAGCAAAATATTTGCAATATTAGAACCTAAAACATTCCCAACAACAATTTCAGAAACCCCATTCCTAACAGAAAAAATCGAAGTAATCAATTCAGGCAACGAAGTTCCAATCGCAACAATAGTAACTCCAATAATAAAAGGTGATAACTTAAAATGATAACCAATCTTCTTAGCTGAATCAACAAACCAATCAGACGATTTAACTAAACCAAATAAACAGACAACTAATACTAAAAGCCAAACAATAATCATTTCAAGCTTTTCCGATATTTAATCTCTTTAACAATCTCATTAATAACAAGCCCACTCAATCCCAAAGGAATCATAACAAGCCAAGTTTTTAGTGAAAGCATACTAAGATTAAACAAAGCACCTAAAGGTGTATACATCAAAATAATATTTAACAAAATCGCGATAATAATTGAAATATTTAAATAACGATTAGAGAAAATCTTCTTAATACGAAGAGGCAATTCACTTCTACAAGTATAGATAAAGGTCAATTCAAAGATAATATCAATCATCATAACAAGAGTTCTAATAAGGTTAATATCAAATTCATTGTAAATACCAAAGAAATAAACACTAGCAGAAACAGCTAAATTCAAAAAACCCATAAACAGTATAAATTTCCACAAATGAGACAAAATGTTTTTCTCTTTTCTTGGAGGAGTCTTCATGACGTCTTCACCTTCTTCAAAAATCAAACTCAAGGAAGGAAAAGAGTCAGTAATAATATTTTTCCATAATATTTGAATAGGAAGAATAGGTAAGGGTAATCCCATTATAGAAGTTGTAGTAACAAGCAAAATAGTACTAAAATTAACAGATAACATATACTTGAGAAATTTCTTAATATTATCATAAGTAATTCTACCATATTTAACACCTTTAACAATTGATGCAAAATTATCATCTTTAAGTACAATATCAGAAACATCACGAGCAACATCAGTACCACGAATACCCATTGAAATTCCAACATCAGCAGACTTCAAGGCTAAAACATCATTAACACCATCACCAGTCATAGCAATAATTTCTCCCTTTCTCTGTAAAATCTTAGCAATTCTTAATTTTTGTTCAGGAGTCGCACGAGTAAAAACAGCATAATCATTAATACGATTTAACAATTCATCATCAGACATCTTAGCTAACTCATCAGAATTAATAGCTTCACCAACAATTCCAATCTTTTTTGCAATAGTTCTACCAGTAATCAAAGAATCACCAGTAATCATCTTAATCTTAATCCCAGCATTCTTACATTCCTCAATTGCTTTTTTAACTTCATCACGAGGCGGATCCATCATACCCATTGCACCAACAAAAATCAAAGATCTTTCTTCAACCTTATCTTTCTTAGAAAAAGTCTTGTAAGCAAAACCCAAAACACGCAAAGCAGAATTCTCCATATAACGGATTTGATTCTTAATCTCATTTTTTCTTTTTTCAGATAATCTCTTAATTTGACCATTAATCAATTCAGAAGTACAAACATTCAAAATCTTTTCAGGTGCACCCTTAGAATATAAAACATTATTTCGTCCATTATCTCTAAGAATAGACATCATCTTTCTTCTAGAATCAAAATTAAAAGTTTTCAATCTAGGAAAATTCTCAGTTAATAATCTCTTATCAAAACCGAATTCAAGACCAGTTTTAACTAAAACTTTTTCAGTAGGATCACCAAAATAATTTATTTTTTTTGAATCCTTCTCATATCTTGCATTACTAGACAACAACGAAATTTCAATCATCTTTCTAATAGATCGGTTTTTTCTAACATCAATCTTTCTCTTATTTAAAAAAACAAATTTTTTACTCTTACTATACCTATTATTGTCAACATACAATTGTTGAATTTCCATCTTTTCCTTAGTCAAGGTCCCAGTTTTATCAGTACAAATAACAGTAACACTACCTAAACCCTCAACAGCAGGAAGTCTTCTAATAATAACATTATTCTTAGTCATAATATTAGAAGAAATAGAAAATGCAATCGCCATAACAGCAGGCAATCCTTCAGGAATTGCACCAACAGCAAGAGTAATTGAAATCATAAAAATCTCCAACAAATCAGAGCCAGAATAAACACCTAACAAAAAGATCAAAGCAACTAGCCCTATTATAATAACACCAATTTGTTTAGAAAAACGATCAATCCTTTTTTGCATTGGAGTTTTCTGCGTATTCATACTCTGTAATTTCTGAGCCAAAGAACCAAAAACAGTATTATTACCCGTCTTAACAACCAAAGCAGTAGCTCTACCAGTCAAAACTTCAGTTCCAGCAAAAACCATATTAACCTTTTTCTCCAACGAAATATCATCTTTTAAAATACCATCTCTTTTTGCAACCGGAATACTTTCTCCAGTTAAAACACTCTCATTAACCTTCAAACCCTCACAATCAATAATTCTCATATCAGCAGTAACTTTATCTCCTTCTTCCAAAACAACCAAATCTCCAGGGACCAATTCAGACGAATCAACAATTTTCAAAGATCCATCCCTAAAAACTTTAACCTGTGGAGACAAAAATTCACTTAATTTATCAATTGCATTCTCAGCTTTATATTGCTGAAAAAATCCAATCCCAGAATTAATCAAAACAATAACACCAATAACATAAGCATCCAACTTAGAATCAGCAAAAAAAGAAACAATCCCAGCAAAAATTAAAATATAAATTAAAGGAGAATTAATTTGATCAAGAATAATCTTTCCAATGTTATGATTTTTCTTTTTCTTTATAACATTCTTTCCAAATTCAAGAATCTTTTTATCAAACTCAATCTGAGATAAACCATCTCTATCAGATTTCAAACGATTAAATAAATCACGTTCAGAAACAGCCCACTCTCCTTTCATCAAAAACAAATACAATTTCGGTTTAATAAATTAACCTATTTATATTGCAGAATACAATAGTATTTAAAAAAAAAGAAAGATATCAAAGAAAGTAAAATATAAAATGGAAGAAAAAGATTTAAAATATCAACAGCCAGGATCAATAAGAAATAACTATTGGCAAAATCCAGACATTGCAAATGTTTATAATAAATCTGCATTAGAAAGAGAAATTTCTAGAGATCATGTTAGACAAAAGAGATTAGCTAAATACGATAATAAAAACTCTTAAAAACACTCAAAACTTCTAAATATTACCAGTGGGATAGCTAATGGTTGAATTCATGAACTCAAATGTTCAGTCAATGTAAAATGATTGATGAATTCTTCAAGGAAGGTCCGCACATCCTTTACTAATTTATTAGTAAAGCTTAGAAATAAGATTTAACCATGAAAATGGTCGGCGGTAACGTCGGGCTCTGAGATAGAAACGACACAGCTTTTGTTTAGAGTGAAGTTGGGCTTTAATATAGTTTAGTTGGTAACAATTAAATAAAACTAAAGGTAAGCAACAGACAATGACAAAAGAATTGATGGAACGAGCACCCTAATTGATGCAACCGGTATAACCCGGGCTTAGTCAGATGTTAGCATAAACGGTCTGCTTAATAAGACAGCGTTTAACAGAATGTGGCCTATTTCTCACTGGTATTAAATTCAAAAATATCGCTTAACCTTTTTCTTATACTGTTCGTATTTTTTTCCATATTTCTTAGCAAGAGCTTTCTCCTCATTCAAAATAACTCGATGTGTTAATACAATTTGAATAGCTAGAACAATAAACAACCCCAGAGCTTCTGTCATGATTACAACACCCAAAACAGCAACAAATCCAAAGATATAAGTTGGGTTTCTAGAATAAGAATAAGCCCCAGACTCAATTAAACCATTATTTTTTAAAAAATTCCAATATCCCCAAAATGTCATACCTAATCCAAAAAGATAAATTACAACACCAATAGAAACTCTTAACAATGAATTAACAGAATTCAACGAAAATCCGGTAATAATAATCATCCCATATAACAACCCAATAATAACTTCAATCCATTGGTCTCGGCCAAATGAATTTACCTCAGAGAATCTTTTTCTAAAATCATCATTAATCCAAAATAAGAAAATCGGAACATAAATAATCGCAATCAAAAATCCAAACACCAACATAAAATATCAATATCAAGAAACTTTAAAAAGGTTTATTCATCCATCATATTTATGGGGCTGTAGCTCATTGGGAGAGCACACGGCTGAAGACCGTGGTGTAGGGAGTTCGATTCTCCCCAGCCCCATTCTATATATAATCTAACAGCAAAATAAATTTATTTTAAAGCAGTTAATTCCCAAACCCTTATAAGACTACATATCCCAATCCTAACATGGAAGAAACTAAAAAACCTTATACAGAAATAAAAGAAAAATATGAGGCATTAGAATTTGATTTACCAGAATTAGTAAAATTAGATGAAGACTTCGAAATCTCGAAACAATTAGATGAAGAAACACAATTTATATTAAGAGATATAAGAAAAATAATAGCACAAAAATTTTCAGCATATCTACAACTATTTGAGCTACTAAAAAATCCATCATCATCACCAGTATTTGTTTATTCAATATTAAAAAATATTTCAGATGATGATAAAAAAAGAATCAAAGAAGTTTACAAAGAACTATCAAAATACCAAATTCAATCAATGAAATTAGATACAATCTACACTGAACAACTAGAATTTGAATATGTAAAGAATGGGTACGACAAATGGCAAGAATTAAAGACCCAAATATTAAGCATTTTAAACAAAGCAGATTTAGATGCAGAAGAAGATAAAAAACCAATCAAAAATGGTTACTTTGGGTAATTAGGTAATTATTATATAATAAAAATATCAAGAAGATATATGAGTATAATTAAAAAATCAAGATTCCTTCAATAAAAAATCAATATCAATTTCTAATGCAACAATTGGCATTTTAATTTTCCAATTTTTCAAAACACGAGGAGCAATCTCACCCATATAACCAATTGTTTTTCCATCAACCTTAATCACACCAGCACGTCCTTTAATATAAGCCGGATGCTCATCATTGTTTCCAATTTCATATTTAATATCTAACATTTTAAATAAATAATCTAATACTTGCTTCAACTCAGTAAAATTAACTTTTTCATCAATCATAGAAATAGATAATCTTTCTGTTTCTCCAACACCAGTATCCTCTTTATCATCTTTATCAAAAACCACACCCATCTCAAAAATTTTTTGAGGATAAGAAGAATCAGAATTCTCTGACAAGATTTGTAATTGATTACTTAATAAATCATGTCGCAGAATATCTTTTTCTGTTTTAGAATCTTCCAATTCGATAAAATCATTAAAATTAAAATGAATTTTTTTAGTATTTTTTTTAGTAGATAAATGAAAAGAAGAAACTTCAAGTAAATTCAAACCACTTAAAATATTCCCAATTCGTCTCTTCATAATAGCCTTAGGATCTTCACCAGCAATAGTTGAAAGTTTTGGTATAATAGGCTCAAAATTATCATAACCATAAGCGATTGCAACTTCCTCAGTCAAATCAATCCAATGTAAAATATCAATTCTATAAGCAGGTATTAAAGCAAAACTTTTACCCTTATGTTTCTCAAAACCAATGCCCATTCTACTCAAAAATCGAACAATATCTTTTTCAATTAATTTAAGTCCAAGTGTTTTATTAATATCATTAATTCTAAATTCCATCTTACCAAAAGACATATCAGGACTAATAAAATTCCCAGCTTGCTTGTCAATAACTTTCATTGCAAAAATCTTTCCACCTATAGAAGAAAATGCTGCAATCATAATGTTTAAAGTTTTTTTTAAGTAATATAAATTACTACCAGAACACTCAATAAAAACATCCTTAGTCTTCTCTGTAATCCTTCCAGTCCTATTAGAATTAATAATAGGAGGTACACTTAAAATTTCACCAGCAGCATCAACAAAAAAAGCAAATTCATCATACCCCTTCAATAAATCAGCATATTCACGACCAGTAGGATGTTGTCTCAGAATTTGTCTCGCATTAATAATTTTAGGAAATTCCAAAGGTTGAAACTTAATATTCTCAGGTTTATCAGCTTTGTAAGTAATTGGCAAAGTAATCTTATCTAAAGGATAAATACCAATAGCTAACTTTTTCCTTTTTCGACCAATAGAATTATGTAATTTTTCTTGAATATCAATAACATCCTTAATTATCTCATCATTAAAATTAATTCCACGAACAATAGCACATACAGTATGTGGTCTAACACCCTTAACTGATTTATCAATCTTTACAACGTAATCTTTTTTAGGAGGATTAATCTTAAATGTTGCAATCTTTGCTTTACCTAAATACTGTCTCACAGCACGAGCAAAATTATGAACCGATAACAAATCAGGCCGATTAGGGAAAACCTCAACTGCAACTTCATCATCATTAACAAACTCAATAGGCGTTCCCATATCAGTAATACTATCTTGCATCTTCTCATCAATAGGTCCAATATACTTTTCAAGCTCTTTTCTATTCATACTCAAAATTGTCATATAATAAAATAGAAATCACATTTTATAAAGTTTTTAGTTTAGGGAATCAAGTGGCGATTTTATATTTTCTAAAGCTTTATTGGAAACATGTGTATAAATTTCAGTAGTTCTAACATCAGAATGACCAAGAAGTTTTTGAATATAACGAATATCAACACCAGATTCTAATAAATGAGTTGCAAAAGAATGTCTCAACATATGTGGAGTAACTCTTTTCCCTATAGTTTCCCCAGCAATTTTCAACACTTTTTGAACAGATTTTTTAGAATATTTATTATTGCGTCCTTCAATCAAATAATTAGTTTTAAAGTTATAATTACTATAATATTTTAATAGATCTAATTTTAGTTCTTCACTAAGTAAAGTAATTCTATCTTTTTTACCTTTGCCAGATTTTACAAATATTAAGTTTCTATCAAAATCAATACAATTTCTCTTTAAATCAACTAACTCTTGAAGTCTTAACCCAGAAGAATAAAGCAATTTAATTATAAGACGATGTTTTAAATTATGGGTATTATGAATAATTTTAGATATATTTTCTTTAGACAACACTTGAGGCAATGTTTTTATTTTTTTAGGTGTAGGTATTTCCATTTTATCTAATGGCTGTTTTAAAACTTCTAAAAAAAAGAAACGAATAGACATAACTTTTAATCTCATAGAATTGATTGATAAATCATTAGAAAGTAAATATAATTTAACCCCATCTTTATTCAGATTAAGTTTACTTTTATTTAAAAAAGTTAATAAATCTTTTACATGATAACAATAAGCTTTTTTAGTTTGTTTAGAATATCCTCGTAATTTTATTCTACATTTAAGCTTTTCAATAAATTTATTAATAGGTAAAGTATAATACATATTATAACTTTGTTTCAAAGTAAATAAAATTCTTATGCGTAAAATAGGATATTCTTTTGTTATTTTTTGAAAGAAGTAGGCTTAATCTATGTTCATTTCAATTTCCAATCTCCTCCTCAGCGTCGGTAAACCAAAAATTCTGATTTTGATATCTTCGTTTAACGCTCCAATGAGAAATTAAAATTGTCGCATAACATCGCTGATTAAACAAAATTGCTGAAAATAAAAAACTAAAATTGTCTACCTAACCTCCCAGAAAGAGCGCGCGAGTTTTCTACGAAAACAGATAGTCGGCTTAGCCGAAAATGTTTTAAACATCTTTTTCTTATTCTTTTTAAGATGGGTTTATTTAATTTTTTTGAAAAGAAAAAAGGCGTAGAAGACAGCATGAGCGACAAAGAATTAACAGAGATTATTTACAAAGCAAATCCTAAAGAAATTTCTTATGAAAAAAGAATTGGTGCTTTATTGAAATATTATAACGAAAATGGCAACAAAGATTTAACTAGAATTGATTTAGAGAATTTAATTTTGTCTCAAGCAAAAAGTGCAAATTCCACAAAGGATAAAATGAGTATATTATTAATTATTCAAATAAGAGCGGAAGATATGACAAAAATTCAAGAAGCGGTTAAAGAGGTTAAAAGCAAAAAATGAAAAATCAAAAACTAAAAGGAATTGGCGGTTGGCTAATTGTTTGGATAATTTATTCTTCTCTTGTGTCCTTGTCTTTACTTTTAGGACTCCTAGAAACTTTTGATTTCTTTTCCTTATTAGGTGTTGGAGCATTTGGTTGGATGATTTTTAATTTTTCTAAAAAATCAAAATCTGCATTAAAAGTTTGCATATACTTTTTAGAAGTTTTAATAGCAATAAGCATTATACAATTAATGCCCATTTTGTTTGAAGCACTAATGGAAAACTATGCGGAAGGAGTTTCTCTTTTAGATTATGTTTTCTTTCTTCTTGGAGGCTTAATCCCTATAGGATTAAATGTAGGTTGGATATTTTATTTTAAAAAATCTAAACGAGTGAAAAATACTTTTGTAGAATAAAATGTTAGAAAAATTTTATTTTGAAACCTTTTTAATTGTTTTTTCCGCATTTACTGGAGCATTAGTGTCCTCCTTGTTTAGCTGGACAATTAACAAATCAGGTTTAGATAAAACAAGAAAAATAGTTTTTTTAGTTTCCATGTTTGTAATCACATTAATTTTAGTTGCTATAATTTTAGGGATTATTATTTATTTTATAGGTCTTTCAAAGATGTAAAAATGCCCAACTTCTTTTTTAGAAAAAAAGAAGGCAAAAAAGCGCGCTCTTTCCACACCCAACGACAATTTTAAAAACAATTTTCAGCAACTACGATATCAAAGAATTTTCGGAGATTGGAAACTCACGAGGTCACTCCTTTCAGTCGTTCCACTCGTGCCACGCCTTGCAGGCTCTCGCTTCGCTCGGGAAAATGAACAGCAGATTAAACAGAAAAACCTTGCAGGTTTTTCCCAAATTTTTTCTTTCAGAAAAAACTCTCGAGTGTTCCGCAATTTTTCCAGCTCTGACTTCGTCGAGGGAAAAATTTCTTCACCTCGAGCCCTACGGGTTGTTTAATCGCGATGTTGCTTGGCTTCACCCAAATTTAATTTTTCTTTTCTTCCCACCCTAACGATACGAGAGATAAGCCCGCGTCCTTCGGATTATTGGTTTTGTCTTCGACAAAATAGAAAAACTTCCTTTATCCGACCACAAAACCAAAACAAACGAAATTAAAATTTCGCATAACCAAGGATAAAAGGTTTCACTTTGTTACACGCAAATTTTTCATTGATGAGGGAGTTCCTAATCCTTCGGATAGATAATTCGGCTTTCGCCGAAAGATAACTTTTTATATGGCGATTCTTTCCTTATTTTAAGATGGACAAAACACAGAAACAAAAATTAAAAGAGTTTGTTAAAATGGGCAAGTGGAATTATGTTTTTACTTATGGAGTAGTCCGTTGGGGAATGCTTTGTGCTTTGTTGATAATTTTATTTGAAAAATTTATTTTAGATAAGAGGATAACTGAGTTTGATGTTACTTTAAATATTATTATTTGGGGAATCGGTGGGTTAATCTTTGGAGTTTGGACTTGGAATAGTATTAATAAAAAACTTCAGGAAAAATGAATCTAAATCTTGGAATATTGGGATTAATCTTTAACATTGTTGGAGTTCTAATTATTACTTTTACAGAAATTGTAAATCCCTTTCATGGTAGGCGAGAAGATGTTAAATGGTGGGACAAAAGAAGATATTGGTGGAATGGTTGGAGACCTTTTTACAAAAACACTAAAACTTTAAAGTGGGTAATAAAACGGAATCATAAGCCTATTGTTGAAGGAAGGATCCCTCCTAAATATAAATTAGAATTTTTTGGATTAATATTGCTTCTTGTCGGGTTTGCATTACAAATTTTATTTTATGTTTTTAACTAAAAACGTCTTTTAAAAAAAGAAGACAAAAAGGAACCCCCTATTTTCTTTTTGCCCCAAAGGGGTACTCTTCGAGCAGAAAAAACAAACAAAAAGCGGGCCCATCTCTCCAGTAAATTGATCGCCCACCGTCATACCTCGGGCCTGAAAAGAAAAATTAAAACTCTGCGGTCGCTTCACTCCTTGCCACTTCTTGCAGGCTCTCGGCTTCGCCTCGGGTCAAGCAACAACAATTATGAGGAAATTCCCTGCGACAATTTCCCAAATTAATTTTACGAGATCACTATCGTTCCGCTCTGTAAAATTAATTTCTCATAACCAAATGTTGCTTGTTGCTCCTCCCCGTCGCTAAATTTTAATTTTTCTTTTCTTCCCACCCTAACGATACGAGAGATAAGCCCGCGTTCTTCGGACAAATAGCTTTTGTCTTCGACAAAATAGAAAAACTTCTTTTATCCGACCAAAGAGAAAACCAACAAAATGCTTTGCACTTTGTATAACCAAGGATAAAAGGCTCGTTTCACTCACGCAAATTTTTCATTAATAGGGGAGTTCCTAATCCTCCGGATAGATAGTTCGGCTTCGCCGAGAATTAGTTTTTTAATTCACTGATCTTTTCAATCAATTTAAAAACATATGTGGAAGGGTTACTTTCTCGACTAATAATTTTTATTCCTTCTTTCTCATATTTATCTTTAACTTTTTTAGCGTGGGTTATCGCAGTTTCTATTTTATCCTTAGTCTTTTTGTAAATACCGGAATCATTCTTTTGGTAATCACCCAATCTTTCTTTTAGTTTTCTAATCATATCCTCTGGGCTGCAAGAGGCAATAAAATATTCAAAATGGCAAAGAATCCAATATTCGAAACAAGGATTGGAAAATACAATCTGAATATTATTTAATTTTGCTAATTTTAATGCCTGTTCTAAGTGTTGGTTTGTATTTGAGTCTCTATCAAATACACAATAAATTAAATCATCTCGTTCAAAATCCCTTTTCTTATTCTTAAGAAAACTAATAGCATATTTTACAATACCTACAGCATCAGTAACCTTATCAGAACTCTGAACTTTAATATTCATTCTAGAAATTCTTTCATTTACTTTTAGCTTATTAAAATAATTAATTTCTGTTTTCTCCCCTTCACAAAATATCCAAAGAGTATTTGTTGGCTTTTTCCCTCTTTTTCTTGCCATTTTTAATCAAATATAGTTTCATCTATAAAAGGAAGCCCCCCGACTCTCCCATTGAGATAAGCTCTTTCAAAATCAGAATCTTCCCTAAGATTATAATCAATATAAGAATTTAATTTGCTGGAGTTATCTTTATTTTTTGAGCAGATATATATTTGATCTCTTCTAAATATTTCATTATCTAATAAAGTTGTATCATGAGTTGTAAAGATTAGCTGGGCATTTTTTTTATTCAATTTACTATTAAAAAGTTTTATCAAAAATTTTGTAATATTTGAATGCAAATTTAATTCAAATTCGTCAATAAATGCAACTTTTCCTAATTCTAATATCTCGAATATTGGCCCAAGCATGGCAAGTGTCCTTCTAGTTCCGTTTGATTCTTCGTTAAATTCAAAATCAATTAATTTTCCACTTTTAGTTTTATGAACAAATTTAAAATCATAAAATTCCTGTTCCTCAGGCTTTAACGGATTAAATAATGTTTCTTCTTTCCCAACTTTAAATTCAAATCCTTGAACTTTTTTCTTATCCTTAACAACTTTAATATCCATTATTCCTCCAAAATCCGCTTTCTGAAGTATTTCTATAATCTTATCTTTCAAGTCATTATCTTCATATATTTTCTTAATTGTCATTTCTTCCCACACTGGGCTATAATTTATTACTAAATTATTTACAATAAAATTATAAGCTTCTCGTGTTCCCTTATATCCTAATTGAGTTGCTCTTGAAAGATATAATACATTCTCATTTGTTTGTGACTGGATTAATTCTTGTTGTTTTTTGTCCGTTGTAAAATCAAATTCATTTGAATTTTTTCTAGTAAAAATTTTAGATTCTCTTCCTTGGGGCCAATGATATAAATATTCTTCAATAAATTTATTATTGTCACACGAAAAACCATATTTGTATTTAATTTCATTATGAATAAAAATTATTTCAAATTTACTCGGCTTATCAATATAGCCTTCTTCTAATTTAAATGGAACTCTTGGAACTTTTACATCTATATTGAATAGGTGAGAATTTTTAACCATATTCCAAATAAAAAATACAGATTTAATCATATTAGATTTTCCTGATGCATTTGCCCCATAAATTACAGCAGATTTAAGCAATCTCTCATCTTTGGGAGTCTTTACTAGATTGTTTAAAAGTTTTTTACTTGAACTAGAATCAAGGCTAAGGGTAACTTTATCTTTTATTGACAAATAATTTTCTACAGATGTTTCAATTAACATAAGTTATTTATGAAAAGAGCATTTATAAATTTATCGCTTATTTTTGTAGGAAAACTGCAAAAAAGTAGAATAAAAACTCTATTTTAAGGATTTATTTAAACATTCTGAATTAAATCATATAATTATTTCTTAGGAGTCAAAACAATCTTTCCGTCATCAACCTGAACATCAAACTTTTTTGTCTTAGCCAAAGTAGGAATTGCTTCAATTATAATTTTAGGCAAAGTGACAACATAAGTCGTATACTCATTTTTACCTTGTTTTGAAACTCTTTCTTGTAATTTTACTTCTACCATAATACATTAATTAGTGTAGTAAGATTTAAATAGAATATATAGCATTAATTAATGTGTTAAAATGAGCAAGCTAACAATATCTGAAATAAAAAAAGAGTTAGATGAACGAGGAGTAAAAAACATTACAAAAGAAGATATTTATTATTGGGGCATAATAATTTCAATAGAGAGATTAAGTTTAAATAATATAGGAAACAAGAAGTAACAATGACAAAAAAGAAAAAGAAAAATAATATTTTATTCGCGGTTATAATTGGCATCTTACTAATAGTTGCTGGAGCGGTATTTTTTGAAAAAGATTCTCCTCCAGAGAATATTCAACAAGCTTACGAGGGATATAAAGAGTCTGGCGAGGTAGATTGGGAATTAGTTTATGGTGACGATTGGGAAGGTTATTTACAAGAAGAATTAGAGGAAGAAGGATATGAGGTTATGGAGATACTTATAATGGATGCTTCCAATTCCCCGATAGTCATTTATTTTGGAGATGCTGATAAAATTTCTAATGGAAAAACGATTAATGTTCAAATGAAATCTCTTGGAAACCGAGCAAGTCAAATACAAAAAGTAATAACTAATTCTGTTTTGATGGATGAAGTTTATGGATTTTGGGTTGATATTCATAGCCCAACAGATACTTGCACATATGTTATTAAATGGGATGATTGGGTATCGTGCCTGAATGATGAAACTTATACTTGCAATCCAGATAAATTTGTAACTGAAGACTCTCTTCTTTCTTGCGAATAATTCTAAACTTCTTTTAAAAAAAGAAGGCAAAAAGGAACTCCTTATTTTCTTTTTAGAAAAAAGAAACAAAAAGCGGGCTTATATCTCCAATACATTGATCGTTCCACCGTCCAATTACATTCCACTTACATCAAAATTAGTCCGAAATAGCCTATAAAGCCTAGAGTTCACATTTTTCTAAAGAAACGTCGTTCCAGTTACATTCCACTTACATTGATTTTAAGCCCAAATTGGAAGATATCTTTTAGCCCCTTCATCTTTCTTTATGGCTTTTGAGTCAATAGCATCTCTAATGACTTTTGAAACCATCGGGTAGTTTTTCTTATCAATATTAAATCTATTTCTTCAAGTGTCATTACTCTTAAGGGAAAAATCTGGTATATAAACTTTTTTATTCTATTTTATTTTTATCCTTCTTTTAGATGTCTTTTTAATTGCTCGAAGACGAAACCATTAGTCAATGTTACATTTTTACTTTATTTAGATTGTTTAATTATTCTAAATAATTTTAATAGTACAAAATTTTATCAAATATGAAAAAACTTCAATCTAATATTTTTTGGATAAATTATGCATATATACCCAAAACATTTAAATACTATAATGAATATATATTCATAACTAAAATGGAGAAAACAAAAAATGCCAAACAAAGATAAAACAGGACCTGAAGGAAAAGGACCAAAGACTGGAAGACATATGGGAGACTGCGAAGGAGCAGAATCACGTCCAAGATTCGGTCAAAGATTAGGTCGAAGACTTTTTGGAAGGAACGGTGGTAAAGGTAGACGTTTTAATTAAAAATGCCTAGACCATGTAAAAGAAGAAGAGTTAGTGGAAAACCTAATTCTTCTTACTTTAAGCCAGCAGGAGTAAGAATGACTGAACTAGAAGAAATAGTACTCTCTATGTCAGAATTTGAAGTAGTTAGATTAATAGACTATAAAAAAATTTCGCAAACAGAGGCTGGAAAGTCAATGCAAATTTCTCAATCAACCCTTTCAAGATTATTACAATCTGCAAGAAAAAAAATAGCAGATGCAATCATAAATGGAAAGGCTATACAAATCAAACAATGAAACAATCAATAACTAAAGCAGCAAAAGGTCTTTGGAATTCATTTCCAATGATATTTGGAACAATTCTTCTTATTAGTCTAATCTCTGCAATAATACCTAAAACATTTTACACAACAATATTTAATGGAAGAATTTTTCTAGATTCTCTTATTGGAAGTACAATAGGGAGTATCTCAGCAGGTCATCCAATGACAAGTTATATTTTCGGAGGAGAAATGCTAAGTCAGGGAGTTAGCCTTCTAGCAGTTACGGCATTTTTGGTTTCATGGGTAACGGTTGGATTAATCCAATTACCAGCAGAATCAGCAATCTTAGGTAAGAAATTTGCAATTTTAAGAAATGTAACAGCATTCATTTTATCAATAGTCGTAGCAATAATAACAACGTTAATAGTGGGGTTATTAATATGAAAGTAAAAATAAAAAATATTCCAAAAGTGTGGTATTTTTTCATATTTATGATATTAGTATATATATCAATATCAATATTCAATAGAGATATTTTCTCAACAAGTTTTGAATTTTTCATACAAATAATATACAAAATAATACCCATTTTCATATTGGTATTTATATTAATGACAATTTCAAATTATTTTATTACACCAAAATTTGTATTAAAACATCTAAATGAGAAAGGAATTAAAAAATGGATTTTTGTAATAATTGGAGGTGTCCTATCATCAGGACCAATATATATGTGGTATCCATTATTGGCAGACTTACACAAAAAAGGTTTAAAATATGGCCTAATTGCATGCTTTTTATATAATAGGGCAATCAAAATTCCATTATTACCACTAGCTATAGTTTATTTCAACTGGCAATATATTCTAGTTCTAACAATAGTAATGATTCTAACTTCAGTCCTTCAGGGAATAATGTTAAATAAAATAATGGAGGTCAAAAAATGAAAATAGCAATAGCTTCAGACGGAAAAGATCTAAATTCAAATGTCAGTACTCAAGCAGGAAGAGCACCATATATTTTAGTATTTGAAAACAAAGAAATATTAGAAGTAATAAAAAATCCCTTTGCAAAAGGATCAGGTGGAGCAGG
>CAZFHC010000011.1:0-2415 GCA_964518625.1 Candidatus Woesearchaeota archaeon | reverse complement strand
TCCTAAGAATATTAGAAAAGTTTGAATAAATTTAAATATAATAGTAGACAAGAAATGAGATGGATTGTTTATTTTGTGATTTTGTAAATAAAAAAAATAAAAAACATAACGACGGTATCCCATTTAAAACTCTCCATGAAACAAAACATTCAATATCATTTTTATCAATTGATTTTCCGACAACAGAAAGTGGACATATTTTAGTAATTCCAAAAAAACATTATGCAAATTATGAAGAAATACCTAATTATATCTTAGAAGATTTATTCAAACATATCAAGATTATAATCAAAGCACTAAGAATAGAGAATCAAGGCAACAACATATTACTAAATAATGGATCTGCTGCTGGACAATATATATCTCATGTACATTTTCATATAATTCCAAGAAATGATAATGATAATATAAAAATAGAAGTCTGGAAAAGAAAAAAGTTCACAAAAGATGAATATAATAAGCTCCATAAAGAGATGAAAAATAAGATATCTAAAGTTTTATAATTGAAGTATCCTAATAATAAGGTTCTAAAAATTTAAAAATCATCATATTAATATAATATTATGCCTGGTTAGCTCAGTTGATAGAGCGTTGCATTGGTAATGCAGAGGTCGTGGGTTTGATCCCCATGCCAGGCTTATAATTCAAATATATTTCATAAAATAAAATCAATCTTTAAACGGTAATTTGATTTTATTCTTCCAATCGTACTGTTCTAAATTAATATCTTCAGATTCATTAACTTTAACAACATTCCCCACAGTAACAGCCGTCTCTTGTCCAATACTCCATAATTGACTAAGTGTATTTCCTAACCATCCAAAATAATAATAAACAGTTTGGACAATTTCTTTAGGATCAGAATAATCAGTTGTACCTCTCATTTTTAAAATACTAGACATAGAAAATAAAATCATAAATAATAAAAAAACAAGTACAATAACCTTGATAACTCTACCATGATGTTCTAGTTTCATATAAATCAGTCCAATTGCCAAAAGAAGAAGAATAACAATCCATGAAATAACCATAAGAATTCAAAACTAATCAATTATAAAAATCTTACGCCAATTTATTCAACACAAACCTTTTAAAGGATAAAAAGGATTATTATTTTATGGAAATTAAAGTTCTAAAAGATGAAAAAAACATATTAGAAGTAGAAATTGATAATTTAACAATCGTAGAATTATTAAGAGTATATTTGAATAATAATGGTGCTAAGTTAGCTGTTTGGAAAAGAGATCATCCATCAGAGAATCCAAGATTACACATAGAAGGAGAGAATCCTAAAAAATTATTGAAAGATGCTATTTCTGATATTGAGAAAGAAATTGATGAAGCTGTTTCTGAATTTAAGAAATTGAAGTAATCATTCTCAAAAGATTTATATATTATAGTATGGTTTAACTAATATGGTTTTAAAAAGTAAGGTATATGATCAAAAGATCAAAAAAGTAGGATTCTGGAATTATAAAGAATTTTATAACTTTTGTTTTAATTGGTTTAAAAGTGAAGGTTATTCTTTGGCAGAAAAAGAATACACTGAAAAAAACCCAGAATTTGGAAAAGAAATCCAATTAAAATGGGAAGCATCCAAAAAAGTAACAGATTATTTTAAAAATGTAATATCAATTGACTGGCATATTTTAGGATTGAATTCTGCAGAAATTGAACGAGCTGGGAAAAAAGAAAAAACAAATAAAGGTGAAGTCAAAATAAGTTTGAAAGCAGAATTAATAAAAGATTATGAAGAGAATTGGGAGAAAAAAGTATTCGTAAAAATGATGAGAGGTATTTATGATAATTATATTATGAGAAGAACAAATGATCTCTACGAGGATGATTTGAAAGATGATGCAAAAGAGTTCATAAGTCAAGCAAAAGCATTTCTAGAATTATAAAATAACAAAACATTTATAAATAAAATAAAATAATAGAACATATGGTTGCTAAAAAAACAACAAAAAAGAATGATGAAAATAAGATAGAATCTACTTCTAAAAAAACAAATACTATTTCTAAAAATAAAGTTGAAACAAAAAAGTTAAACATTAAAAATAATTTAAAATCAAATCCATGGATGCTTTCAACAGTTGCATTAGCCATAATATTAATTGTTATTAGTATTCTTAATATTGTTGTTTCACCAGATGCAGATAATGTTCTAATCTCTTCAGATAAAGCAGGAGAATTGATTCTTGAATTTGCAGAAGCTCAAGGACTTGATGCAGAGATAGTAAGTGTAGATTATGAAGGTGGATTATATGGTGTAGTTGTTTCCATTAGTGGTCAAGAATATCCAGCATTATATATTACAAATGATGGTAAAAATATAGTTAATGGACAATTAGTAGATTTTGATGAAATTTTAGAACAAACATCTGCACAAGCTCAACAAACAGCTCCAGAAGC
>CAZFHC010000010.1:0-27056 GCA_964518625.1 Candidatus Woesearchaeota archaeon | reverse complement strand
TGGAGATAGAAGCTCAAGTAGACCAAGTTATGGAGGAAGATCTAGTGGTGGAGATAGAAGCTCAAGTAGACCAAGTTATGGAGGAAGATCTAGTGGTGGAGATAGAAGCTCAAGTAGACCAAGTTATGGAGGAAGATCTAGTAGTGGAGATAGAGGGTCAAGTAGATCAAGTTTTGGTGGAAGTAGTGATAGATCTAGAACTGGTGGTAATGATAAAAAAAGTTTTAATAGTGGTGAAAGAAGGTCTGAGAGTAGACGACCAAAAAATAGTTTTTCTAGAAGATAATCTTTTTAGGAATAAAAACACTTAAAAAGGATGATTGAAATATTTTAATATAGTAATTTAAAAATTAATCTTTTTGGATACTAACGAAAAAAATGGCAACAAAAATACCTGCAGCACAAAACAGATTATTCAAAAATGCGTTTGTTTGTAAAGTGTGTAAGCATAAAATGAAATTAGACAATTTGAAAATCTTAGCTGGTAAAGCAAGATGTCGAAAATGTGGTTCTACTGATTTTAGACCTCAAAGAAAAAAGTAGTTTTTTATTATTTAATTAATCATTTTAAAAATTTAAGTTATAATCTAAATGGTTTGTAACCTTATCTCAAAAATATATATTTATTAAAATTATTATTTATACCTATTTTATATTATTCTAGATATATTTAAAAAAAAAGAAAAAAAAGGAAACAAAAAACAATGTTTCCAAAATTAAATTGATAATATTTCGATATTAGTTTCTGGAATTCTTCCAAAAGTCTTCGCAGCAACTGCTTTTGCTTTTAGTCTTTCTGCATTTTCCACTAGATTGGAAGTTGCATTAGAACTCATTAAAACAAATGCATCTCTAATTCTTAATGAATTGAGTCTTGATGAAGAGATATCTTTTACAATTTTCAAATCTTCGTTTATAATTAAAACATTTCTTGATTTCAATTCTTTTGCAAAGTTTCTAATTTGTTTTTTATCATCTTCTGTTAAGTCTCTCTTCTCTGATACTTCGGATTCTTTTGGAGCTTCTCTTGAAGACCCTCTTGAAGTACCTTTTAAGAAAAATTCTGGTTTAACTTTTTTACGTAATGCTTGGTGGATTTCTTTTCCTGCTAATTCTTCAACTTCTTTTCCATCAGGTGCTTGAGTTATGTATGCTATTTTTGCATTTTCATAAACATTCTTTGCAATTAAGTCTCCTCCTCTATCACCGTCTACGAAAAGAGTAATTTCTTTCGTTTCACCAAGTGTTGTTATGCTTTTTGGGAATCGTGTTCCTTGCATTCCAACTACATTATTAATTCCATACTTTAGTAAATTAACAACATCAGCTCTACCTTCTACAACAATAATTTCTTTAGATGTTTCCATGTCTGGTCCTGCAGCTAATCCTTCAGGTCCGTAAGAAACTATCTTTGCTGTTCGAGTTGATTCTCGTAATTCTGTTTCCATTTCACGAGTATCCATTCCTTCATTTTGCACTTTCGCTAAAAGTTGTTTAGCTCTTTGCATAATGTAGTCACGTTTACTTCCTCTAACATCTTCAATTTCTCTAATTGTTATTTTTGCGTCGGTTGGTCCGATTTTGTCAATTGTCTCTAATGAAGCTGCGATAATTGTAGTCTCAGTTTTATCTAAAGCTGTTGGAATTGAGATTTCTCCCTTTGTTTTTCCATCTTCAGTCTTTAATTCCACTTCAACTCTACCAATCTTACCGTCTTTCTGAAGTTCTCTTAACTCCATGTCAGCACCTAAAAGACCTTCTGTTTGTCCAAATATTGCACCGATTACATCGGGTTTTTGGAAGGGTCCTTCTGCTACAAAGTCAGCTATTATAGAGTACTTTATTGATGATGGACTAATTTTTGCCATTTTTTATTTTCTCCTTAATTTAGTTATTTATCGTTAGAAATAGGTCTATTGTTTTCTTTTTCTGCATTTTTGCATAAAGTAAATATGATCGTAAGTTTAATAATCTGATTCATAATAAATCATCTTCTAACAATTTAAAAAGTTATTTTTTGTTTATAAAGGTTTGGAAGACCTTTAAAATTCATTTTATAATTTTAAATTTATAAACTTCATTAAGTTTTTATTGTTATGAAATTCGAGTATCCGAATGCTAAGAAAATCTAAAAAATTAATAACTATCATGGAATAAATGTTAAAGATTCATACCAATGGTTAGAAAAATATTATAATTTGGATGTTCAAAAATGGATTAATAAACAAGAAAAGATAACTCATTCTTTTATAGATAATTTATCACAAAAGAAAAATATTCAAAAAAGATTAGCTGAATTACGGAAATATAGTGAAATGACAGTTCCTTTAGAGGTTCTTAATGGGAAAAGAATCTTTTTTTCTGAAAGAAGTAAAGATGATGAAAAATGGATTTATTATACACAAGAAAGTAAATATTCAAAGAAAATAGAATTAATCAATCCTAATAAATGGACAGAAGAGAAATCTTTAACATTCAGAGCTCCTTCTGCTGATGGAAAATATTTAGTATTTGGAAAAGATAAGGGTGGGCGTGAAAATCCTAAAATTTACATAATGAATGTAGAAACAAAAAAAATATTGAAAGATTCTGTAACTGGATGGAAGCAAAGAAGTATTTCTTGGCTTCATGACAACTCTGGATTTTATTATTCGAGAAAACCAATTGAGGGACAGGTAAAGAAAGGTGAAGAGTATTATTGGGAAGATGTTTATTTTCATAAATTAGGAACTTCATCATCGAAAGATAAAAAAATCTTTTTTCATAAAAATAAAAAAGAATATCATCATACAGCTAGAGTTAGTGAAGATGGAAATTATGTTATATTTCGTAGAAATATCTATGGTAAAAGTGAAGTTTATTTTAAGAATATTGATTCTGATAAAATAATTCCTATAATCGAAGGGTTTGATGCAGATTACGAAGTTAGGATAATAACAAATAAAATACTTATTAAAACAGATTTAGAAGCACCAAATGGTAAAATTTTTGTTACAAATATTAATAAACCAGAAAGAGAAAACTGGAAAGAATTAATAGTAGAGTCTAAAGATAGACTTGACACATTTAGTCTTATTGCAGGTAATTTATATTTAAATTATCTTCATAAAGCATATTCTAAAATTAAAATTTTTTCTTTGAAAGGAAAATATATTAAGGATTTAAAATTCCCTGGCATTGGTAGTGGATATGTTGAAGGATGTTTCTCTAAACCAGATATTTGGGTTATGTTTCAATCTTTTTTAATCCCATATGAAACTTATAAATATAATTTTGATAAGAATAAACTTGATTTATTTTTCAGGCCACAAAATAATCTTAATATTAATTCTTTTAGTACTAAACAAGTTGAATATAAATCAAAAGATAGAACCAAAATTACAATGTTTCTTTTAATTAATAAAAATAAAAAAAAAGATGGGAAGAACCCAATCTTATTAACGGGATATGGAGGGTTTGATGATTCTCAGGTGCCTTATTTCTCTCCTGAATATGTCACATGGCTAGAAGCAGGAGGGGTGATTGCAATACCAAATTTAAGAGGAGGTGGAGAATATGGTAAAAAATGGTATGAATCAGGTAAATTAGATAAAAAACAAAATAGTTTTGATGATTTTATTGCAGCTGCAGAATGGTTAATTAATAAAAATTATACTTCTCCTAAAAAATTGGCAATTTCTGGAGCAAGTAATGGTGGATTACTTGTTGGTGCAGTTACCATACAAAGACCAGAATTATTTAAGGCCGTTAATTGTGCAGTTCCACTGCTAGATATGTTAAGATATCATAAGTTTGGTTTTGGAAATATATGGGTAACTGAATATGGGAACTCTGAAAATTCAAAACAATTTGAATATCTTTACAAGTATTCTCCTTATCATAATATTAAAACAAATACTAATTATCCTGCTATGTTAATTACTACAAGTAAAAATGATTCAAGAATAGCTCCAATGCATGCATTAAAAATGGTAGCTAGATTACAAGAAGTTAGTTCAGATAAAAAACCAATACTTCTTTTAGTTAGAAAAGATTCTGGGCATTGTGGAGCAGCAACTATCTCTAAAAATATAGAACATTCTTCGGAAGAAATTGCTTTCCTTATGGAAGAATTGAAAATAAAATGTATTTAAAGATATTTTCTTATATTATATTATGTTAAAACTAAATAGTATTGCTCCGAAATTTAAAGCAAATTCTTTTTTGAATGATGAGTTTAAAGAAATTTCTTTGGATGACTATAAAGGTAATTTTGTTGTTTTGTTTTTTTATCCGACTGATTTTACATTTGTTTGTCCAACTGAATTAGAAGATATGGCTGAAAAATATGATGAGTTGAAATTAATGGGTGTTGAAGTTTTAAGTATATCAACTGATACTCATTTTATTCATGCTGCATGGCATGAGACTTCTCCTAAAGTTGGTAAAATAAATTTCCCTATGCTTGCTGATCCTAGTCATGAAATATCAAATGCTTATGATGTTTTAAGAGAGAACGAAGGTGTTGCAGATAGAGTAACCTTTGTTATTGACCCTGACGGTATTATCAAATTTATGGAAGCTATTGATGATCGTGTTGGAAGAAATGCAACAGAATTAGTAAGAAAAATAAAAGCAATGATTTATTCTAGAAAAAATCCTGGTAGAGCTTGTCCTGCTAATTGGCAGAGTGGTGATGATACTTTAAAACCTGGAATAGATTTAATTGGAAAACTTTAATTTTTTATATTAGATAATTTCTTGAAGTATTTTTTTTACCAAAATTCGTCTTCTAATTCTCTGTCTATTTGTCTTGATATCTTTTTTAATCTTTCTAATGTTTGAAATATATCTTTTTCTATTTCATTTGTTAATTCTTCTAGGCTTCTTGTTTTGAGTGTGTAACCAGTTTGTTTTTTTATGACAATTCCGGAATCTCTTAATTTTGTTATATGATGAATTACTGTTGCTCGTGATAATCTTGATCTTTCTGCAATTTCATCTGATGAAATTGGGTTTTTTGCTTTTAATAAATTTACAAAAATTCTAAAACATGATTTTTCTTTATCTCTTTTGTTGAACATTCCTAAACTATTCGAAAATGATTTGATTTTTTCATTTAATTCACATTCAGTTTCATCAACCAAATCTATAATGGTTATTTCTTTAAAGTTATCCATAATTATAGAACTATTCATAAAGTCTTAAAACTATCTATCCTTCTAATAAATTTTAAATCTTCTGAATATTATTTTGATAATCGAAACCTTTAAATACCTGTTGAGTTTAAGTAAACTATCTGGTTGATTTAAGGTCAACAGGTAGGAATAATAAATGGAAACTAAAGCTAAAAAAACTGAAGAAATCAAAGAAGGAAGTAAAGAAAAAGAGTATTTTGAAAGTTTACAAAGACTTCAAGCTGAATTTGATAATTTTAGAAAACGGACTGAAAAGGAAAAATTTGAAATTGTAAAATATGCTGAAGAAAGTTTAATTGTTGATTTATTGGATGTACTAGATAATTTTGAATTATCTTTAAAATATAGTGAAGATGATGGTGTTAAAATGATTTATTCAGAATTATATTCATTACTTGAAAAGAAAGGGTTAGAAACAATTGAGACAAAAGGTGATTTTAATCCTTTGTTCCATGAGGCATTAATGAAAGAAGATAGAAAGGAAGATAATAAAATTTTAGAAGAATTACAAAAAGGATATTTATTAAACCATAAAGTTATAAGGACATCTAAAGTTAAAATTAGCAAAGCTATGGAGATTAAAAATGAGTAAAATTATTGGAATTGATTTAGGAACAACTTTTTCAGCTGTGAGCGTACTTGAAGGTGGAAAACCCAAGATTATACCAAATGCTGAAGGAAATAATACTACTCCTAGTGTGGTTTCTATTAATAATGGAGAAATTTTAGTTGGAGAAGTTGCCAGAAGACAAGCTATTGCTAACCCAAAGAATACTATTAGAAGTATAAAAAGACATATGGGAGAAAATAAAAAAATTCAAGTTGATGGAAAAGAATATGGTCCTGAGCAAATTTCTGCTATGATATTACAAAAATTAAAAAAAGATGCTGAGAATTATTTAGGTCATGAAGTTAAAGATGTTGTAATTACAGTTCCTGCTTATTTTGAGGATGCTCAAAGACAAGCTACTAAAGATGCTGGTAAAATTGCAGGTTTAGATGTTAAAAGAATTGTTAATGAACCAACGGCTGCAGCATTAGCTTATGGTATGACTAAATCACATGCTCATAATATTTTGGTATTTGATTTTGGTGGTGGAACTTTTGATGTTTCTGTTTTAGAATTAGGAGATGGTCTTTTCGAAGTAAAATCTACTAGTGGTAATAATCATTTAGGTGGAGATGATATTGATGAAGAAATTATACAATATTTAGCTAAAGAATTTAAGAAAACTAATGGAATTGATTTGAGAGAAGATTTAGTTGCATTACAGAGATTGAAAGATGCTGCTGAAAAAGCAAAAATTGAATTAAGTTCTACTCAACAAAGTAAAATCAATATTCCATATATTACTGCTGACAATGTTGGCCCTAAACATTTAGATATTACTTTAACAAGAGCAAAATTTGAAGAGATTTGTGATCCTATTTTTGATAAATTGAAAGGTCCTACTAAACAAGCGATTAAGGATGCTAAATTGGATAAAATTGATAAAGTTATTTTTGTTGGTGGAAGTACTAGAATTCCTAAAGTTGAAACTTTGATTAAAAAGATTACTGGTCTTACACCTGATAAATCTGTTCATCCTGATGAAGCTGTTTCTTTAGGAGCTGCTATACAAGGAGGTATTTTAGGTGGAGATGTTAAAGATGTATTATTATTAGATGTCACACCATTAACACTTGGAATTGAAACTTTGGGTGGTATTAAAACTCCTTTAATTGAGAAGAATACTACTATTCCTACAAAGAAAAGTCAAATATTTTCTACTGCTTCTGATAATCAACCTGCTGTTACAATTAATGTTTTACAGGGTGAAAGAGAAATGGCTAATGATAATAAATCACTTGGTAGATTTGATTTAATTGGTCTTCCACCTGCACCAAGAGGAGTTCCTCAAATTGAAGTTACTTTTGATATTGATGCTAATGGTATTGTTAATGTTTCTGCTAAAGATTTAGGAACTGGTAAAGAACAAAAAATTACTATTACTGGTGGCTCTGGATTAAGTAAAGAAGAAATTGAAAAAATGCTTAATGAAGCTGAAAAGAATAAAGAAGAAGATACAAAGAGAAAAGAAGCTATTGAAGTGAAAAATAATGCTGAATCTTTAATTTATACAACTGAAAAAATGCTTAATGAATATAAGGAAAAAATTGATGAAGAGACTAAGACTAAAGTTGAGAAAGAAATTGCTGATTTAAAAGAATTATTAATAAAAGATAATACTAATGATATTAAAGCAAAATTAGAAGAATTGCAGAAAGTTGCTCAAGAGATTGGAACAAAGATGTATCAAAATCAAGCCAACGAAGAGACTGGTGCAGAGGATTCTAAAGATGATGGTATCGAAGAAGCTGAAGTTGTTGAAGAGAATAATGAAGAAAAAAAGAAAGACGAATAAACTTTTTTGATAAACCTTAAATAATGAGATAATTGAATAAACTTATGGCAAATAAAGATTATTATGAAATTCTTGGAGTAAAACAATCTGATGATAAAGAAACTATTAAGAAATCTTATAAAAAATTAGCATTAAAATACCATCCTGATATAGCACCTGAAGATAAGAAAGAAGATTATGAACATAAATTTAAAGAAATTAGTGAAGCATATTCTATTTTAGGTGATGATAAAAAAAGAAGTCAATATGATTCTGTAGGAAATAATCCATTTGGTCAGCAAGGATATAGTCAAGGGAATCCATTTCAGGGAGGAGATTTCTCTAGTATGTTTGATGATGTTTTTGGAAATGGTTTTTTTGGTGGTGGAAGATCTTCGGCTAGAAGACAAAATGTTGGTAGAGATTTACAATATAGATTGAATATTAAATTTGAAGAGGCTGCATTTGGTATTGATAAAGAAATTGAAATAAAAAAAGATGTTATTTGTGAAACATGTAATGGTAGTGGTGCTAAAGATGGCAATGTTGTTAAATGTGGTAGATGTAATGGCCAAGGTAAAGTTAATATTGAACAGAGAACTCCATTCGGTGTTTTTAGACAGACAAGTACGTGTCCTGATTGTAATGGAAAAGGAAAAATTCCTAAGGAACCTTGTCAAAAATGTAATGGAAGAGGGATTGTTAATAAGAAAGTTAAAATGAGTATAGAGATTCCTGCTGGGATTGATGATGAGCAAGTTCTTAGAGTTTCACAATCTGGAAATGAAGTTCCTAATGGGATTAGTGGAGATTTATTATTAATAATTGGAGTAAAACCTCATAAAATCTTTCAAAGAGAGGGCGATAATATCTATATGAATTACGATATTAGTTTTTCACAGGCTGCATTAGGATGCAATATTAAGATACCAACCTTGAAAGGTGAAACAAAAATAAAAATTCCTGCTGCGACACAATCTGAAGCTATTTTAAGATTAAAGGGAAAAGGAATTAGAAATGTCTCTCACTATATGACTGGTGATCAGTTTATTACTATCAAAGTAAAAACTCCTAAAAGCTTATCTAAAAAAGAAAAACAATTATTTAAAGAACTTGAAAATTTAGATTAATTTTTATTATTAATTTATATTTACAAAAAAAATAATTCTGAAATTTAACCTAAATAACTATTACTTTTTTCTGATAATGCAGCTTTTGCACTTCTCAAATATTTTTGTTCTATTTGTCTATAGACTTCTTGATCGTGCTTGCTTACACTTGGTGATACTCTTTCCATTGCTTTTGTAAAATGTCTATTTAAAACTTCAGTGCTATCAATATTTTCTCTTAGTGCTAACATTGCAGCTTCTCTACATAAACTTTCAATATCTGCCCCAGTATAACCTTCTGTATCTTCTGATAAAGTTATGATTATATTCTTCTTTCCTTTTATTGGCATATTTTTTGTATGTATTTCAAAGATTTGTTGTCTTCCTTCTTTATCTGGAACATCCACATAAACAATTCTATCAAATCGACCTGGACGAAGTAAAGCAGGATCTAATATGTCTGGTCTATTTGTTGCACCAATTATAATTACATTTGATAAATCTTCTATTCCATCCATTTCTGCTAGCATTTGATTTAATACGCTTTCAGTAACTTTTCCACCACCTGCTGCTGCGCCTCTTCTTCCTGCTAATGAATCAATTTCATCAAAAAAGACTACACATGGAGAGACTTGTCTTGCTTTTTCAAAAATCTTTCTGACTCCTTCTTCTGATTTTCCAACCCACATTGATAATAATGATGGACCTTTTACTTGTATAAAATTTGACTCTGATTCATTTGCAACTGCTTTTGCTAATAATGTTTTACCAGTTCCTGGTGGACCGTATAATAAAACTCCTTTTGGTGGTCGTATTCCCATTCTTGAAAAACTTGAAGGATATTTTAATGGCCATTCAACAGCTTCACGTAAATCTTGCTTTACTGATTCTATTCCACCAATATCATCCCATTTTGTATCTGGTGTTTCAACCAGAACTTCTCTCATTGCTGATGGTCTAACACTTTTTAATGCTTCTTGAAAATCGTTTTTTGTAATTCTTAATTCGTCTAAAACTTCTTTTGAAATTTCTTTGTCGTCTTCTAAATTAAATTTATGAACATTTCTTCTTAATACTGACATTGCAGCTTCTTTTGTTAATGCTTCTAAATCTGCTCCAACGAATCCGTGGGTTTTGTTTGCTAATTCAACTAAATTAACTGATCTTGTTAATGGCATATTTCTTGTGTGAATTTTTAAAACTTGTAATCTTCCTTCTTTGTCTGGAATTGATAATTCTACTTCTCTATCAAATCTTCCGGGTCTTCTTAATGCTGGATCAACTGCATTTAATCTATTTGTTGCACCAATTACAATAACCTTTCCTCGTGATTGTAAACCGTCCATCATTGTTAATAATTGAGATACTACTCTTTTTTCTACTTCTCCATTTCCTTCTTCTCTTTTTGGAGCAATTGCATCTATTTCATCTATAAAAATTATTGATGGTGAATTTTTTTGTGCATCTTCAAAAATCTCTCTTATTTTCTTTTCTGATTCTCCATAAAATTTACTCATTACTTCTGGTCCATTTATTACAATGAAATTTGCTTCTGATTCATTTGCTACTGCTCTTGCTAAAAGTGTTTTACCTGTTCCTGGTGGACCGTATAATAAGACTCCTTTTGGTGGTTCTATTCCTAATCTTGCAAATATTTCTGGTCTTTTTAATGGAAGTTCAACCATCTCTCTTACTTTTTTAACCTCTTCTCTTAGTCCTCCGATATCTTCGTATGTTATATTTGAAATATTTTTGTTTTGAATATCTATTGCTTTATTACTTAGATTAATTTCTGTTTTTTCTGTTATTAGGCAAGGTTGATTTGGATTTGTTGAGACAACTATAAAACGAATTTGTTTCATTCCCATTCCCATTGGTGTTCCAAGTCCCATTTGATTAAATATATCTCCAAATAAATCACCAACATCTCCACTCATAATATCTTTTCTTTTTTGTGTCCCACCAATTACTAAAATATCACCTTTACTAACTGGTTTTCCTAGCATTCCTGCTTTTAATGCCTCAGGGTCTCCTTTAACCATCATTCCTTGTTGAGTTGGTGCAATTGTTATTTTTTTTGCTTCTGCTATATGAGCTTTTTCTATTGTTACAAAATCTCCTATTCCTGTCTTGGCATTTTTTCTTGTTATTCCATCAATTCTTATAATATTTTCTCCACTGTCTGCAGGATATCCATAATCTACTATTGAATGTGTTGTTTTATCGCCTTTTATTAAAATAATATCTCCTCTATCTAATCCTAATTTTCCCATTAGAGATGGGTCTATTCTTGCGATTCCTTTATACGCATCGTCTTGTAGTGCTTCTACTACTCTTAATTTTAGATTGTTTTCTTTTGGTTTTGCCATATTAAAATCGTAATGATAATCTATCTGTACTTTTGATACATATATTTACCATCGTATTTATTTTGAACTGTCTATCTTTCATCTTCTGAAAATCTTCATAGTCTTTTAAGTCTTCTGGATGTAAGATTTTATTTGAGCAATTTAGACATTTTTATTCTCTAAGATTAAAATTATTCTTTTGAATAAATTTTTTGTCTTTTTTTTATCGCAGTTTTTACAAAGTCTTATATTCTCAAATATATCTATATTTGTATAAAGCGGAGATATTATTTAAATATTTTTATGATTGGAAATAGTGGTTTGAAAGAGAAATAAATAAAATTGATATCATTACTCCACAATCTTACATTTTTTGTAAATACCCTCTTTTGGGTTTGAATAAGTCTCCAGACTTCAATAGTTTTTCTATGGATTCTTCAATATTGATTTTTGTCATTTTTCCTTCTAGTGCGGATTCTAGTTCTTCTAGTGGAATTTGTTTTCCTAATCGTTTTGCTAATTCTTCAATGGTTTCTCTTACTATGCTTATTTTGTTTCTTTTAGATGCTGAATTCCCGCTTAATTTATCTATATCAATTTGATTTGTTTCTTCGTCTAGTCCTACTTCTAATAAATAGCTTTTTACTACATCTATTGCAATTGCTGTATCTTTTATCTCGACTGTTTTACTTAGTCTCATCCTTGCATGTGCTTCTGATAATCTTACTAGTGCTTCTAGCTGTCTTGCTCCGATTGGAATTGCTTTTATTCCATTTTCATCTCCGTATGCTTGAGACCTTAATCCCACATAAAATTCTTTTATTGCGAAAATAGCTTCGTCAGTTAGTGTGGGTTTGTATTTTTGTTTTGTGTAAGAAATATATTTTCTTAGGAAATCTCTCTCTATTACTTCTGGTTTTAATTCTTGTTTATGTTCTCTTAGTACATGCATTGCAATTGCCTCGTCTCTATCTCGTTTAGGAATATCTCTCATAATGAAAATTGCATCGAAACGACTTAGTAATGAAGGAACTAAATTTACTTGTTTTGGAATAGGTTGGGTTGGATCAAATCGTCCATATTTTGGATTGGCTGCTGCTAAAACTGAAGTTTGAGCTCTTAGAGTTGCTTGAACGGTTGCTTTTGCGATTGTTACAGTTTGTTGTTCCATTGCTTCATGCATTGCACTTCTATCTTCTTCGTCCATCTTATCAAATTCATCAATACAAACTATTCCCTTATTTGCCAAAACCATTGCACCGGCCTCTAGACTCCACCCCTTTAACAAATCGTCCTTTACAACTGTTGCTGTGATACCAGCACCTGTTGAAGATTTACCTGAAATATATCTTGCTTTTGGTGCTGTTTTTGAGATATAACCTAACATTACGGATTTTGCAACACCTGGATCACCTACTAATAATATATGAATATCTCCCCTCATACTTGTATTATCACCTCTTATTTTTTTTACTCCACCAAAAAGTTGTAATGTTAAGGCTCGTTTTACGTTATTATGTCCCCATATTGATGGTGCGATACTCTTAACCATTCTATCTATTAAATGTGGATCTGCTGCTAATTCTTTAATTGCTCGTTCATCTTCATCTGTAATATTAATATCTTCAAAACTTTCTTCCATTGGAATTAAATTATTTGCTTCAACTGCTAAGTCAAATCTTGTAAGCATTGCTCCTGCTGATGATGAAAGTGCAATTTCTTTTAAAATTCCGATAATTTTTACACGACTACCTGGTGTTGTTCTCATCTCCATTTTTGGATCTACTAAATCTTCTTTTAGAAAAACGCTCATTCTTTTAGGTTGTTCTCCACCGTTTAGGTCATCTGAAGCTTCTTCTATTGTTAATGCTTGAGCATCTACCATATCTTTATCTAAAAGTTTGAATCCTCCTCTTCGTCCACATGAACATCTACTTGGTTCTTTGAATTTTTTATCTATTTGTAAAACGGATATTATTGTTCCACAAGATGGACATTCAAACTTTGCGTTTGTTACTAATGGTCTTACTTCTGATGCTTTTCTTACGATTCCTTCTATACTAATCATTTTCCCTAAATGTTTAGCTCGGATATTTCTGATGTGAAGTTCTTGTAATGTTGAAATACTCGTAAATCTAACTCTTGCATTGTTTGGAGCCCATTCTAATTCTTCTAAGGCCAATTCTAAAAGTTGGACTGTTTCTTCTGGTCTTTCTATTAATTGTTCAGATATTTCTGGTGCAAATTCTGAGAACTCTTGGAAATCTATTTCTACGACTCTTTCACCTTGTTTTACAACTCCACCGATTTGACTTCGGTTCATTTCAAAGAAAGATTTTGCTTCTGTTAAGAAATCATCTTGATTAATTGCGGGTGGCATAGTTCCATCTGAAGATTCCATGTTAACTGAAAGAAAAAATGTTATATAAATATTGATGTAGTTTTGTGTATATATTGAGAAGAAGTGTTCGGTATGGGCGCTATCTTACTTTAAATCTAATTATAAACAAACAATGGTTTTGCTATTCTGTATTCTGTTGTGATTTTCTGTGCGATTTCTATAAATGTTGATTCTGAAAATATTGCGAAAGTTTGGTTTTCTGGAAAATCTTCAAATTCCTTTGGATTCTCAAATTGATCTTTTCTTGGTGCTAATCCTTTGTATAATTCTTTTACTGCATCTTTTTTTATTTGAATTGTTGGCATAACTTTTTTTATAGCTTCATCTGCTGGTGTTATCATTGATTCAATTTTTGCGACTTTTCCTTTTTTATAATCTTCTATTGCTTCTTTGAACTCATTTAGTGTATACATTTTTGTTTCGTCAAATATTCCTGCTTTCGTTCTTCTTAACTCTGCCATATGTGCACCACCAATTTCTTCACCTAGATCACTACATAGTTTTCTTATGTATGTTCCTCCCTCTACTTTTGAAACAAAGAGAAATTCTTTGCCTACGGAAATATTGGATGATGAAATTTTAATGTCTGATAATTCATTTTCTATATTCGGTATATGCTGTCCTACCTCTAATAATTCCCATTGGAAAACTTCACGAATTCTTGGAGCTCGTTTTACGGCGCTTTTATGTGGTGGTGTTTGAGTTATTTTTCCTAGAAAACTTTTGTTAATTCGTTTTTGTAAATCTTTTATGTTTTGTTCTTTGTGAGTATGTAAAATTCCAATATAGGTTTTATCATGATTCATAAAAAATCCTGAAAGTCGACATGCCCTGCCTAGAGTGATTGGTAAAACTCCGGTTACTTTTGGGTCAAGTGTTCCAAGATGTGATGCTTTTTTTAGGCTCAAATCTCTTCTTACATAGTTTGAAACTGAGAAACTCGTTGGGCCTGTTGGTTTATCTATGTTTATAATTCCGAAATTAACTTTATCTCTTACCATAGTAATAATTATGTTTAGAGACTTAAAAGGTTAAGTAAAAATCGTATTTTACAAGAAAATATTTTCCAGACTAACAAGAGAAAATAAATATTAATAAAAAAAAATAAAAAAAAAGGGAAATAAAAAAATCCCAATTATACGAATAAGTTAAATTAGTAATAACTTGTTTCAACGTCTTCTACAGGCTTATCTTTCTTAGAGATCAAGACTACTAGAACAACAAGTAATACAACAAAGATTATTGCTAGGACTGCTGTTAAAGCAACCATTGAATTAGACATTGAGCCTTTTCCAACAACATTTGCTGTCATAACTACTTGTTTTCCATTTATGTCTGCTGTGAATGTGTAAGTTCCAACTTCAGCATCTTCTGATTGAGCTACTGTAATAGCAACTGTTTCAGAGCTGTGTGGATTTACTGTAACAAGTGCAGGTGCACTTACTACTAATGCACTACCAGAAACTGTTACTAATGGGACAGTTTTTACATTGTCTCCATTATTAATTACAACAACTTCATATGTAGCACTTTCGCCAGCAGTCAAATCTTGATTTCCATCAGGGGCGATAATTCTTGTAGCAGCTGTCTCAGTTATACTGATTAGCTTTTGAACTACAGCTTCTGTCTCTCCGTCTCTGTCGTAAGCTTTTACAACTACTGTGTAAACACCTGCGTCTGCAGATTCAGGAACTTCTAAATAAACTGTTGCTTCTTGACTATCTTCTTCGTCCTCAACATCATCTAATGGGACAAGATCACCAACGTAACCTCGTGTAGATATTGCTAATTCGGGAATACTTACTTCAACATACACGTCATCAGCTCTGTGGTATCCGATGTTCTTTAAAACTACAGATACTGGAAATACATCCCCAGCTAAAACTTGTGTTGAATAGTCAGCAGACAATATACTTAATTCATAAGACTCTCGCTGTACTGTTATTGTATAACTTAATTCTGTTTTATCTACATTGTTGAAAACAGATACATAAAATGTATACTGCTCTGTTAATTCATCAATACCTGTTAAAGATTCTAAAGATAAAGTTTTTCTATAAGTTTTACCAGTAATAATATCACCAACATATATTGTGTCGGATTCATCCATTACTTCAACTTCAACTTCAACATCAGATGCATCTTTAATAGCTGTGAAAATAACTTCAACTTCGGCATCACTATCGATTACAAGGTCTACTCCAGAACCTAATGTAACATCATTAAACTCTGTTGTAAGTGTTGCAACGTTTGCTAAGTCACTTGCAGATACAAAACTAACCATACATAAAACTACAATCGCGAAGACTGGAATTAAAAGTTTTTGACTTTTCATTTTGTTTTTCATAATAATTTAGTTATTCTTTAATAATGAAAAAGGTTTATAAACATTGTTGTTCTGTCGTAATTAAGGAATGATAAAAAACCTTAAAAGGTATACCTGCGTATACTTTTTATCGTAAATCAAAGGAACAACAAGATATGGCAATTACAACAATAAAACTACAAAAAGAAACTAAGGAAAGACTTGAAAAATTGAGAGAGAGTAAGAGAGAAAGTTATGATGATATATTAAGAAAAATTCTTTTTGTTCTTAATGCGACTCGAGACAATCCAAATAAGGCTAAAAATATCCTGGAGAGAATAGATGATTTAAGAAAGAGAATGCTTGAAGAAGAAAAACATGATAAGGCTGAAGTTAAGAAGTTAAAGAAAGAGAAGCAAGAGAGAAAAAATGAAAAATCTGAAGAGAAAAAGATTAAGAAAAATTAGTTGTTATATAATTTTAGACCCAATACACTGTCTTCTGTTGATTGTGGAGATTCATTAATTATTGTGATCTTTTTATCTAGTTTTGATATATTATCTAGTAAATCTAGAAATTCTGATTCTTTTGTATTGATATGTTTTTTTTCACCTTTATCTCCATATTCAATTCCTGAAAAATGACAGTGCCATTCTTTTTGTGGGAATGATTCAATTACTTCTTTGAATTTTGTTTCTTTGTATCTTGCTAGTATATGAGCAAAATCTATTGTGAATGAGCAGCCTGTCTCTTTTACTAATCTTGAAATCTCATCTATTGATCCAAATACATTTATTTTCCCCATTACTTCTGGTGATATTTTTACATTATATTTGTTTTTCTTCACTTCTTTTAATAATTCTATTATTTGAATTTTAATATTTTGATATGTTTCTTCTTTGTCCATCCCTGAATAGAATCCCGAATGAAAGACAATTTGTTCTGCACCTAGATAGTTTCCTATTTCACATGACTTTAGTATTCTTTTTTTTGAGGCTTCTATTTTTTCTGGTTCTTTAGAATTTAAATTTACAAAGTATGGACCGTGAATTGAAAGTTTGATGTTCAATTTTTTTGCAACTTCTCCTATTTTGATTGCGTCTTCCTTTTTTATGTATGCTCCATATGTAAATGCAATCTCACATGCAGTTAATCCTAGCTTTGCATATCTTTCTAAATTTTCTATTGCATTTTTAACTGGTCCTAAGCCAGATGGTCCGAATCGTATTTCCATAAGATTAGTTTGTGTTATTTAGTGGAGCTGTTAAGACTCCATTAACTTGTCCTAAATTTTGTATAATATAGTTATGTAAATCGTTTATTATTTGTTCTTGTAAATTTTCTTTTAATTCTCCGTGGCATTGTGATAGGTCTGATTCTGGGAGCATTTTAATTCCAGATGGTATGTCACATATCATTTCTTTTCCTTTTAATTTTAGTGTGTCTTGAGTATTTAGTTGACCTTCTAATAATATTACATTAACTTTACAGATATCTTCCATTTTCCCTTGTATTGTATATCCAAATAAAATATCTGTTCCACCTGCAAATTTTGTTCGTTTGCATTTTTGTAAGTTTGAGTTAAAGCATTCCCAGTTATCACATTTTTGATAACTGAAAATTGTTAAAAAGATTGTTATTAGTATTATTGATATTAATATTATTAATAGGACTATTTTCTTTTTATTGTTAAATATACTTGATTCTAAGAACCTCTCTTTCTTCATTTTGTTAGATGGGGATTTTAGTATATAAATTTTTGGAAAACTTATCTTAAAATCGATAGTCTTTTAAACCTATGAGAAAATTAATTTATATGAAAAATTTAGTTATCAATACTGGGTCGAGTTCGCTTAAGTTTAGCGTTTTTAATGATGAAAGTGTTGTTATTTCTGGTTTGTGCGAGAAAATTGGTAGTGAAGACGCTATTATGAAAACTAAGTTTGGTGGGAAGAAAATTGTTAATGATGATATTAGTATGTTAAATCATAGAGATGCTTTTAGTCACGTTATTGATTTGTTAAAAGAAAAGGAATTATTGAATGATATTGAATTTGTTTCACATAGGATTGTTCATGGCGGAGAGAATTTTAAATCCACTATTTTAGTTAATGATGAAATTGTTAAAGAACTTGAGAAAAATACACCTCTTGCACCTTTGCATAATCCACCTAATATTGAAGGTATTAAAATCATGAGAGATCTTCTACCTGATTCTGTTAAGCATTTTTGTGTTTTTGATACGGCTTATCATCAGACTATGCCTGAGAGTGCTTATTTATATCCAGTACCTTATAATTGGTATAAGAAACATGGTGTAAGAAAATATGGTTTTCATGGTTCTAGTCATAAATATGTTATTAATGAAGCTATGAAAATTTTGAATAAGGATGATGCTAAAATTATTTCTTGTCATCTAGGTAATGGAGCTAGTATTTGTGCTAGTATTGGTGGAAAGAGTGTTAACACTTCAATGGGTATGACTCCACTGGATGGCTTGATGATGGGAACTCGTTCTGGGTCTATTGATCCTGCTATTATTTCTTATGTTATGGAAAAAGAAAAATTAAGTGCTAAAGAAATTGAGAATCTTTTGAATAAGAAGTCTGGTCTTTTGGGTGTTTCTGAAATTTCTAATGATATGAGAGATATTGAAGAAGCTATGGAGAAAGATGATGAGGGTGCTCATCGTGCTATGAATTTGTTTTGTAATAGATTGGTTCAAATTGTTGGTTCTTATATCGCTGAATTGAATGGTGTTGATGCTATTATTTTTACTGCTGGTATTGGTGAAAAGGGTTCTGTTGTTAGAAACTGTTTAGTAAAACATTTAGGTTTTATTGGTGCTGAGATTGATGAAGAAAAAAATAATTCTAATTTTAAAGGAGAAATCTCTAGTGAAAATTCCAAAATTAAGATATTTATTATTCCAACTGATGAAGAGCTTCAGATGACTTTAGATTCTAAAGAAATGATGAAGAGCTTCAGATGACTTTAGATTCTAAAGAAATGATGAAGAACTAAGTTAAATTTCTGACAACTAATTTCTAATATTTTATAGAATATCTTTAATTTTAATAGACAAGTTTATAAAAAAGATTTTGTTCCTTTGGTTAGGTGATTATGGTAAGTTTTATTGTTTATGATATTGTATTTATGATTGTGTTTACTTTAGTTATTAGCTTACTTTTGTATAAAAATAAGAAGAATGTTAAAAGAGAGGGTGTAATGTTTACTTATCATACTCAATGGGGAACTAAGTCAATGAAAACTATTGATGATAAGTTTCATAAGGTTATTGGTGTAGCGAGATATGCTGTTGTTATTTTAGGTTTTGTTTTAATGATTGCGATGATTGCGATGTTAATTCAGAGTGCTTGGAATTATATCACAATCCCTGAACTTAGTGAGATAATTAAGGCACCTCCTATTGCTCCATTAATTCCATATTTCCCTCAATTATTTGGAATGGAGAGCATGTTTCCTCCTTTTTATTTTGTATATTTTTTGATTGCTATTTCGATTGTTGGATTGGTTCATGAGTTTTCTCATGGTATTTTTATGAGGTATAGTAAGACAAAAATTAAGTCTACTGGTATTGTATTTTTGGGACCTATTCCTGGTGCCTTTGTTGAACAAGATGATAAAAGTTTCAAGAAAAAAAGTCGATTTAATCAGATGAGTGTTTTGGGTGCTGGTGTTTTTGCTAATACTTTAACTGCTATTATTTTCTATTTACTTTACATTGGTTTCTTTGCTATTAGTTTTTCTCCTGCTGGATATGTTTTCAATACATATAGCATTAGTCAATTGAATACTGCTGATATTACTAATATTTCTCAAATGGGTGAATATGGAATTATTAGTACTGCTGAGGCTGATTACTTTTTAGATATTGAAATGCTTGATAAATTTAGTACTCAAGATAATTTCTTTGCTTATGATAACACGTCTGCCTTTAGAGCTGGCTTAGTAGGAATTATTGTTGGTGTTGATGATGTTAAAATTTCTGAACAATCCGATTTGGCTGTAGCGTTGGCTAAATATAAACCTAATGATAAAGTTGTTATTCATACTCTTATTGATGAAAATGAAACATCTTATGATATTATTTTAGGAGAGCATCCTGTAGATTCTGAGAAAGCATATTTGGGTGTTGGAAATACTCAGAGTTTAGATAAATCTAGTACTCTTAAGCGATTTTTGACTACTCTGATGGGATTTAAAGATAGTTCTATTAATTATGAAACTACTTGGAATGAAGATTTTGTTTATTTCATTTATCACTTGTTATGGTGGGTTATGATTATCAATATTTTAGTTGCATTGTTTAATATGCTTCCTTGGGGCATTTTGGATGGTGGTAGATTCTTTGAACTTGCTATGGATAAGTTCTTTGGTGAGAAAACTACCAAGATTTTAACTAGAATTATGGGTAGAGCAATACTTGCTATATTAGTTGTCATGATGGGTTATTGGTTTGTTAGATTGTTTTAATTTGTGAATTATGTTTTGGTTAAGTTTAAAACTGTTTGTTCTTTTTTTATTTTATGTTACCTGAAGATCTTAAAATAAAATTAGAAAAAATGCAATATAGAATTGTTGGTAATCATTCTGCTGTTCAAATTTGTAGATGGACTAAAAATGCTCTTCGTGGTGAAGGTGTTTGTTGGAAAGAAAAATTTTATGGAGTTAAAACTGCTGGTTGTTGTCAAATGACTCCATCTGTTATGTGGTGTGAAAATGCTTGTGTCCATTGTTGGCGTCCTATTGAACTTAATTTGGGTCTTGATATAGGAACAGTTGATGATCCTGTTGAAATTTTAGATGGTATTATTGAAAAAAGGAAAGAATTACTTGAAGGTTTTGGTGGAAATAAAAAAGTAGATAAAAAATTATTAGAAGAGGCAAAAACTCCAAATTTATTTACAATGTCTTTATCTGGTGAACCAACTTTGTATCCTAGAATTGGTGAGATGTTCACAGAGATTCGTCGTAGGGGTGCTATTAGTTTTTTAGTTACTAATGGTCAGAATGCTGATGTTATTAAAAATTTTAAAAAAGAGGAATTTCCTACACAAATTACGGTTTCGACTAATGCTTCCAATAAAGAATTATTTAAGAAGTGGCATAATTCTTGTTATGTGGATTGTTGGGAGAGATTTTTAAAAACATTAGATGTTATTCATGATTTGGATAAAAAAGTTCGTCGTGTTATTAGATTAACGTTGGTAAAAGAAGGTCAGGGTGATACTCCTGCTTTAAATTCAATGAACAATATGAAAGATGAACATTTGAGTGAATATGCCAAATTAATTCGTAGAGCTAGTCCTGATTTTGTTCATGTTAAGGGATTCAAAAGTGTTGGATATTCTAGAGAAAGAATGGGATATGATAAACAACCTTGGTTTGAAGAGGTTAGAGAATTTGGGATTAAACTTCTTAAGGAAGTGAATAAGACACCTGAAAATGAAGGAGATGAAGCAATTGATTATGAAGTTGGTGCTGAAGATGAAAGAAGTTGTGTTATTATGCTTGCAAAGAAGGGTAGAAAATTGAAAATTGAAAATCCATAGATATTATGAGTTAAGATTTTTGTTTTAAAATTCAAACGAAACTATTTTTTGAAGCAATATTCTGTCTAAATTTGGCATATTGATTATATCTAAAAAAATATATAATAATTAATATACATTTCCAAACATTATTTTTTATAATACTTAACTAATTTATTGAATCCCCATGGTTTACAATCTTCTTTTGAGAATCCTAATTTTTCTGCCCATTCATAAATTTTTTCAATGTTTGGAGTCTCTATCTCTAATAATATAGGAATGTTACTAAATTCTTCTAAATATTCATCAAATTCAAACTTTGTATTTTGAATTTTGTAACTTATTCTTTTCTTTTTTGTTGTTTTTAGTGGTTGTAATTTTAGTGATAATAGAATTATTTTTATTTCTTCTGCATTTGATATTTCAGTTTCTATTTCATCACATATTTTAACTTTACTCATATCAAAATTTTGTTTTAATGTTAAAAAACTTTCATTTCCTTCTTTCCTTAATCTTAAAACTTTTCCTGCTTGTGATAAATACTTATCCTCATAATCATAAAATTTTGCTTCCAATATACCTTCAAATGTTTTTATTGCTCCTAGGCTCAATAATTTTTCGACAACTTCATCTTGGTTCACTTCTAAAATTTTAACTTCTATCTCTTTCATATAAATTTATATTCTTTTATCCTTATAAGTTCTCATCTTTTACATCAAATTTTTAAAGTGATTTGCTTTGTTTTAGATATGGGATTTTTGAGTAAAAAGAAAATATTGTATTTTCCGGGTTGTCTTACTAAGAGTATTTTAAAGAAAGAATATGATAACTATAAAGAAATTTTTAATCGTCTTGGAATTGACTATGTTCTATTAGGTGAGGATAATATTTGTTGTGGATTGCCGGCATATAATGGTGGATATAAAAAAGATGTTAGAAAATTGGCTAAGAAAAATTTGGACTATTTTAAATCTAAAAAAATTACTAAAATTATTACTAATTGTCCTTCTTGTTATCATACATTTAAAGAAATTTATCCTAAGTTAATTCGTGATTGGGATATTGATGTTGAACATGCTACTGTGACTATTTTTAATGCTTTAAAGAAAAAGAAAAAGTTTAAAAAATCTATTAAGAAAGAATTTGTTACTTATCATGATCCTTGCCATTTAGGAAGATATGAAAATATTTATGATGAGCCAAGAGAAGTTATTAAAATGTTAGGTGGAGATATTATTGAGATGAAACATAATAGGCAAAATGCTTTATGTTGTGGTGGTGGTGGTGGCGTTCGTGCTAATTTTGAGAAGTTAGCTAAGGATATTGCGAAGACTAGAGTTAAGGAAGTTAATGAGAAATGTTCTAAAATTATTACGCCATGTGGATTGTGTTTTTCTCAGTTAAATGAAGCTGATTCTCGAACTGTTGAATTCTCTACTTTTGTTTTAGGAAAACTTAGAGGATTATAGAAAAATAATATACTTTTATTTTATTTTTTATAAATAAGTTTAAAAAACCATTTTTCATTTTTATTTTACAAGATAAGTATATAGCTATTTTGAAAATTTTCTCAGTCTCTTTGATAAAATTTATTGAGAGGAAGAAACATGGAAGAAGATAAAAAAAAAATTGATTATAAAAAAAATTTGAAAGAATACTGGAATTTAGTAAAAAAATACAAATGGCTTATCTCTTTATTGATTTTCTTAATTGTAATTTCTCAATTTATTCTAATCGGTGAAAAATATCTTTTTCAAAAATTGATTGATGGTGCTGAAGATTTTTTTTATGGAAATATTACAGATGTTGGTTTTTTGAGTGTTTTGAAAATTGTTGCATTTATTTTTGCTGGTATGTATCTCATTAGATCTATTCTTGATTGGTTTCAGTTAAAAATTATGTCAGTTGTTGATACTAATGTAACTACAGATTTGAAAAGAAAATATTTTAATCATATTGTTAGATTACATCATGGTTTTCATACTACTCATAAAACTGGTTCAATGATTTCAAAGATGGGGCGAGGCACTAATGGTGTTAACAATATAACTGAGTCTGTTGCTTGGCAAATTGCTCCTTTAATTGTTCAATTGAGTATTTTGATTCCTGCATTTGCTAATTTTGGTATTTGGCAAGGTGTTATCCTAGGTATTTTTAGTTTTGTATATATTGCATATTGTTACTTTATTGCGAAAATTTGTTATGAGAAAGATAGAAAGGCTGAGAATAAAGCTCAAGATATTGAAAAAGCAAATTTAGCTGATATTCTTACTAATATTGAATCTGTTAAATTATTTGGTAAAGAGAATAATATTATTAAAAAATTTAGAGATTTGAGTGAGAATTATAAGAAGGCTTCGTATAAGGCTTGGGGATGGTGGGCATGGTATGTTTCTGGACAAACTTTTATTCTAGGACTTGGTCTTTTCTCTTTGTTCTTTGTAACACTAAGCCAATTTAGATATGGTAGATTGTCTTTAGGAGAAATTACTTTTATTTATACAACATTTGTTGGTTTAATTGGTCCATTAAATAGATTTAGTTTTGGTATTAGAAATATTTCTAGATCTTTGAATGATGTTCAAGGTTTGTTCAAATATGGTGAAGTCAAAAATGAAATAAAAGATGCTTATAATTCTAAAAAAATGATTATTAAAAATTCTACAATTGATTTTAAGAATGTTGGCTTTTCTTATAGTTATGGGAAGAGACTATTTGATAATTTTAATTTAAAAATTCCAAATAATAAGACTATTGCTTTAGTCGGTCAATCTGGTTGTGGAAAGTCAAGTTTGATTAAGTTATTATATAGATTATATGATTTGAATGATGGAAAAATTTTGATTGACGGGAAGGACATTAGTAAGGTTAAACAGGAATCTTTGAGAGCCTCTATGAGTATTGTTCCTCAAGAGACTATTTTGTTTGATGATAGTATTTACAACAATATTAAATTTGCAAATCCTAGTGCTACTAAAGAACAAGTTATTAAAGCTATGAAATTTGCTCAACTTCATAAATTTATTAAAGAATTACCTGAAGGTTATGGTACTGTTGTCGGTGAGAGAGGGGTTAAGCTGTCTGGTGGTCAGAAACAGAGAGTTGGTATTGCTAGAGCTCTTTTAGCTGATAAAGCTATTCTAGTTTTAGATGAGGCGACTTCTGCTTTAGATTCTGAAACTGAAAATGAAATTCAAAAAGATTTGGAAAAATTAATGAAAAATAGAACTTCTATTGTTATTGCACATAGATTATCTACTATTATGAAAGCTGATACTATTGTTGTTATGAAAGATGGAAAAATCCTTCAATCTGGAACTCATAGAGAATTAATTACTGAAGGTGGAGAATATGCAAAACTTTGGAATTTTCAGAAAGGTGGATTTATTCAGGAAGAATAGATACAAATAAATAGAAATGTGTTGATTAATAATAATTAATTTTAAAAGATGAGATAACTTCTTTATTGTATGAAGGAAGTAACTTGTAAACAAATATCGTGTTCCCATTTATCTTTCAAAGAGGTATAAAATGAAAAAAGTTGATCTTATGCCTTTTGAATTTGATGCTTCTGGTGTTTTTGGTAGAGCTAGTAATGTTATTTTACCTAAAAATATTTCTGAGGTTAAGGATGCTGTTAAAAGAAATAGTAGAATTTGCATTAGAGGTGCTGGAACTGGTTTAGCTGGTGGAGCTATTCCTCAGGATGATGTTGTTTTAGATTTGTCGAAGTTAAATCATATTGGAAAGTTTGATGAAGATAGAAAAACTATTGAAATTGAGGCTGGAGTTATTTTGGATGATTTGCAATTTTATTTAGAGAAATATAATTTGGAATTTCCTATTAAGCCTTCTAGTCATGATGTTTGTACTATTGGTGGAATGATTTCGACTGATGCTGTTGGTGGTCGAGCTATAAAATATGGTCGTACTTCTAAATGGGTAAGATGGATTGAGATTGTTAATGATAAAGGTATATTAAGTAGAAAAGGTGCAACGGAAATTTCAGATTATTCTGGTATGGAGGGTATTACTGGTGTTATTGTTAAAGCATGTTTAAATTTATCTGAGAAAGTTGTTAGAAGTGGTGGTTTAATCTCTCTAATGACTCTTGATGATGTTATTTCTACGACTAAGAAATTGAAGATGAAAAATAATATTTCTATGATTGAAATTGTTAGTCCTTTTGTTTCAAAGGGAATTGGTTTAAAGGAAAAGTATAATATTATTGTTGAATATGAAGATGATTCTGGTATTTTGAAAGGAACTGAATTTGATAGACTTTTAGAAAAACGAGATAATATTTATCCCTTTTTAGCTGGAGAAAATTTTACTCGTATTGAAGATCCTAAAATGACTATTGATAGAATTAAAAATTTAATGATTTGGTTAGAACTTAAAGAAATACCTTATTTTGGTCATTTATCTGTTGGGATTCTTCACCCTTGTTTCTCAAGAGATAAAGAAAAATTAATTAAAGATATGATGAAATTGGTAAAAAGGTATGGTGGACAAATAAGTGGTGAGCATGGTATTGGATTATTAAAAAAAGAGTTTGTTGATCCTCAAGATAAAAAAATATTAACGAACATTAAGAAACGAACTGATAAGAGTAATAAATTTAATCGTGGAAAGGTCCTTGACTTGGAGTAGTTAATGAAAATCAAAGTATCTGTAAGAGCAAATTCTAGTCGTGAAGATATTATTGAAGGAGATGATGGAAAATATAAAGTTTATTTAAAAAAACGTGCTGTTGATAATAAGGCTAATCTAGAACTTGTTAAATTTTTAAAGAAATATTTTAGGCATAATGTTAAAATATTAAAAGGTCACACTTCTAAGAATAAATTATTGGAGATTGATGATGAAAATTAAATATGTTTATGCTGAGGATATTAAAGAAAGAGCTTATGATATTATTGAAGTTCTAGAATGGAAGCATATTGATTTAGCGAATGTTGCTTTCTTAAGAAGTTTTGGTTCGACTGCAAAAAGGACTATTGCTCGTTGTCATGCGTTAGGAAAAGCTATGCAAGTTGGAATGAAGAGAAATAAATCATTTTATTTAATTGAAGTTATTTCTGAAATGTTTGATAAGTTACCTGATAGTGAAAAAGTAAAAGTTATTATTCATGAACTTATGCATATACCGAAGACATTCGGTGGTGGATTTGTTCATCATGATAAAGTTAATGAAAGAACAGTAGATAAAGTGTATGAGAAATATTATGACTTAAAGTATAATAAAGTTTTTCTAAAAGACAGAGAGAAAAGGACGAGAAGATGGTTTTAAAAAAATTTAAATATTTTGATAGTAAAAAGAAAACTATTCTTGTGAAAAAAGTTTCTGTTTTTTCTAGTGGTTTAATGTTCAGAAAAAGTTCTGTTCCTTTACTTTTTGATTTAAAAAAAGAAAAAAACTTTTCTATTACTGCAATTTTTTGTAATTCTTTTGAGGCAATCCTCCTCGATAAAAACAATAAAGTTCTAAAAAAAATTACTGTTAAAGGTGGAACTAGAAAAATTAAGTGTTATGGTAAGTATCTTCTAGAAATCATGTAATATCACGACGACGCTCCGACGAGATTACAGAAACATTTATATATCAGAACGTACTATGTAGTTTATTATAAACCACGAAGATGTAAAAAGGAGGTTATTGTAAAAATGGGAAAAATTGTTGCTAAAGCTGTAATTGAACGTAAGCCAGGACATTTATATTATGTAGATGCTGCAGGTAATGTTTGTGAAGCTAAAATGGCTAGAGGTGGAAAGAA
>CAZFHC010000009.1:29942-31251 GCA_964518625.1 Candidatus Woesearchaeota archaeon | reverse complement strand
AGGGAGAAAAACATATTCCAATTGTAGAACAAACAGAAGATAAAATAATAGTAAAAGTTGGAGAAGTAGAACATCCAATGACCGAAGAACATTATATTGAATGGATTGAAATACAAACAGATCAAAGTATTTTTAAAAAAATATTAAAGCCAGGTGATAAACCAATTTTTGAATGCCGACAAAAGAAGTCAATAAAGAAAGTAAGAATTTATTGTAATCTTCACGGAGTTTGGGCTAAAGAATTATAATAATGAAAAATATAATAAAAGAGATAAATATTTTAGAAAAAGATAAAAAGATTTCTAACCAAATAAAAGAAAGAATAAAATATTTTCAAGAAATAGGTCAAAGTAAAAAAGATACATTTCTAGAACTATGTTTTTGTATTCTAACCGCAAACTATCAAGCAAAAAAATCATGGGAGATTCAAGATAAATTTAAGAAAGAATTGTTAACATCTAACGAAGAAGAATTAAGAAAAATACTAAAAACAGCAGGTCATAGATTCTGGCCACAAAGAGCAGAAAGAATAGTATTAATTCGTAATATAAAAAAAGATTTATCCAAAGAAATAGAAAAAGTCGGAATAAGAAATTGGCTCGTGAAAAATGTTAAAGGGCTTGGGATGAAAGAATCCAGTCATTTTTTAAGAAATATTGGAAAGTTAGATTATGCAATAATAGATTTTCATATAGTTGATATTTTAGTAAAAGAAAATATTATAGAAAGACCAAAATCAATAACGCCTAAAAAATATATAGAGATAGAAGAAGAATTGAAAAAAATAGCAAAGAAAGTAAACTTATCTTTAGGAGAATTAGATTTATATCTATGGTACATGGAAACAGGAACAATCCTAAAATAATTTAAACCGAATTAATCTATTAATATTATGACATACGAATTTTTAGAACACACAGCAGATGTAAAATTTAAAGCTAATGGGAATTCTATTAATGAAGTCTTTGAAGAAGTTGGGAAAGCATTAATTGAAACGATTAATGCTGGTGTTTATATCAAAGGTAAAATAGTGAAACAAATTTCTATTAAAGGAGAAAGCTTAGAGAACCTATTATATAATTTCCTAGAAGAATTTTTGTTTTTGTTAGATGCAGAAGGTTTTGTTACAATCAGTATTAAGACAATAGAAGTTGATATAGATAATTTCTCTTTAATTGCTGAATTAGTAGGGGATTCTGTTTATAATTATGATAATTTTTCAAATGAAGTTAAAGCAATTACCTATAGTGATATGAGCATAAAGAATATTGGAAACGTCTGGGAAGTCGTCGGCGTCTTTGATGTTTGA
>CAZFHC010000009.1:0-29842 GCA_964518625.1 Candidatus Woesearchaeota archaeon | reverse complement strand
CAAAAACATTATAAACTTTAATCAACTTTATTTTTAATGGTATCAAAACAATCAACAGCAAAACAATTAGAAAAAGTAAAAATTCAAAAAAGAAATTTACAAAAAGAAATGAAAGAAAACTCAAAAAATTATATACACGAATTTAGAAAAACAGTTGCAGCAGCACTTATTTCTGCGTTTGCGTTTTTAATTGCATTATCATGGAAAGATGTAATTTTAGAATTTGCTAACTACATAAAACAAACAACAAATATTCAAGGAACATTATTAACAGCAATACTTGTAACATTGATATCAATTATAGGGATAATGATAATTACGAAATATGTTGCAAATAAAGCAGAAAATAAGTAATAATAAAATTAAAATATCTATATTCTAAAATGGAAATAAAAGAAATTTCAAAAAATATTTGGCAAATTGAAAAGTCAGGAGATATGAATGTCCCAGTTATAGTTTATGCTTCAAAAGAATTAATGAAACAAATTAAGAATGATAAATCACTAGAACAAGCAATTAACGTTTCAAAATTACCAGGAATTATAAAACACTCAATTGCTATGCCCGATATGCATCAAGGCTACGGATTTCCAATAGGTGGAGTTGCTGCATTTGATTTAGAAGATGGAGTAATTTCTCCAGGTGGGGTAGGTTTTGATATTAATTGTGGAGTCAGAGTTTTAGCAACAAATATACTCAAAAAAGATTTTATGGCAAAAAGAAAAGAAATTTTACATGAAATTAATGAAACAATTCCAACAGGAGTAGGATTCGGACATAAAGAAAGATTAAGCGACGAAGAATTGAACAAATATCTTGTAGGTGGAGCAGAATATGCCGTAAAAGCAGGAAATGGTGTTAAAGAGGATTTATTACATTGTGAAGAAGGTGGTAAAATGGATTCGGCTAACCCAGATTTGTTATCACAAAGAGCAAAAGCTAGAGGGAAACCACAACTAGGGACTCTAGGAGCAGGAAATCATTTCATAGAGATTCAAACAGTAAAAGAAATTTATAATGAAGACTTTGCAAAGAAAAACAATTTAGACAAAGACACAATTTGTATAATGATTCACTGTGGATCTCGAGGATTAGGACATCAAGTTGCTTCAGATTATATTCAAAAAATGGAAAAACAAATTGACATAAGTAAAATCCCAGATAGACAATTAGTTTATGCTAAATTTAATTCAGAAATAGGACAAGAATACTTACAAGCTATGAACTGCGCAATCAATTTTGCCTTCGCAAATCGTCAAATAATAATGAATAATATAAGAAAAATTTTGAATAATCACTTCCCAGATAATAAAAACAACTTAATCTATGATGTCTGTCACAATATTGCAAAAGTTGAAAATCATAAGATAGACGGCGAATACAAAGACGTCTGTGTACATAGAAAGGGTGCAACACGTGCCTTTTTAGGTGAACCAGTAATAATTCCAGGTTCAATGGGAACAGCCTCATATATTCTACTCGGAGGAGAAAATTCAGAAGAATCATCATTCTCATCAACTGCTCATGGTGCAGGAAGAATAATGGGGCGAAAAAAAGCATCTGAAATAATAAAAATAGAAGATGTAAAAGCAGAGTTAGAAGAAAAAGATATAATTATAGAAAACAAATCAAACAAAGGTATCATCGAGGAAGCATCTTCTGTTTACAAAGATATCGAAGAAGTAATTCAGATATCAGATGATTTAAGTCTGGCAAAAAAAGCAGTTAAGTTAAAACCAATCGCTGTAATTAAAGGTTGATTTATTTAGATTTAAATATTCTCTTAATTCTAGCAATCTCTACCTGAATTATTACAATTTCAAAATAAATAGTTTAAATCCTTTTCTATCCTAACAAAATTTAAATACTATTATCGTCTAAATTATATATGAAAAGGATTTTAGCATTCACGATAATAAGTTTATTTCTATTTAGCATCGTTTCTGCAGAAATGTCAATAAGTGAACCAAAAGAAATTTACAATTTAGGCGAAAAATTATATGTAACATTAGACGGAATAATAGGAGAAGAAGAGGGAAATTTGAATATTGATTTAGAATGTGGAGCAACGAAAGCAAACTTATTAAGAATTTCAGCAAGAGCTTTTTCTCAAGATGCAGAACAATCATATTCTTTACCTTACAAATATCTAACATCAGATGATTTAGAATTAAATAATCTATCAAGTTTAGTAGGAAAATGTAAAATAATATCATCTTTAGGAAATAAAATTGTAAAAACAAAGACTTTTGAAATAACAAATAAAATTAATGTAAATTCTAAACTAGACAAATTAACCTATAATCCAGAAGAAAATGTTAATTTTATATTCGATGCAACAACTGCAAATGGTAATGCTTTTATTGGAAAATATAAAATTAAAAATTTTACATTAATTTATGGAGAGATGAATGCAAATGAAATAACAGAAGTAATTGCTTTATCTCCAGTGCAAAAAGCTGGTACATATTTGTTAACATTAGAAGTATACAACGAAGATGCTTATGGTGAAAAGTTAAACTATGGAACAGCACTTGCACATTTTATAATAAATCAGAAACCAACAGCTATTGATTTAAGTCTTTCAGATTTAATAATAAATCCAATAGATGGATTAACATTAAACCCAGAGTTAACAGACCAAAGTGGCGAACTAATAGAAGATAGTCTTACTGTATATTTAGAATCTCCAAAGGGCGAAGTTACAACATATACGATAAAATCAGGCAACTATCTAGATATTAACTTCTCTTCAAACGCACCAATGGGAAAATGGAATATCTATTCATTTCTTGGAGAAATTAGTTCAGAAAAATATGAAATAGAAATGTTAGGATTTCCACAATTAGAATATGTCGTAGAAGGTTCAATTTTAAATATAACAAATTTTGGTAACATAATTTACGATAATATAATAAATATTACAATAGGAGAAGACGTTTACCAATTAGATCTTTTATTACAACCAGAAGGATCAAAACAATTCAACTTACAAGCACCAGACGGAGACTATGATATAAAGGTAGGAGATTATAACGGTGATAATAAATTCTCAAGTTCAGTAGCATTAACAGGTAACAGTATCTCAATAAAAGATTTAACTCAAGGTTCAGGATGGGTAGATTATTCTTGGTTATGGATATTTTTAATTGTAATATTTGGGGGGTTAGTATATGTAATAACAAATAAAGATAAATTTAATTTTGAAAAATCAGAGAAAAAAGAGAAACCTAAAAAACAAAAAAAAGCAAAGAAAGCAACATTAAACATTAGAATATCAAAATTTTTCTCCAAGAAGAAACCAAAGAAAAAGAAAGAGAAACAACCTTTGGAGAGTGGGTTAATTGACATAAATAATAAAAGAATTACAGCTGAGTCTGCATTAGTTTTAAATGGTGAGAAAATGACTTCATCAGTTCTAACATTATATATCAAAAATTATGATGATTTAAGAGAAAATGCAAAAGAACAATTATCTCAAATATTAGATAATTTATCAAAAAAAGCGGTAATTGAATCTAAAGGAGATTTCGTGTTTGTAATATTCAGCCCATTAATAACTAAAACATACAAAAATGAAATAATAGCAACTAAGGCAGGATTACAATTAGTAAAAGATATAGAAAATTATAATAAAAAGTTTAACAATACAATCATTTTTGGTGCAGGAGTTCATATGGGTGATGTAATAACAGAGAGAGCCGGACGTAAGCTAAAATATACAGGAATTGGTGAAACCTTCTCATTATCTAAAAAAATGGCAACGTTAGCAAATTCGAAGTTATTTGTTTCAGATTTTGTAAGAAAAAGATTACTAAGAGAATTGAAGGTTATCAAAGAAGGAGAAATTAACAAACAAGGAATCTATAGTGTATCAGAAATAAAAAATAAAGATGCTAATCAAGCAAAGCTTAAAGATTTATTAAAAAGAATGGACTAGTTTCATAATGTTTTTAAATAATAATTAATTTATATAATCATGGAAGGACAATTAAAGATTTTAAAAAGGAGTAAGCCAATTGGAGAAATATCTAAAGGAGATAAAATTCTTGTTAATGGTAAAGAAATGTTAGTTGATTCACAATATTTGTTTATAGAGCATGAAAAAAACAAAGAAATGATTGTTGAATTTTATAATTCATCAAGTGAAAGAGAATATCAATTAAGATATTTTGATGATCAAATTGAAATTAGTCTAGAGATATATGAATTACAAGGAGATTTCCAATATGTTAAGAGATATCCTAAAACATTAGAGTGGTAAATTATTTTTATAATAATATCAAACAATAAACAAACGCTAAAATAATACTAAATTCAAAAAAATTACAAAACTTTCTTAATAATCTTATCGCCTTCTAAATCCCAATATTCAACTTCACATCCACTTTTTAGTGTCTCAGATAATTCTTCAGGAATAGGTAAATTCACATTCTCAAAAGTTTCTCCATCCATTATACTAGCTTCATCATGAGCAATACTTAATACTTGACCCTTTCTCTTGTCAACTAAAGGCACTTCAAACTTATCATGACCAGGAATAACTTGTACTTTTTTCTTTCCAGTAAAAGCATTAATTGCCTCAAATCTAACCTTAGCATGACCATGTTTACCAGTCTTAGAAATATCCATTTTCTTAACTTGATGAGCCACTCCATCAATCATAATATAACTACTCACTCTCATTTCTGTTGCATCAATAACTTTTGCTACCATAAAACATATAATTTTTTTCATTTTATAAATCTTTGGTACAAAGAAAATAAAAAAAAGCCCACTTTCAAAACCTTTAAAATATTAGCATCTTTTATCTAAGCATGGAAGATTATAAAAAATTAAAATTAAAAAGTGGTTTAGAAATCCACCAACAACTTAATACACATAAACTATTTTGTAATTGTCCAAGTATCCTAAGACAGGACGAACCATTGTTTTCGGTAAAAAGAAAACTAAATCCAGTAGTTGGAGAATCAGGGAAAATAGATAATGCCGCAATATACGAAAAATCAAAGCATAAGGAATTTGAGTATCTTGTTTACGACACAAATTGTCTAGTGGAATTAGATGAAGAGCCACCACATGAAATTAATCAAGAAGCATTAGAAATCGTTTTACAAATATCCTTATTACTAAATTGTAAAATATTCCCTGTAAGCCAGATAATGAGAAAAACAATTATCAACGGTTCAAATACCTCAGGATTCCAGCGAACAGTTTTAGTAGCTCACGACGGATATGTTGATACTAGCGAAGGTAAGGTTAGAATAGATTCAATAGCATTGGAGGAAGATTCAGCAAGACCAGCTGGGACAAAAGGAAATATAGTAACTTACAAATTAGATAGACTAGGCTTACCATTAATTGAAATAACTACAGCTCCAGATCTAAAATCTCCAGAACAAGTAAAAGAAACAGCGTTAAAATTAGGAGAAATTTTAAGATCTTGTAATGTTCGTAGAGGAATTGGTACTATAAGACAAGATTTAAACATCTCAATAGAAAAAGGTGATCGTATTGAAGTCAAAGGATTTCAAGATCCAAAAATAATGATAAAGACAATAGATTATGAAATATCAAGGCAGAAAAATATATTAAAATTACAAAATAAATTCAAAGGAACAAAAATTGGTCAGTTGAAAAATCTATCTGTTTTATTTGATAAAACAGAATGTAGATTTGTAAAAAAGGCAATAGAAAATAAGGAAGGAATTTTCGGGTTTAAGCTAACAGATATGAACAAAATTTTAGGAACAGAGTTACAGCCAGGTAAAAGAGTCGGTACAGATTTTTCAGATTTTTCAAAACCAATTGCAGGAATCGGTGGCATAATACATTCCGATGAAAATATAGAAAAATACTCATTTACAAAAGAAGAAATTGATAAAGTAAAAAAAACCTTAAAACTAGAAAAAAATGATGCATTCATTCTAATTGTAGGGACTGAGAACCAATCAGAAGTAGCAAGGGAAATAATAAAAGGTAGAATAAAAGAATTTTCAAAAGGTATTCCAAAGGAAGTAAGGCAGTCAAATGCAGACGCAACAACATCTTTCTTAAGACCAATGCCAGGATCAGCAAGGATGTATCCAGAAACAGATTGTCAATTATTAAGAATAAAAAAGCAAAGAATAGATAGCATAAAAAGGAACTTACCAAAATTAGCGTCAGAAAACAAAAAATACTTACAAGAATATGGAGTAAATGACGAATTGATAAAACTTTTATTAAAAGAAAGAAAAATTGAAGAATTTAAAGATTTAACAAACCTAACAGATCATTATGATTTAATTGCGAAAGCTTTGACACTTTTTCCAAAAGAAATATCAAAGAAAGAAAAGTTAAGCCGTAATATAATAGATGAAAAATTGAATATGGATATTCTATCATTAATACTAGAACAAGTACCAGAAACGATATCACCAAATGATGTTAAAACAATATTACATAAAATAGTCCAAGGAAAAACATTTGAAGAAGCAACTAAAAAGACAGAAGTTCATTTGTCAGAAGAAATCAAAAAAATAATGGATGAAAAACCTAATTTGTCACGTGGAGCATATATGGGATTATTAATGAATAAATTCAGCGGGTTAGTGAATGGAAAAGAAGTTAACGAAGAATTGAACAAAATAATGATATAAAATTATAATTAATTTTTAATTAAAGAAACTACTTATTAGATAAACACTAATAAATCCACCACAAGCTCCAACAATCATATTAATCCAAAGTTGCGAAGAACCAGCAGTCCCGCCAATTAATCCACCAAAAAATCCACCAATAGCAGCCAATAGCAAATATTTCTTACCAATTTTAACTTGATTCTTTTCCATTAATAAAAAAAGAAGTTGAGATATAAAAACTTAACGAAAAGAAAAATTAATAAACATTTCAAAACTATAAAATATATGAAAAAGAAAGAAACAGAAGAAGAAATAAAAATAACAATCTTAGAAAGTGAGATAAAGGAAATCAAAAACGATTCTAAAGAAGAACTTGAAGAAGAGCATATTGATTCAGAGGAATTAGAAAAAGGTGATTCTGTCGAAATTATTGAAGACATCGAAACTAACGAACGAACGAGAAATACTCTAGATCATTATGTCTCATCATTTAATAGAAGCGAAGAAATTAATCAGTTAAATTCCTTGGATGATTTAAAATCAGTAAGACAAGAAAAAAGTAGTGTAGATGATAAAGTAGTTGACAATTTATACTCAGGAAAAACAAATATGGATAATTTATATAATCCAAATAAGTCAGACGATATAGAAGCAGATTCTTTTTTAGTTCAATACAAAGAAAATGTATCTATGTCAAATGAGATGATATATAGTGGAAATACCGACAATAAAAGGAAAGATATGTCAGAAATATATAAAACGACAAAATTAGATGAAACAATATACTCAAGCAAAAATATACTATCTTAATCAACTAAAACATTAATCCCTTCATCAATAATTTCCATACCAACTAGATTTCTTCTATGAGCAGTTCTTCTCATTTTTTCGATACGTAAAGCTCTATCAGAAGTACCAGTTAATCCAGAAGTATAAAAGATAGTTACAGAATCAGCTAAAAATCTAATAATATCAGTCTTAGTCCATTCACCCTCTCTAAAGCCACCAGTAGCTTCAGCTTCCATACTTTCATCAGCTAAAACAGTTGTAACCTTCAATCGCTTCATTAAAGAAACAAGTTCAAATATTTTTTCTCTAATTTTCCCCTGTTCATTTATACTTATAGCCAAAACAGAAACCGGATCGATACAAACTCTTCTGATATTATTTTTTGCAATAATCTTAGTTAACTCAGCCTTTAATTCATCAACAGTTGTATTAGGCGAAAACTTAGCAAACTTAATCTTACCTAATTCAGCTTGTTTATAAAAATCCCATCCATGAGAAGAAGCATCATTTATTGTATCCACAACATCAGGTTCAAACGAACAATATAAGCCATTTTCATTATATTTCGTCACACCATTATTCAAAAACTGTAACAAAAATGTAGTTTTACCAGAACCAGGACCACCAACAATAACATTCGAAGAATTTCTAACAAATCCACCTTGAGAAATTTCATCAAAACCGTTTATACCAGTAGTACACCTTTCAATCACCGCTCTCTCCATAACAAATCAATATCAATATTCTTTATAAATTATGTGTTAAATTTATAAAAATCAGAAACTTTAATTCTTCATGGGTGAGAAAAAAATATTAAAAGGCTTATTGGATACAGTAGGGTATTCTATTGTAGGAGCAGCGATAGGATATATATTAGTCTTATTTCTATTACTATTAATTTTTGGAGAAAGCTTAGCAAGTAAATCTCTAATTGTAGGTTTAACAACATTCGTAGGATTTTTATATGGAGTATTTATTGGAATATTACATTTTACTCATCCAAAATATGTAGGTAAATTTGTCGTAATAGGAAGTATAGTCGGACTAATTTTAGGAGCAATTTCATCAGTAATTCTAAATAATTATGAACAAGTATTAGTGATAGGATTCCCAATATTGTTTGGATTAGTAGGCATATTTTTCGATAAAAGCAAATTACACCAATAAACTTATAAACCAAAAATTCTCTTAATTAATATTCCGCTCGAACTACAGATGTAGGAGGATTAGTTTACTAATTCTTGTGGTTAAAATAATATGGCAGAAATTGTAGAATTAAAAAAAGTTTTGGAAGAATTAAGAACTGAAAAGAAAAGGAAGTTTGTACAAACAGTTGATTTAATTGTAAATTTACAAAATTATGATGCAAGGAAAGAAGCATTAAATACATTTATGAATGTACCACATCCAAGCGAAAAAAATATTTGTGCATTTTTAACAAAGCGAAGCAAATTATTACCAACAATAATAGAAGATGATTTCTCAAAATATAAAGAAAAAAAACAAATGAAAAATTTAGCAGAAGAATATGATTTCTTTATTGCAGTAGCTCCAATGATGAGTAAAATTGCTACAAAGTTCGGTCGAATTTTAGGTCCAATGGGAAAGATGCCATCACCACAAGGGGGAATTATTGTAAAAGAAGATGAAGAAACAATCAATGCAATGATGACTAAATTAACTAAGATGATAAGAATTAGAAACAAAGAAGCAAGTATTAAGATAGCTGTAGGAAAAGAAGATATGAAAGATGAAGAATTAATCGAGAACATTCAAGAGTTAATGAAACAAATTGAAAAGAAATTACCAAGAGGAAAAGAAAACATAAAAGATGCTTTAGTTAAATTTACTATGACAAAACCAATTAAATTCATCGATAATAAGAAAAAATGAAAGGGAAAGAGACACATCATGTTAGCGATATCAAGAAAGGATTAGTAAAAGATTTGGCTGAAAGAATGAAGAAAAAGACAGTTATGGTTGTCTCAATTAAAGGTTTACCTTCTGCGCAATTTCAAGATATTAAAAAAAAGTTAAGAGATAAAGCCAAAATTCAAGTAGCTAAAAAAAGCTTAATTGATTTTGCATTAGATCATTCTGGAATAAAAAAATTACATGATTTAGTACCTTATGTAGAAGACTCAACAGCATTATTATTTTCAGATTACGATGCATTTGAAATTTCAGGAATATTATCAAACAACAAGAGTCCATCTAAGGCAAAGACAGGAGATATAGCTCCCTTTGATATTGAAGTTAAAGCAGGTCCAACTGAATTGGTACCAGGACCAGATATTTCTGCATTATCTAGTGTAGGATTAGCTCCAAAAGTAGAAAAAGGGAAAATTGCAATTATGAAAGATAAAGTTATTGTTCAAGCTGGGAAAACTATCAGTGAAAATGCAGCTTCAATAATGGCAAAGTTGAATATTATACCATTTGAAGTAGGAATTGAACCAGTTGCTGCTTTTATGGAAGGAATTGTTTATGCTGATATCAAGATAGACCAAGAAGGAGCAATTGCAGAATTAGAAAATGCTTACGGAAGAGCATTACCATTTGCTGTAGAAATCAATTATGTAACATCAGATACATTAGATTCTATTCTAGCAAAAGCTGTTGTTTATGAAGGAGTTATTACAAGAATAGTTACAGGAGAACCAGAACCAGTTGTTGCTGCAGCTCAAATTGTAGAAGTTCCAGTTGAAGAAACTAAACCGGAGGAAAAACCTGCCGAGTCTACTGCTGGACTTGCAAGTCTTTTTGGTTAAATGATAACAATTTATACTCATCTAAATATTTTAGAAGAGGTCTTATAATAAAATGGAATACGTATATGCTGCACTTTTGTTGCATAAGTTAGGACAAGAAGTTAGTGAAGATAGCTTGACAAAAGTTATCACTGCTACTGGTGCTGAAGTTGACGCATCCAAGGTAAAGGTGTTAATTACATCTTTAGCTGGTGTTGATATTGATGACAAGTTAGCTAACGCTTCTATTGCTGCCGCACCGGCTGCTGCAAGTGCTCCTACCGAAGCACCAAAAGAAGAAAAAAAGAAAGAAGAACCAAAAGCGGATGCTGCTGCAGGTTTGGCTTCATTGTTTGGATAAATTAGTATAACTAATTTTTCAAAGGAGTGAGGTCACCTTAGGTTTGCTTACTCTCTTGAATATTCTTAAGAATGAAGTCAAGATTAGCTCTTGCTTTGTTCTCGAAAAAAACAATTTAATGAAGTCAAAGTTAGTTTGGCTTATTTTTTTTATTAACACATCTTCAAACAATATATCTTTATCAATGTACAATAGACAAAGAATAACATATACAAAAATTACAATTCAAATCCAACAAACTCTTAAAAAGCCAGAATTCTTATTTCTACCATGACAGTAAAAGAACATCCATTATTAATAGGCTTAGAAATACATAGTTACTTAGACACAAATGAAAAACTTTTCTGTAAATGTTCAACAAATGCATCAGACAAACAAAATACTCATATCTGCCCAATCTGTACAGGAACACCAGGTTCAAAACCAATGCTACCAAACAAAGAAGCAATGAAAAAACTAATACAGATAGGATTAATTTTAGGATGTAAAATAGAAACAGATTCAGATTTAATATTTCAAAGAAAACATTACAACTGGCCAGATTTACCAAAAGGATTTCAAACTACAATTTCAGGAGCTCATTGTAAGTTCCCAGCATATAAAGGAAAATTCAAAGAAATAGGAATATGGGAATGTCACTTAGAAGAAGATCCAGCAGCATGGAATCCAGAGACAGGACATATTAATTACAATCGAAGTGGATTACCACTAGTAGAGGTCGTAACAGCCCCAGAGTTCAAAGATATCAATACAGTCATCGAATGGCTAAAAAGTTTCATATTAAGTCTAAGCTACATTAAAGCAATCAAAAAAAATGCAGGAATAAAAGTAGATGTAAATGTTTCAACATATGGAAAAAGAGTTGAAATGAAAAACCTAAACTCATTAGAAAAAATAAAAAAAGCATTAAAATATGAAATAGCAAGACAAATAGAGGCTTATTCTAATGGTGAAGCATTACCAATGGAAACTCGTAGATATGATGAATCAAAAGGAATTACAATGTTAATGCGAAGCAAGGAAAATGCAGCCGACTATCGTTTTATTTCAGATCCAGATTTACCAACAATAAAATTAGAATCATCATGGGTAAAAGAAATTGAGAAAAATCTTCCAGAGACGCCAGACCAAAAATTAGAAAAATTACTAAAAAAACATGCAATAGATAAAAAAGATGCATTAATCCTTTCAAAGAATTTAGAATTAGTTGAGTTTTTCGAAGAACTGGTTGCAGAAGGAATTGATGCAAAGAAAAATTTAAGTTGGGTAACAATCGAATTAATTAGAATATTAAATTATAATAAATTAAATCTAGACGATCCCGAAGTAGATGTGAAACCGACTCATTTAGCAGAACTAATCAAAACAATTGAAGCAGGAAAAATAACAGTTCTAAAAGGCAAACAAATAATGAATGATTTTATTCCAAAAAGTTTTTCAATATCAGAAAAAGGAGATATAGGGAAGATTGCCGATGATGCAGTAGCAAATATTTGTACACAAGTAATAGAACAAAACATAAAGGCAGTAGACGATTATAAAAATGGTAATGAGAATTCATTAAATTTTTTAGTAGGACAAGTTATGAGATTAAGTGAAAGACGTGCAGATTTCAAAACAGCAAAAGAAGAATTAATAAAATCTCTTAATTCTGATTAATCTTATAGTATTTGATTTTTTAGAGACAGATACAAATTTTTATTGAAAGGATTACAATTAAAACGTTCCATTCTTATTATAAAATTCTTTATTGTTAAATACATAATTGTTAAATATTGGATCTCGTCCTATTCGTGGCATTATTACTTCTTCAAATTGTTTCATATTCTTTATTCTACAATCTGCATTATGATATAGTACATTATATGGCTGATTATAAAGGACTTTTATAATACTATCATCTAATGTCTTAAAATTTCTTGGGTCATCATCAATTAAAAGATGCATCTTCACGGTAGATTTATCCGATGTAAAAATTATTTCATTAGCATAAATACCTTGTCTATCTAACCAATCTATTGTAATATTTTTTAATTCTTTAGGCTCGGCTGTAACAATTTTTACATTATGTAGAGTAGACACTTCATTAATATAATTTGCATAACGAAATGCTGGAGCTTGAGCAAAAATCTCTTCTTCATACTTTTTATAAAAACTTTTATAAAAACTTTTAAAATTATCTGATTCAAAATACTCTCTTATTAAATATTTACATCCACCATTTAGTATTCCTACTTTTAAAACTTGTTTTAAAGTATTTCTTAAAGTATCATCAAGGTCAACTCCGACTATCATAAATCCAACTCCTCAATATATACATCATCATCATAACTTTTTAAATAAATTGCTTGGACCAAACCTTTTTCATATGGTTTTTTTGTTTCAATATATACATCATCATCAAAGATTTTCAAAGAAACTGGTTTAATTAAAATTTTTTTATATGTTTGTTGTTGTTTAATATACTCATCACCATAAATTTCCCTATAAATAGCTTTAGTTAAGCCTTCTATATATAATTCACCTTGTTCATTTAAACAAAATTCATTTTCAAAATAACTATTCAATCTTTGATTAACAACAGGATCCATAATTCCAGAAAGATTCCTTTTCATACAAAAACAAACAATTATATTTATTTAAATATAATTGTTAATAAACACTACAATAAAAAGAATAAAAATAAAAAAAAAGAAGTTATCTATCTAACTTCGTAAACAACTGATACTCCAGCATTTTGAGTTTGCATTTCAGGTTGAATATTCCCAGCACCTTCAATATCCATACTAATTTCAGATCTAGCGTAAAGTGGGTAATAACCATTAGAATAACTTTCAGAAATTTGGACAATTCTACCTAACTTCCCATCCAAACCCTTAATCATATTCTCAGCATTAACCTTAGCATTCTCAGTAGCTTTTATTATAGCTTCAGCCTTAACTGTCTTCTCCAAATCATCACTCAAAAAATAATTCAATGAATCAATAGTAGCGCCAGCATAAACTCCAGCATCAACAGCATTAGAAATATTATCTAAATCTTCAGTAGACATTTCAATCGTCAAAGTATGAGAAGCAACATAACCAAGCATTTTTCTCTCATTACCAGACCAATCATAATTTTCATAAACATTAAGATTTTTAGTCTGAATTTCTTCACGAGAAAAACCTTCAGCAAGCAAACCTGCAATAACAGCATCAGTAATTTTATCACTAGCATTTTTAGCAGCAGCAGAACTATCTCCCTTACCTTGAACTCTAAAATTCACATTCAACATATCAGGAACAACTTCAACATCTCCTGAACCCTGAACATTCATAGTACTTCTAGGTTGAAAATTATAAACAGCTAATATCACAATCAATGATAAAAGCAGAACACCACCAACAACAATACCAGTAATCTTAACAGCATTATTTTCTTTTTTCATTATCTAACCTCCTTTCACTTACAATACTAAAAACAAAAAATGTTAGAATCATACACCAAGCTCCCATCAAAAACCATCCAGCAAAACCGAACTTAGGAAAATAAGTTAACGTTTGTGTAGTTCGTTCTGCAACATTAGGTATTGCGCTAGCCATAAAATCCCTTGAAAGTTTTGTAGCTTCAGGTACAAATTCATTCCCAACACTATCACTCACGGTATAAATCACCTTAGCTGGCGCTGTAAATAATTTAATCAACAAACTAAATAACCCAGTAATACCAAACGCAACCAAATATTTTAAATTCTGAGAATTCATTTTCGGAGAAATCACAATCTTCTTATTTGAAACACTATAAGTAGGCATTTTTTTCCCTTTAACACTCCACCAAAAAGATTTCTTCTCAATTAATCCAGTTTTAATTAATTTTTTAATATTATAATCAACAGTATTAATAGGAATATCCAATTCGCTAGCAATCTCACTCGTACTATTTTCATTTTCAGAAAGATAATTTAGAATCTTCTTACAAGTCTTATTAGTAACAGCCTCAGCTATATCTTTCAACCGAATATCATCAAGTGAAATATTAATATTTGTTTCATTCATAATTTAACTAAATAAAATTCATATATAAACCCTTTTTAGACTCCAAACAGACTTGTGACTAGGAAAAGATTTAGAAGAAGTAACAAAATAAATATTTATTAAAGTTTTAATCTCTATATCAATCCTCTTTATGAACTTATACAAATACTTGTTAAAACAATAAGCATAAATAATCATTATTTGTTCAATAATTAATTTTTTATAGTTAACTTACATAACAATATCATGACAATAATATTAGCAATAGAAACAACAGCTCATACCTTTGGCGTAGCTGTTATTAAAAATGGAAAAATTTTAAGTAATGTAAAAGATGCATATACAACAGAATCCGGAGGAATGATCCCATTAGAAGTGAGAAAACATCATGAAAAGGTAAGCGATAAACTATATTCAAAAGCATTAGAAGAAGCCAATGTTAATGAAAAAGACATTGATGCAATCGCATTTTCAAATGCTCCAGGATTAGCACCTTGTTTATTAGCAGGGATGGAATTTGTAAAAAGAAAAGCAAAAAAATTACAATTACCAATAGTAAAAGTAAATCATTGTATAGCTCACGTAACAATAGGAGAAACTGTTGGTGCAAAAGATGCAGTAATGCTTTATGCAAGTGGAGCAAATACACAAATTATTGCATACGAAGCAGGTAAATATAGAGTTTTTGGAGAAACACTAGACTTAGGAGTTGGAAATTTTATTGATACATTTGCAAGATTCTCAGGATTAGGATTTCCCGGAGGACCAAAAATTCAAATTCTAGCAGAAAAAGGAAAAAAATTAATAGAACTTCCATACTCAATAAAAGGAATGGATATGAGTTTCTCGGGTTTACAAACCAAACTAAAAACCTTACTTGACAAAGGAGAATCACTAGAAGATTTAAGTTATAGCTTGCAAGAATATGTATTTGCAATGTTAGTAGAATCAGCAGAAAGAGCTTTAGCACATACAGGTAAAAAAGAATTATTATTAGGCGGTGGAGTCGCTTGTAATGCAAGATTACAAGAAATGTGTAAGATTATGTGTGAAGAGCGAGGAGTTAAATATTTTTGTCCAGCAAGACCATTATTAGTTGATAATGCAGGAATGATAGGATATCTAGGATGGAAGATGTTTGAAGCAGGAGTTTATACACCAATTGAAAAAATAGATGATGTAGATATTGATGCTAAAGAAAGAACTGATATGGTAGAAGTTAGTTGGTGATTTCTAGTTTGTTTTTAAAAAATAAAAATCTCCGAAACCACCATAACCAAATTTAAGAGAATAATTTATATTTTCCATTTTAATATCATCCAAAGATTTTGATTTGTAATTTGAAACAACTTTTTCATTAATTCTTTTTTGGTTAATTTGTAAAGTTCTATTAAAATATTTTGGTGGTAAATCATTATCCATATAATCTAAAAACAAGAATTATTTATTAACTAATAAATACTAAATAACATATAATAGATAACCATATATTCTAATTACAAAATCCTCTATATCCAGCAGGATTTCTCCAATCAAACAAAATCAACTTAATCCAACCCAATCCCGGAATCCTAAAAACAGCCTTACCTAAAACTTGCTCCTCAATAATATTCATTTCTTCACTAAACTGACCAGAATTTGAAATATAATTATCACCCTTTGTAGCATAAGGTTCAACATCATCAACCAATCTATGAATAATAGGAACAGAAGATCTTCCACTACTAAAAATAATAACATCACCTTTTTCTAAATTTTTTGGCTCAACAATAAAAATAATATCTCCTTTCTTTAAACCATTAGGGAAAATCCAGTTATCAGTATCATTAATACTAATATTATTCTCACCATAAATTGGGCTTGTAAAAGTATTCTCAAACCCATAATCATGATGATACATAGAACAAGACTCAACTATAACCAAAGGATAATCACTTCCAGTTAATAATCTCAAACAAGGAAAAAAGATAAGAACCAAAAACAAAATTGCAGTCACCAAGAAAACAAAAACAGCTTTCAAAGAATCCTCTTGCAAAAAATTCCAATATCTCTTCAATTGACCACCAACAAATAACATTCCCTTCTTAAATTCCTTTAACATAAAATTAAATTAATTAATACATTTATATTTGTTTTGGGAAACAAATTGATTCATGACACAAGTTTTAAATATAATAATAGTCTTATTTTTTTATGATATTCAAAAAGAAAGGGATGATAGATGTCGGTGAGTTACAAAGACAAGGGAAAATAACACCAGTAAATCATGAAGTGAATGTACAAAGTGATAAGAACGGGTTTGTAGATATGAAAAGTGCAAACAATAATACAAGATTTTATGGGAATACTGAAGATAAAAATTCAGAAGGAACCTACAACAAAAGAGAAGTCGATGAAAAAATGCAAAAATTAGACAGTTTAATCTATAAATTAGAACAAAGAATCGAATTACTAGAAAGAAAAGTAGGAATAGACAATAATCCAACACCATCAATAAATTGGTAAGAATCCTAAACAATATCGGTATTATCAAAACTTTTTTAAAGAGAATAACATTACTTGTGATATGCTCTCGTAGTCTAGTGGCCAAGGATGCCGCCCTCTCAAGTTGGAGAGTTTAGTCGATGAGACGATAACTTTCAGCCTAGATTTGTAAGGCACAGCTCTTTTCAAAAAAGTGATAAAATTCACTTTTGAATTGAATGGAGAACGGCGGTGACCCGGGTTCAAATCCCGGCGGGAGCATATTTTAGAAGGGTATATTACAACTCCAAAAAACGCAACGCAACAGAACCTCTTTAAGTATGGATATCTATTAAATATAGTAAAAGGAGGTAAAAGTATGAAAAAAATATTAGTTATATTACTTGGATTTGTTTTAATGTTCTCTTTAGTTTTTGCAGCTGAACAAGATAATTCTCAGGCAGTCGTAACTGGATCTGAAAATTTAGGTTCTGTTGGAGAGCAACAAGGAGAATCTCAAGAATTTGCTGAAGTTGTTCAAACTCAGGCAAGAGAAGGAGAAAGACTTCAACTTAAAGAAGGAAATCATATAGGTGAGAATGGTCAACAGATGAGAGTCCAACAAGAAAACAATAATCAAATAAGATTAGAAGTTGGTGGAAGCTCAGCAAAATCTTCTATGAACGTAAATCAAGAAACGGTTAATGGAAAAACGAAACTAACAACTCAACTTTCAAACGGAAATAATGCTGAAATAAAAGTTATGCCAGATGTTGCAAGCGGAAAAGCACTTGAACAACTGAGACTTAAAAATTGCACAGAAGATTCTGGATGTTCAATTGAGTTAAAAGAAGTTGGTTCAGGAGAGAATGTAAGAGCTGCATATGAAGTTAACGCTCAAAAACAATCAAAAGTTCTTGGTTTGTTTAAAGCAAAAATGCAAGTAAAAGCACAAATAGATGCTGAAAATGGAGAAGTCTTAAAGGTCAATAAACCTTGGTGGTCTTTTCTAGCAACTGAATCTAAAGAGTAATTTCTTTATCCCCCTTTTTTTTTTATATCTCCTTGTGGTGGGCCGACAAAATTTATATGACCTAACAATTTCCTTTAGAAAATCTTTCAGCCTCCTTAACCTTTAAATAATTGTAAATCTCTAAAATAATATGGGTGATATGAAAAGCACAATAGATAAAGTTGTGAGAGAAGGTAAATATGGTTCACCGGTTGTATCTTACAAAATGGTTTACGATTCACCACAAAATAGTCTTGAACCTATTTATTACTGGTTCCTAGATTTCTTAAATGGGCTATTCGGTTCAACAGAAAAAATAGTAGACAATTTTATGAGTTCTCCAGGTAGCGGACACTTTGCAGATATGAATCAAAGATTATCAAAAGTTCAAGAAGAAGGAATGAAAATTTTAGGAGGATTAAATCAAGTCATAAAATCTGCACTAAATTTAGTTTATGATTTAAGAGAATTTAAACAAAGATTACAACATTATGTCGATGCAAAATCAGAAAGTACTTACTTACAAAATGCTGCAGTACTAGCTCTAAAAAACGTTTGGCTAGACAGTGTAGATATGCCTAAAAGAGGAGTCGGCTCAATTCACAGAATGACAGCTGAATTAGGTTACACAACACTAAGAGATGCATTCATGGTGGCAGGTAGTTTATCAGAACTAGAAAACATGGAAAAAGCAGGAAGTTTTAATTTTCAAGTCGGAAGAATATTAAGACCAAGATTAAAAGAATTCTTAGATTGGCAAGAAATGTCATATAAAGAATTAACTAAAAGATATAGTATAGAAAAAAATTATTTAAAAAATCAAATTGAAACAATAAAATTATATTCATCCTGGGTAAAACCATATTTTCAAACAGCAAAAGAATTGCAACAAAAAGGATTTCAAGGAAATTCTGCCCTAGTAAATGCATTTTCCACAACGATGTTTCAACTAACACTATTTGCTAAAAAGAAAATAAGCTTACCAGAAAAATTGATAAAATATAAAAAAAAGGTTGGTCGAGATTATTACTCATGTGTATTAATAGATTTCAAACATAGAGCACAATTATTACAAAGAGCGACACAAAAAGGAGATTATGCATCAGCATTTGGAGGTAGATTAGAAGTAACATTCGACGCTTACGCATTAAATTCAGAAGAACTAGATTTAATAAAAAAGACAATGGAAAAAGAAGATTTAGATGAAATTTTAACATTTAATTATAGTATGGCTGATGATGCATTAAAAGAATTAAAAGAAGATTTAGATGAATTTTTAGAAGATAAAGTAATTAAAGAGAACGAAGAGAATAAAGCAAAAGAAAAAAGAAAAGTAGATGACATTGATCCATTTAGCGCACTATTCTCAGGAATAGGTTCTTTAATTAAAGGTGGAAATAAATCTAAAACTACACAAGAAAAAAAAATAATTGAAACCCCAGAAGATATTGTTAAAGATAATTGGGCTGAAAAACATATGAGAACAGATGCAAATAATACAGCAGGAAGTTTGCTTTATACAACATATGACATTTATAAGAAATCTCATGGAATGGCTTCATCACCAACGGGATTTGAGACAGGCAATAAAGGAGAGGATGTAGCAGCAACGATTAAAGAAGTTTTAAAAGACGGTAAAAAACTTAAGTAGTAGAACTAAGTTTTAACATTTCATAATAAACTTGTGCCGTAATTTTACAATCAGCTAAAGCATCATGAGCTTTAGAATAATCAACATCAAAATGCTCAGCAATCGTTCCAAGCTTAGCATTTTTACAAGGGTTAATAATTCCCCTTTTCTTCAAACCTTCCCAAATATATCTAGTGTCTTCTTTCTCTAAAGAAAATGGATAACTACAACCAAATTTCTCAAAAGTAGTTCTAATAAATCTTTGATCAAAATGAAAATTATGTCCAATCGTAATAGTCTCCTTCAAATCATATTCTTCAATAAAATTATTAATTTCTTGAATTACTTTCTTAATAGGAATTGCATGTTTATCATGTTCAACAATATTAATATTATTAATATGCATTGCACTTCTTGATAAATTGTATTTATCATGTTTCAAAAGAAGATGTCTCTCTTCCAATATATCTAACTTATCCTTATCAACATCAATCAAAAGCATTCCAATAGTTAACATTTCATGAGTATCAGCAGAAAGTCCAGATGTCTCAGTATCAATCACCAATCTTTTCATAACAATAAAAACAAATCTCACTTTATAAGAATTGTTAGACTAATTTAAATAATCAATTTCTAAATAATTTGAATTATAACATGGATGTTCTTCAACTCTCGCAAGTTTTAAATCACTCTCCATATATAACTTTCTAACATCTTTTTTATTAACAATAATTCTTTTCTTTTCTTTATCAATACAATATCTAGAAGTAATTTCCGAAACAATATATTCTTCTGTTTCCAAACTAATAGTTGGGACAACAATATAATAAACAACCGTACCAACATTGGTCATCTTACCATAAGGCAAAATATTATGCAATTTCATCCTATTAACATATTGATGAGCATCTTTTGTTCTAGCAGTACATAAATGAATCTTAATATCAAATTTATCTTTCGCCAATCTTTTTAATAATTTTTTACCTTGAGTAAGCGAAGTCCTGATAGTATAAGTATCTTCATTCAAAGTATAGTTTTTAGTAACAATTTCAAAATTAGTTTCAGATAATTCAAATTCATTTAAATTAACAAAAGAAATATATTTATGAACTTTCTCAATAAAATGATGCATGATTTCTTGACGATTTGGCATCATAGGAAGTTCAAGTCCCATTCTATCTTTGCCAACAACAGAACAAACCATCTTAATTTTTTCAATTTCTTCATTCATTAATTCAAGATTATCATTAATTAGAAATGATGGATGAAATCTAAATTCATCAACAGAGTGACTCAATTGTTCAATCTTGTTTTTATCAACTAGATTTAAAGGTAAATAAATATGGATATGAAAACTTTCACCAAACCTTTTTTTCAAAGCTTGCGAATAACTTTTAGTCTTACGATACTCAACTAAAGGATCACCACCAGTAATTCCAGCTCCTTTTGCATTAGATTCTTCAGCTTCCAAAATCAAATCTTTAGTATTTTTAACAAGTCTTTCATTCGCATAAATATTTTTACATTTTTTACGAGTACTACTCAAAGAACAATACCAACAATTTCTAGGACATTTACCAGTCATAAATAAAACAAGTTTTTCACCACGAAGACAATATTTACATCCTTCAGGTAACCCACCGGAATTAAAAGAATCATATTTTGTTTTCATAATTATAAAAATGAATTAAAGTTTAAAAAGTAAACCCCTAAATACCCCATGTAATATTATCACGTCTTTTAATCTGTGCAATTTCTTGCAAAACACTTTTTTCATCACTTGTTAACAAATGTTTATACTTCTTGAATTTTCTAAATTGAGATTCTCCAAGATTAGTATACAAAGATTCCCCAGTCTTTAATTGTCTTTCAAAATTTATACCAGGCATAGAAATAGCAACCTCTTGTCCCTTCAAAGCTTGATGAACAGATTTTCTCTCATGCTGAATATCTTTAATTTGTCCAATTTTCACATCCTCACTATTGATAAAATTAAAATGTTTTTTTAGAATCCCACCATTAACTTCAATTCCAAAAACAGCAGGACTAGAATTTCTAAAAACAAAATCAAGAATAGTAAATTTACAAATATTAGGAAGCTCGGAAAGTTTTTTTCTTTCAATCTCTCTTTGCTTTTCTCCTCTCCATTCTTCGAAATCTTCAATTAATTTGTAAACAACAGGATTCGAAAGTATTTTTATATTTTTTAATTCTTCAACATTAGAATTTTCTCCAAGATCAACATTAAAACCAAGCATAGCTCTATCTAATTGCTCCAAAGAATTCGCAAAATAAATATCCGATTTTGTAAAAGGACCAATTCCAGCTTTAATCACCCTAATATTTTTTTGTCTTAATAAAACAAGAAGTGCTTCTAGACTACCCAATGAATCTGCCTTAACAAAAATTCCATCTTCATCAGTATTAATCTCCTCAGAAATTTCTTCAGCGAATTTTTCTTTAATTTCTTCAATATTATTTTCAATTACCTGAAAAGGCATACCCGGCAAAACATCTTCCTTAGAAGTAATTTGCAATTTAATACCAGAAGCAGCTTTAACTTCATTAACACTTTCAAATCCTTTATTCAAAGGTAAAGCTTCTTGAATATTCCTAATACGAGTTTCAATAATACCATCAAAAGATGCAATTGCAATTTTATCTTGGCAAGTCAAGTGCCCATCATACAAAATACATTCCAAATAATTTACAGATTTATCTTTTTTTACCTCCAAAACAACTCCTCTACCAGTAGGTTCAATCTCAATCTTTTCCGATAAAAATTTCTGAGACAAAGCAGTAATCATAGAAATAATTTCAGAAATACCTTCACCAGTTCTAGCAGAACAAGGAACAACAGCAATATTCTGAGTAAAATCACTAATCTTGTAATAAAGTTCAGGGTCAAAATCATAAGCATTTAATGCACCAACCAAAGTATAATATTTCTCTTCAAAATTTTGTTTAACATTAATTGCTTGAGACTCAACAGCTTCAAAGGAATGTAAAGACTCAGAAGTTCTCCAACCAGAAATATTATCAACTTTATTTAAAGCAATAATAAATGGAGTCTTGTTCTTTTTTAAAATTTGTAAAACTTCAGCAGTTTGAGGTTTTATACCATCATTAATATCAATAACCAAAATTGCAATATCAGCCAACGAGCCACCACGTTTTCTTAAATTCGTAAACGCAGCATGCCCAGGAGTGTCAATACATAGCATCCCAGGAATTTTCAAAGGAATATTAAACTTCTTCAAAACATCCCCAGCTCTCTCTTGAATTTTTTCTTTAGGTAAAGTAGTAAAAGAAATTTTCTGAGTGATACCACCAGCTTCACCCTCTTGAATGCAAGTCCCTCTAATACTATCTAAAATGGAAGTTTTACCATGATCGACATGTCCAGCAACAGTTACAATAACTTGACGAAGTTCGTGTTCCATAGAGAAAACAACTGAAATCTATTTTTAAAATTAATGTATTTAAGAGAAGTATAGTCATTCTATAATAGCAAACTTTAAAAGGGAAAATTTAAGATTATCTTTATGGAAGAAGTTAGCGCAGTATTTTTATCAGCAGGAAAGGGCACAAGGTCCGAACCTTTTACAGAAGGTGGAAATTATCCAAAAGGCATGATGAGATTACAAGGAAGGAATTTCACAGAAATTATGGCAAAAGAATTTAGTGAAGCTGGAATTAAAGAAGGATTAATAATAGCTAAAGATTCTGGAAATAGGACTAGATTACGTGATGCTTTAGGTTACAAGATTTTTGATATGTCATTAAAATATTCAAGAGCATCCGATGATCATACAAATATAGGTAGCGGAGATGCCTTGTTTACAAATCTTATAGATAGATGGAATGTTGATGGTTATAGTTTAATTACAGCAAATGACCATGTACTAGATTTAGGTAATTCAAAAGGATTGGAAGAAATAATACAAAATCATAAAACAGAAGAAGCTTTTATGACAGTTTTAAGCACAAAATTGCCAGTAGAGCAAATAGTCAATAGGTATGGATTAATTAATTTAGGATCTAAAAATGTAATAAATGGATTTTTTGAAAAACCAAAAAGTGTAGAAGAAGCACACAATCTTTTGAATAATAATGATGAATCTGTATTGGTTAATACAGGTGTATATATTGTAAATAATTTATTATTAAAAGAAATTTATAATACAAATAAATGGGCAAAGTATAGAATAAATAGCAAAGGCGAACATGGAAAGAGTTTTGATATAGGAACAGATTTAATCCCTTTAGCTATAGATTCTGGATATAAAGTTACTAATCATGAAATAAAAGCTTGGGGAGATTGTGGGACAATAGGATTGTATTTAGATACAATGAAACGTTCTTTAAACGGTGATTTCCCAAGTCTAATATCGACTCTGTCTAATGACTATTCTATAACTATGGGTAAAAATTGCTATATTCATTCAAGCTCATTATCTATGAGAGATATTCTCTCGGGTACGACATTGCAAGAAAAAATCAATAATGGGAAAGTAGAAATAGGACCAAATACTTTTATCGGTCCAGGTTGTATGATTTACGATGGTGTTAAGGTTCATCATTCTGACATCGAAGATGGATCTACAATAGGTAGAAATACTGAAATTATAGGTAGTTTATTATATCCAGATACAACAGTTGGCTTTGAAACCAATATAATTGATTCTGCAATTGGGTTTCATGCTAACATTGGAAATAATGTTTCCTTAACTAGGTCTTATTTGTCTAGAGATACTGAAATAAGTCAAGGAGAAAAACTAGAAGATTGTACTAAACTAATCTTTGCTTAACTTATCTAAAGATTTAATAATATATTCCATATCTAAAAATCATGAACATAAAAGATCTCCAACAAAAATACAATATAGAATTAGATAAAATAGTAAAGAAAATTAATTCAAACAAATATAAAACAGTCTTACTACAATTTCCAGATGGTCTAAAACAATATGCAACACAAATAGTAGATTACTTATCAATACAAACAGAATGTGAATTCAAAATTTGGTTAGGAAGTTGTTTTGGTGCTTGTGATATCCCAAAGACAGAAGCAGATTTAACCATTCAATTCGGACATGCACCTTGGGGCAAAAAAACATTCAACGAAATTTAATTAAGAATAATTCCTTCATCTCCAATATCAAGAAGTCCTCTTTTTACAATATCTTCAAAAGCATCACCATCAGAAATGTCATTCATTTTAAAAGTTTCATCAAATAATAAAGTTGTTTCATTAATATTATATTTTTCTAACAAAACATCTAAACTAGATAAATCCATATCCATAGCAATAGGAATTAAAACAATTGTATTCCCAAAATCATTATGTAGTTCACTCGCAAACTTGGAAAAAACAGTTTGTTGTTGTTTGTCTTCGCTAGATTCAGTTTTGAAATCATATAAATAAACTAATGTATGTAAATCACTGCATCTCTCTCTTAAATTAATAGAATTAATCCAGAATAATGTTCTCAATAAATCATATCGTTTATGTTCTTTTAATATATCAGTTTTAAGTTGATTGCTCTTTTCGTACTTCGCAATTAATAATGTATCTTCATAAATACGATTTCCAAAATCAACATTCTCAGAAATGGCATATTCACAACTTAAGTTTTCAGACAAAATTAAATCAGACAACATTTGAATATCAAGTAAATTAATCTCAGAATCGATGTAAGTATTAGCAATAGTATTAGTTCTAGAATTCTCTAAAAAAATCCCAAGCAAAAGCCCAGTCCCAAATATAAATACAGTAATAATTAATGCTTCTAAAAAGCTACTCTTAGGATTTTTTAATATTCTTTTCACCATTTCATATCTTTCCTTAAGAATTTAAACATTGCGGTAATAAATATTATCGGGGATAGTAACAAATAACCAGTAATAAATAATAAAAAATCTTTGAAATTTTTACCTTTTAATAATTTTTTTTGAACAATTCTTATAATTATAATATTAAAAAAGAACATCAAAACAAATAACGCAATACCAAAATAATTTAAAACACTAGGATTGATTTGGAACAAACTTTCTGTACTAATAATTGGGATATTGGCAATTAAAGAATATTTAACAAGAAAATATCTACTCCATAGATTTCTTAAAATCTGGTAAGCAAAAATAAAAAGTCCTAATAATCCGAGAAGAAATCCAAGTCCAAAAAAAGGTAAAATAAAATATCCAAACATATTTTCTTTAGCAAAATGTTTCTTATATTTCAAAAAAGTTTGGATTCCTCCCATAGTCCAACGATTTCGTTGTTTCCACCAAACTTTAAAACTGGATGGAGCAATTGTAGTAACACCAGTTTCCATATTCATCATTCGTTTATATCCTTTCGAGGCTAAAGACCAAGTCAACTCAATATCCTCAGTTATATTCTCAGGATCGAATCCTCCGATATCTTCTAATACACTCTTCCTATATAGTGCAAAAGGTCCAGGAGTAACATATATAGAATCAATAGGCTCCAACAATTTTCGAGTTAAAGCAATCCCTACATATTCTATTCTTTGTAATCTAGCCAATAAATTTTTAGGATTTCTGATAAGAATAGGAACAGTAACAGCACCCATTTTTTGATCATCAAAATAACCAACAGTTTTACTTAAAGCATTTTTTCTTACAACAGTTTCAGAATCTACAATACAAATTAATTCACCTTTAGCAATTTTTATAGCTTGATTCAAAGAGTCAGCTTTTCCACTATTCTTTTTATTTAATATTCTAAGATTTGGAATATCTTTTTTCAATGCTGTTAATATTTTTAATGTATTATCAGTAGATCCATCATTTACAACAATTATTTCTTTAATATTTTTGTAATCTAATTTATTCACAGAATTAACAGTTCTTTGTATACAATTCTCTTCATTCCATGCAGGGATAATTACTGAGACAGAATATTCTTTAGTTATTTTAGGAGTAAAAAAATAAGTTTTTCGAATCTTAAATAATAATACCAAAGATAATGAAGTAATATATAATGCAATAAACATGTAAACAAAATAAATAATTGTTAAAGTATCCATTTTTAATCCTTCTTATGAACATTAAAATATTCATAAAATTCTTCCGACAAAGATAAATCAAGTGTATGTCCAGCAGGTTTAGCAACAACAAGTCCTAGATCTCTAAACTTCTTAATGTGATCATAAGATTTGTTACCTCTAATCTTTATCACAATAGATTGCTTAATTGGTTGCTTATATGCAATAATAGCCAAAGTCTCTTGTTCAGCCTTAGTAAATTCAGCATTTCCAGTTGCCAATTTATTTATTAAATAATGATATTTTGGTGCAACATCCATTTTCCAACAATTATTACGAGAGACAATATTAATAGGACCAACTTTGTATTTTTTTACAATAGAAATAATAATATTCTTTATCATAATAGGATTTAAATCTGTAAGCATAACCAGTTCATCAAGGTCCAAAAATCTACCAGAAACAAACAATAAGGCCTCCACAAGTTCCTCAGAATTTTGCTCTTTATTTCCGAATTCATTCTCTATTTCTTCTGCTGTATTCTCAGTAATAATAGAAAGAGGTAAATCTTTATTTTCACTAAAGTCAATTTCAATAACAGTTTTCTTTTCCATAAAAAAGTATAATTAATATATATATTTAAGAGTTTGTGCTTCTTTTTAAAACTCTTTTAAAAAAACTTATAGTCTCAACCGTTTCACCATTTACCTTTTTCGCAATCTCAATATATTTTTTAGAAGCTTTACTTCTTGGATGAGTATGTACAACTGAGTCTCTTTTAGCTAGTGCCTCTTTTATTGCTTTATCTTCTGGAATAACTCCAATAATTTGTGCTTCTAACATCGATTTTATCGAAGATAAAGGCATCTCATATCTAGCATTTCTATGTCTAGTTACAATAATACCATTAATAGTTTTTCCTCTTCCTCTAGCAACTTTAACAGCCTTTAAAGCGTCAGTAACTGCAGGCATTTCTGGATTGGTTACAATAATAATTTCTTCAGCAGCATCCATAACTGCCATAGCTTCCTCACCAAAACCAGCTGCAGAATCAAAGATTACATAATCACACATTTCTTTTAATTGTTTAGCAATAATAGGTAACTTTTTTGTATTAAACTTTGTAAGTTCTTTAATAGATAAAGAAGCTGGAACGATTTTAGTCCCAGAAGAATGCTCATAAATTGCATCTTCAATAGAAGCTTTTCCTTTTAAAACATGATTTAATGTAATAGGAACAATAGGTGCACCAAGGTGAATTCCAATATTTGGTGTATTTAAATTTGCATCAACGATAATAACTTCTTTATTTAACTTGTTCAAGGAAGCACCTAAATTAATGGCTGTTGTTGTTTTTCCAACACCACCTTTCCCGGAATTAATAACAATGATTCTTGACATAAGTCTTAATTAAAAATTAAACTTCTTTATAAATTTTGTCTATTAGCAAAAGCTTTATTAACCCTACCAAAATAATCCAAATCTCCTCGGAAAATAGAGGAGAGATCATAACAACATTTATAAAGCCTAAATTGTCCATAATCTTACAAATGAAAACTTTGGAGATAATATCCAAAGCTTCAATTAATGATTTTGGAGCTAGAATGAGTACCAAATTTAATGTTTGGTGTGATGATGACCAGTTACAAGTTATATAATATGTCTTAATAGTCAAGGATAGACCTTTTCAATATAATCATTTTAACAAGGTGTGTTAAAAATGAGAAGTTGATTACATTATAATAATAGATACAATAAATTTTGGATTAAATGTAGCAAATCTTAAATGGTTTCAACCTTTTTACCATAGAAGAGCGAGCAAGAACAACTCGGTTAAATCCAGTTGATCCTGCTGGCGGATGCTGCTATTTGGTTTGATTTTAGGCATGCAAGTTAATTCTTCGATTTTCGTAGGATGGCGAACTGCTCAGTAACACGTAGTTAATCTACCCTTAGGTGAAGGACAAGCACGGGAAACTGTGTCTAACACTTCATAGAAGTTTGATGCTGGAATGCTCTTACTTTGAAACTTTAGCCTAAGGATGAGACTGCGGCTGATTAGCTTGTTGGTGGGGTAACTGCCTACCAAGGCGATGATCAGTAGGGGCTCTTAGCGGAGTCGCCCCGAGAAGGAATCTGAGACACTATTCCTAGCCCTACGGGGTGCAGCAGCTGTGAATTTTCTACAATGCACGAAAGTGTGATAGAGCGAGCCAAAGTGCTTATCATTGATAAGCTTTTCTTCGGTGTAAAAAACCGGAGGAATAAGGACTGGGAAAGACCGGTGCCAGCCGCCGCGGTAATACCGGCAGTTCAAGTGGCATCCAACTTTATTGGGTCTAAAACATCCGTAGCTTGTTTGTTAAGTCTCTTGTGAAATCTTATGTCTCAAGCATAGGGCTTGCAGGAGATACTGGCAAACTCGAGATCGGTAGACGTAAGGAGTACGATCAAGGTAATGGTTGAATATGTTAATCTTGGTTGGACTAACGATTAGCGAAGGCACCTTACGAGGACGAATCTGACAGTGAGGGATGAAGGCCAGGGGCGCAAAACGGATTAGATACCCGTGTAGTCCTGGCAGTAAACACTGTTCACTAAACATCGGGCCCTCTTAGGGAGGATTCGGTGCTGAAGGGAAGCCGTAGAGTGAACTACCTGGGAAGTATAGTCGCAAGGTCGAAACTTAAAGGAATTGGCGGGGAGACATACAACGAGTGACGCGTGCGGTTTAATCAAACTATACACCGTGAACCTCACCAGGAGCGACAGCAGGATGAAGGTCAGTCTGAAGGGCTTACCTGACACGCTGAGCGGAGATGCATGGCCGACGTCAGCCTGTGTTGTGAAATGACCTGTTAAATCAGGTAACAGGCGAGACCCGTGCTAATAATTACTACAGAAATGGGTACATTATTAGGACTGCCTTGGTAACAAGGAGGAAGGTGCGGGCTACGTTAGGTGGTACGTCCCTAATCCCCTGGGCGACACGCGCGCGGCAATGGTACGTTCAAAGAGATGCAACTCCGAGAGGAGAAGCTAATCCCCTAAAGCGTATCTCAGTCCAGATCGAGGGTTGCAACCCACCCTCGTGACGTTGGAATTCGTAGTAATCGGGTATTAGCACTGCCCGGTGAATAAGTCCCTGTCTCTTGCACACACCGCCCGTCAAACCAACCGAGTTA
>CAZFHC010000008.1:0-32316 GCA_964518625.1 Candidatus Woesearchaeota archaeon | reverse complement strand
AATATGTTGAAAATATAGCTGAAAATTTACTAGATTTTTCAGAAGAGAAAGATTATATATTAAATTATTTGGAAGGTAGGTTATCAAATGATTAATAATAAGGCTAAGATATTCAATATGAATGCTGAAGATTTAAGTAATATGGTTGGTAAAGTTAAATGTTTTTATAATAAATATAGTGATAAAGTAAAAAAAGGATAGTTGGTTTTGTTAGGATCTAGTATGCTTTTATCTGGTGCTTCAGCTTATGGGGTTGGACTTTATGACACAATGAAAAAGATTAGCAGATACCAAAAATATGAGATTAGTAATGATATTATTGCTGGGAAAAGTTTAGATACTGTTGTTGAAGAAAAAAGAATTATTCCTGAAAAAGAAATGAATTGGAAGATAGGGGAAATACATAATAAATACGGAAATGATATTGGATTGTATTTTAATTCTAATTTTTTCATTAGAAATGATAATGGTGTTTATATGATGAATAAAGAGGGTAATATAGAATTTTATACTAGAAATGCTGATGATAATGCAAAAGATGCTCTTCCAGAATGGAAAGGAAACTGGTCAAAAGAATGTACATTTATAATAGATGAATATCTTGATGAAGATTATATTTCTGTTCATACTGATATCGATGGTGAAAAAGAAAAAGGATTAATCATTTTTGAGCATAAAAGAGACAAATATACTGACGATTGTTGTATCTTTTTATATTCTCCCGAGGGAAGTTTAAATTATAATGAGTTAATATCAACAGGACATGTCGGAAATTACGATCATGATGCTGATGGATATATTCGTTATCCAATGTATATAGAAAAAACCTATTAATAATTTAATATTGACATATAGAGTCTAGATAACGAATTATATTTAATAATTCTTCTGTATTTACATTTTCTGTATTGATTGATTTGAAAACTGGAAATGTTTATAATAGTAATAATAATCGTAAAGTTGGACATATAGAAAGTAATATATCAATAGATTAATAGGTAATTAAATTAAAGAAAGGATTTTTAAGATTATAAAATTATTTTAAAACTTCTTCTACTCGTGCTCGGATTTTTGCGTTTCCTCCGCTTGGTATTGCGACTATTCCACCACATTCTAAACACTTAACTTTGTTACTTGCTCTTCCGAATATTACTTGTGTATGTTTACACTTTGAACATTTGATTTTTATAAATTTTGCTTTTTCTTTGTTTACCATGTTAATTGGGAGATTTTTTGCTTTAAAAAGTTTTGGTTGGTTGATTTTTATTATCTAAATTTTAAAAGAAAGATTATATTTTTTATATAAAAGATCAATTTATATAAGATTTTTTTCATAACTCTTGAAAAGATTTATATATTTGATTATATATTTTAGAGTATAGGTGTTTATGGCTGAGGTGATTGCTTTTGTGTCGGTGAAAGGTGGTGTTGGTAAAACCACGATGGCTTTGGAGACTGCGAGTGCTCTTGCTAATAATTATAAGAAGAGGGTTTTACTAATTGATGCTAATTTTTCTGCTCCAAATGTTGGACTTTATTTTGATTTAACGAGTGATTTTACTTTACATGATGTTTTATTGGATACACCTTTGCATAATTCTATTTATGAGGTGTTTGGTATTGATGTTGTTCCTGCTTCTATGTATTTTCATGATGATGTTGATGTGTTTAAATTAAAGAAAGTTCTTGAGAAGTTTAAATCGCGTTATGATTTTATTGTGATTGATTCGTCTCCTAATTATGATGAGTTGAAGCCTGTTGTTAATGCTGCTGATAAGATTTTTATTGTAACCTCTCCTGATTATGTTACTTTACAAACTTCTCTTAAAGCTGCTGTTCTTGCTAAGTCTGAGAATACTCCTGTTGAAGGTGTTATCGTGAATAAAATTCGTTCTCCTAAACATGAATATAATTTAGCTGCAATTGAAAAGATGTATGAGATGCCTGTTCTTGCAAAAGTTCGTGATAGTAAGAAGGTCTTAGTTTCGATGCATTATAAGAAGCCTGTTGGAATTTATGCTCCGAATGGTCATGTTGCTAAAGAGATTAATAGGTTTGCTTCTTGTTTGTGTGGTGAATCAGAATTCCAAAATAATGTTGCGAAGAAGTTGTTAACGACTATTTCTAAGGAAAAAGTTAATAGAGATATTTATAGGCAAAAGTATTATGAGAGTCAAATAATGTAGATATAGTATATTCTAGTTAATGTTTTTTAATTCTAACTTTCAATTTTTTCTATTTTACTTGAAAAATCTTTTTGTACCTTTAAAATATGGTCAACAAACCCTTCAATTTTTTGTTCATGTGAAACTATTATTGTTTGTTTGGCGTTTAGTTGCTCAAAGATATCTCTCATTTTATCTATTTGTTCTGTTGCAAATCCGTCGGTTGGTTCGTCTAGTATTACAATATCTTTTGTTTTTATTTTTGAAAGAATGGAATTTAGAACTTGATTTAGTGCCAGTCTGTATGCTAGTGCAACGGCTGTTCTTTCTCCTCCCGATAGGAATTCATAATCAATTTCATAATCTTGGTTTGTTATTATTGGTGTAAAGTTTTCATCTAGTCTTACTGATATTGGTTCGTCTACTAGTGTGTTAAACCAATTTGAAAGTATACTTGAAAATTCTGTTCTTATCTTAGTTAATACATTCTTTTCTGTTATTGTTATTACCGATAAAAATTTATCAGTTATCCAATCTTGCAAATTTCTAAGTAGAATAATCTGTTCTCTTAATGTGTCTTTCTTTAGAATATCTTTTTTCAAATCTTCTAGTCGAATTTTTAACAATTCTAATTCTTTGTTTTTTTCTGCATATTTTATTTCGGAAAATCTTAGATTCTTATTTACATTTAGAAATTCGAATTTTATTTTATCATAGTTTGATTTTATTTCTTCAAAATTTTCTGTTTTTGTTTGTGTCGTTTTTATTGATTCTTCTAATTGTTTTACTTCATTTGTTGTTCTATCTAAGTTGAAAGTTTCTGATTTTATTTTTATACTAATTTCTTGTTGATGTTCGAATTTTATTTTATTTTGTTGTAATTCATTCCTATCTTCCTCATATTCTCTAATCACTTGTTTACTCTTATCAATTTCTTTTATTAAACGATCTTTTTTTACTAATTTATCATCTAATTCTCTGTTTATATCATCTAACTTATATTGATTCTTTTTTGCCATTTTGGTTTTATGTTCTTGTGTTACGTTTTGTAAACAAGTTGGGCAATTGTCCATTAACATAATCTTTTCTGTTAATATTTGTGGTTTTTCTTTCTGTGATTGTAATGATAGTACTTGAGAATTTATTTCAATATATTCTTGATTTTTATCATCTAGTAATTTCTGATGGTTTGATAATATTTCTGTTATGTCATTTAATTTTTCTGGAGTGAAATATACCTTATTCGTAATTTGTTTTTGCATAAGAACAATATCTTTTTTAAGACGATTTTCCATTATTTGTTTTTGTTCTAATGTTGCCTTTTGTGTCTCAATATTGGTCATTTCTTGTTGAATGATATTTATTTTATCTTGTTTATCCTTTATGTCTTTTTCAAGTTCTTCTTTCTTTAATGTCAATAGATTCTTTTCTATATTTAGATTATTTGTGTCTTTCGCTAATTTGATTTTTGTTTCGTTTAAATTATTCAACTTTTCTTTAAGCAAACTTAGTTCGCCGATTAATATTTCTTTAATTTTAATTGATTCTTTAATCTTTTGCAAAAATATTTTTGTATTATCTTGTATTTTTTTATACCGATCTATTCCGAAGATATGTCGTATTGTGTCTAGTCTAATCTCTGGTCTTTCTAGTATGATACTTTTCATTTCTTCTTGTGGAGTGTATATGGTATACTTATATAGTAAATTTGCTTTTTTTGCAAATTCTTTTGGATAGTTTAAATATTGCATTACTTTATTTTTCATTTCTAATGTTGATATTTCATGGATTTGTCCATCGGTTGTTAGGATGTTTTTATCTTGTGTAATTGAACCTGTTTTGCTTTTTTTTATTGTTCTTTCTAATTGAATCGTTTGTCCATCTATTTCGAAAATAATTTTTGCGTAAGCCTGATTCTCTCCTTGTCTTAGTAATGATGAACCTCTTTGTCCTGGCTGTAGTCCAAATAAGGCGAATTGTAATCCTAGTAGTATTGAGGTTTTTCCTGCACCGATTTCTCCAGATAATAAGGTTGAACCTTCTGAAAAATTTAATTCTATTTCCTCATAGCTTCTAATGTTTTTTAATTTTAATTTTCTTATTATCATATTATTTTATCTATTTCTAATACCATTTTTAATTCTGAAAGTAATCTATCTTCGAAGATTGCAATTTTCTCATCTTCATTTTTTTCAATTGATAGTGCATGCATTAATTCTGGTAAATATTTATTGAAGTTATGTGGATTGGTCCTTGAATATTCTTCTATTATTGTTTTTTCAATATTATCTATATTCTCTAAATCTTCTGATAAAAGAGATATTCCCATATCTGGTGTTTTTAATTGTGAGATATTTCTTAGGTAAGAATAAGCTTCTTTTCTTTTTATTGCTTCTTCGATTCTATTGAATTGAATATCTCCTGTTTTTCCTGTGCTTAAATTCCCCGTTAATTTTAGTAGAACAATTTTGTCCCGAATAGTATGTTTATTAATAATTTGGATTATTTCATCTGTTGCTGTTAATCCATTTTTTAATTCTATTTCGATGTATGCAATTTCTTTTATTGGAAGTTTTATGTTGTGTGTCTTTAGTTTGTCAGTGATTTCAGTTATTTGGAAACTTCCAGATTTTAAATCTGCTAATTCTTGAAAATTATTTGGGAATATTGGTCCTGGGTATACGTAATGTTGGTTTCCTTCTTGGATATGTTTTACTTGATGGATATGTCCTAATGCATAATAGTCTGCTAGTGGGAGTGTCCTTTTGTCTATTGAATCCATATTTTTTATTGCTACTTCTGTTATTGTTGTATGAGCCATGAATATTGTGTATGGATGCACTGAATCAAAGTATACTTTTTTCAAATCATTTATTTCCATTCCTGATTTTCTTCCTGGGTATCCGTAGATTGCGAATGATTCGTGAATGTAAGGTTTTAGTTTGATACTCCCATCTTCTTGTGTTGTGTAGTTTGCTACATTTTTACAGAAACCAGCCTTTTCTAATACATCTAAAAATGTTTTTCCAGATGCTGAGAAATCATGTGATCCGGCAATCAAATAAACGGGGATTTCTGCATCTGAGAGTTTTCTGAATTCTGCAAATGTTTCTTTTAAAATTTCAATTGGTGGGTATGCTGAGTCAAAGAGGTCTCCACACATTAATACAAAATCAAGTTTTTCTGATATTATTAATTTTATTGCTTTTTGGAATGTTTGGAAATTCAATTCTTGAAGCTCCTGCTGTCTCCATCCTCCTAGATGACAGTCTGCTAGATGTGCAAATCTTACCATGCTTATAGTGTGAAAAGTCAAATTTTCTATTTAAATTTGATTATGTTTTAATCGTTGTTTCCTGATGTATGGGTTGAAGTCTTCTTTTTGAATCCTAATGAATATTGATATTGATTGTTTTTATAGCTTTTTATAGAATGGTTCTATTTTTTAATTTCATAAAATTTAAAAGTGTCAAAGTTTAAGTTCTATTATGGAAATCAAGGATCATGAGGAAGAAGTTCTAAAATTTTGGAATGAGAACAATATATTTGAAAAATCAATGGAGCAAACTAAAAATTTGAAATCATATATTTTTTATGATGGTCCTCCTTTTGCTACGGGAACTCCTCATTATGGTCATTTGCTTGGTTCTTTTGTTAAGGATGTTTTTGGGCGTTTTTGGACTATGAATGGTCGTTTTGTCAATCGTACTTGGGGCTGGGATTGTCATGGTTTGCCTATTGAAAATATTGCAGAGAAAGGTTTAGGAATTAATTCTAAAGATGAGATTGAGAAGATGGGTGTTAAAAAATTTAATAATTATTGTAGAAGTAAGGTTTTGTCTTATACCGATGAATGGGCTAAGGTGATTAATAGGGTTGGTCGTTGGGTTGATATGGAAAATGGTTATAAGACAATGGATAATTCTTATATTGAATCTGTTTGGTGGGCATTTAAGGAATTATGGAAGAAGGATTATATTTATGAGGGTGAGAAAATTCTAATGTATTGTCCTCGTTGTTCTACTCCATTGTCTAAATCTGAGATTGCTATGGATAATTCTTACAAGAAAGTAAAAGATTCTACTGTTGTTGTAAAATTTAAGTTGGAAGAACAATTTAATGGTGAAAATGTTTTTGCGATTGCTTGGACGACAACTCCTTGGACTTTGCCTTCTAATCTAGCTTTAGCTGTTAATCCAAAGTATGAATATGTTTATGTTAAAGATAAGAGTGATGGAACAATCTATTTATTAGCGAAAGATTTGGTTGAAGGATTTTGGAAGTCTGAGGGTGAATATGATATTATTAGAAGTGTTATTGGTAAGGAACTTGAAGGTATGAAATATGAGCCCTTATTCAATTATTTTAAAGGAAATGCAAATTCGTTTCAGATTTTAGTTGGTGATTTCGTTACTGTTGAGGATGGTACTGGTATTGTTCATACTGCTCCTAATTTTGGTGAAGATGATTATTCTATTTGTTTCAAATATAAGATTCCTACAATAGATTCTGTTGATGATAAGGGTAATTTTACTGATGCTGTCAAGGATTTTGCTGGTTGTTATGTTCATGACTCTAATATTGAAGTTATTAAGATGTTGAAGGGACAAGGTAAGGTTGTTTTGGTTCGTAAGATGGAACATGAATATCCTTTTTGTTATAGATGTGATACAAAATTAATTTATCGTGCTTTACCTGCTTGGTTTGTTAATATTCAAAAGATTAAACCTAGATTGTTGGAGTTGAATAAAAAATTGAATTGGCATCCTGAATTTTTGCAAGAGGGTCGTGTTCGTCATAATCTAGAGACTGCTCCTGATTGGAATATTTCTCGGAATAGATATTGGGCAACTGCTATTCCAATTTGGGTTTCTGATGATGGTGATAAATTAGTTATTGGTAGTATAGAAGAATTGAAAAAATATGCAAGAAGTTTACCTAAAGTTGAGATTGATTTACATAAAGATTTTTTGGACAATGTTATATTAGAAAAAGACGGTAAGAAATATAAAAGAATTCCTGAAGTTTTGGATTGTTGGTTTGAATCTGGTTCTATGCCTTTTGCTCAATTTCATTATCCTTTTGAAAATAAAAAGTATTTTGAAGATAATTTTCCTGCTCAGTTTGTTGCTGAGTATATTGGTCAGACAAGGGCTTGGTTTTATTATATGAATGTTTTGGCTGCTATTTTGTTTGACAATATTCCTGTTGAAAATTATGTGACGACAGGAACTATTCTTGCTGAGGATGGTCAAAAAATGAGTAAGTCAAAGATGAATTATACTGATCCTATGCTTCTGGTTGATAAGTTTGGCGTTGATGCTATAAGATTTTATTTATTGGCGAATCCTGTTATGAATGCTGATAATATGAATTTTTCTGATAAGGGTGTTGAAGAAATTTACAAAAAAGTTTTACTTTTGATGTATAATGTTAATAGGTTCTATGGAGATTACAAAATTGACGGTGAGTTAGATGAGAGTGTTGTTGTTAATGTTACTGATAAATGGATTTTATCTAGGTTGAATGAAGTTGGTCGTAATGTTTCTGAATATTATAAAGGGTATAATACGATTAAATCTTGTTCTGAGATTAGAAAATTTGTTGATGATTTATCTACTTGGTATGTTAGGTTGAATAGAGATAGGTTTAATGCTGGAGATAAGATTGTTCCTTTGGTTCTAAAAAAAGTGTTAAGTGATTTGAGTAAACTTTCTGCTCCTATTATTCCTTTTGTGAGTGAGAAGATATATCAGAATTTATATGGTAGTGATAAGTCTGTTCATTTAGAGAGTTGGTCTGAGTTTGGTGAGTATGATATGGATGTTATTAGCTCAATGCAAATTGTTAGGGATGTTGTTTCTATGGGGTTGAAATTTAGAGATCAGAATCAAATGGGATTGAAATGGCCGCTGAGTAAGGCCATTGTCCATAGTGAGGCTAGTTTTACAGAGGAGCTTATTAATATTATAGAGCAAGAGTTAAATGTTAAAGATGTTGAATTCATTGCTGGTGAATTTAATGTTGAGTTAGATTTGAATTTAACTGATGAATTGAAAGCTGAAGGTTATGCTCGTGAGATTTCTAGAAAAATTCAAGCTTCTAGAAAGAAAATGAGTCTTGTTAAAGGAGATAAAATTAGTTTGATTCTGAATAAAAGTTATAAAAATTTGTTGGGTGAATTTGTAGATTTTGTTAAGGATAGAGTCGGTGCAATTGAATTTAGAAGTGATGATGTCGTCGGTGGAGAGTCTGGAAAGATTAAGGGAGAAGAATATAGTTTTCTAGTTAAAAAAGTATAAATATTAATTTAAAATGTTTGTTCTGTCTGGATAGGAACTACAAATTCTTTTTGTCCCTCGAGAGAGGGACAAATGGGAGAAACCTTTAAATACTTTTGATAATTAACTTAATTATGATAGTTAAGGAAGAATTTTTAAGTCGATTAAGAAAAATCTTTGATTTAAATCTTTATGAAGTAAAAGTATGGACAGCTCTTTTGTCTAGGGGAACATCTACGGCCGGTGAGTTATCTAGTATTTCTGATGTTCCGAGGTCTAGAACTTATGATATTCTTGAATCTTTAGAAAAGAAAGGTTTTATTGTTATGAAATTAGGAAAACCAATTAAGTTTATTGCTTTAAAACCTGAAGAAGTTGTTGAAAGAGTTAAGAAAAATTTAGTTGTAGATGCTAAATCTAAATCTGATAGATTAGATAGATTGAAGAGTGATGACGTTTTAACAGAATTGAATACTTTGTTTACTGATGGTATTAAGTATATTGATCATACTGATTTATCTGGAGCTTTGAAGGGAAGGCAAAATATTTACAATCATTTGGATATGCTAGTTCGTGAAGCTCAAGAATCTATTATTTTGGTTACTACTGCTGATGGTTTGAATAGAAAATTAGAAGTTCTAATGCCAAGTTTAGAGAAGGCTAAAAAAAGAGGAGTTTCTATTAGAGTTGTTGCTCCAATTGATGTTTCTAATAAAAAGATAGCTGCCGATTTGTCAAAGGTTGCTGAAGTTAGAAATGATACTGATCTGAAGGCTAGATTTATGATTATAGATTCTGAACAGATTATGTTTATGCTTCTTAATGATAGTGAAGTACATCCAACTTATGATTTAGGTATTTGGTTGAATACTGAATTCTTTGCACAAGCTTTAGAACAATTATTTGATATTGCTTGGAAAGATATGAAGAAAGTTTAGTTTTTTAATTTTGTTTTCTTTTTTATACGAATTTTTATTTATGTTTGTAAATTGTAAATTTATATGTCTGGTTCAAACCGAATAATAAAAATAGTAGATTTCTTACATCTCTTCTAATGTTTCTATCCCTAATAGTGCTAGTGATTTTTGTAGTGTAATTTTGAAGGCTTTTACTAGTTCGAGTCTAAATTGAGATTGTTTTGAATTCATTACTGGGCATGTATGGTAAAATTCGTTGAATGTTTGTGCTAGTTCAAATGAATAGTTTGCTATTATGTTTGGTGCTAGTTGTTTATAAGATTTCTCGATTGTTTCTGGGAATGAGTTTATCTTTTTTATTAAAGAAGATTCTAATGGGTGTATTTCTAAAATTTTTATTTCACTGTTTTCTATTTTTGCTTTTTTTGTTATTGAGTTTGCTCGTGCGTAAGAATATAATAGGTATGGTCCTGTGTTCCCTTCAAAAGCTAGTGCTTCTTTTGGATTGAATACTATATTTTTCTTTATATCAACTTTAAGTAAAAAGTATTTTATTGCTGCTAGTGCAATTGTTAAACCTCTTATCTCTAGTTCTTTTTCTGTTAAGTTCAGGCTTCTTTCTTTTAAGCCTTTTATTGCTAATTGTTTTGTATCTTCGATGAAATCATCTGCTGATTTTGCAGTTCCATCTCTTGATTTCATTTTTCCTGATGGTAAAGTAACCATTCCGTATGCGAAATGTTTCCAATCCTTTTTAATTCCTAATTTTTCTAGGATTGTGAATAATACTTGGAAATGATATATCTGGTCGTTTCCTACGATGTAATATGATGAATCTAAATTAAAATCTTTGATCTTTTTTTCTGCTAAAAATATATCTTGTGTGATGTATACAGATGTTCCATCAGAACGAAGTAAGACTTTTTCTCCTAGTTTATCTTTTTCTAAATTTATAATTATTGCTCCATCTTTTTTTGAAAAGATTCCTTTTTTTAATCCTTCTTCAACAATCTCTTTTCCCTCTTTATACATTTTACTTTCATGATAATTTTTATCAATTTTCTTTAATCCGAATGTATTAAATGTTTTTAGGATTCCTTCATATGTCCAATTGTTCATTTTTGTCCATAACTTAATTGTTTCTTTATCTCCGGATTCCCATTTTTTTAATAATTCTTTTGCTTCCTCTTCTAATTTAGGATTATCTTTTACTTTTTCATTAAATAGTACGTAAAATTTTCCTACAAACTTATCTCCAGAGATATTTTCTGTTTCTGGTGTTGTATTATTTCCGTAATTTAGATACGCTGTCATTGATTTTGATATTAGAATTCCTCTATCGTTGTATAAGTTTAGATGATAAATTTTATTTCCTGTTGTTTGAGTTATGTTTGTTATACTATCTCCAATTGCCATGTTTCGTAGGTGTCCTACGTGTAGTGGTTTATTTGTATTTGGAGCTGGGTATTCTATTCCAATTTTTTTATTATCTAATTCTAATATACCCCAATTATCTTTTTTGGTTTCGTTAATTATTTTTTCTGCAAGAATTGTTTTGTTTGTGAAGAAATTAACATATGCTCCTGTATAGGTTATATCTATTATTTCTTTTGGTAAGTTATTTTTTAATTTTTCTGTTAGTTCCTGTGATATTAATAGTGGAGATTTTTTTTCTGTTTTTGCTAATGTAAAACATGGGAATGCAAAATCACCCATTTCTTCTTTTGGTGGTATTTCTAGTAGATTGATTATACTTTCAGTAGGTAAGTTTGTATTGTTTGATATTAATTTTATGATTGTTTTTCTCATAAAAAAAAGATATATAAGAGGTTTATTAAATTAACCCCTTATAAAATTATTAAATATAATAAAAATTTAAATTTATTTTTTCTTTTTGAATAATCTACTAAAGAATCCTTGTTTTTTCTTTGCAACTGGTTTCTTTGTATTTGTTTTTTCTGCCATATTAATACCTCCCTTTGAATTTATGGATGATTAGATTAGTTTATTAGTCTATATAAAAGTTTTGGAATATTATTTTTATAATATTACCCATTTTCCAGTTTCTTTTTGTTCTCTATCAAGTACACTTCCTTTTTTATTGATTCGTGGTCTTCCTGATTCTGGATCTTTTCTTAGTGTTATATCTAATGATTTAAGTAAGTCAGAAATTCCGGTTTCAAAGTTTTTTATTTTAGAGGATTGTCCTTTTATTCCTGGTTGTCCGTCAAAATTTATTATAGAATTTGCTACATATGAAATTAAGAGTAGGTCGTGGTCTACTATAAATGCTGTTTTTTCTTTCTCAATCATTATTTCATTTATTGCTTTTGCTACCGATATTCTTTCTTCTACATCTAAATATGCTGATGGTTCGTCTAACAAGTAAACATCTGCATCTTTTGCTAGACATCTTGCAATTGAAAATCTTTGTAATTCTCCTCCGGATAATTCATTGATTTTTTTTTGTTGTAAGACTCCTAGGTTGAACATAGAAGATATTTTTTTATTTATTTTTTCTTTAAAGATGATGTCTCTTATAGATTCGTTTGAATTCTCATCAATATATTGAGGTTTGTATGAGATACTTAAATCTAAGTTCAATTTTTTCATCACTCCGTTTACTTCTACTTCGTGTTCACCTGTTAAACATCTTACGAATGTTGTTTTCCCAGTTCCATTTTTTCCTAATATTCCAATACAACAATTTTGATGAATATCCCCTTCCTCTACTTCTAATTTAAATCCCGATTCAAATGTTTTTGAGAATGTTGGCCATTTTGATATTTTGAATCCTGCTAATGCTTGGTTTTTTGTGAAGTTGAATGTTAGCGCTTTATCTCTGATTCTCATGTTTTCATCTTTTAGGAATCCACTTAAATATGCGTTTACTCCGTTTCTTGATGTTTTGATTGTTGACGTTACTCCAAATGCTCCCGGGGCTCCAAAAAATATATTGATATAGTCTGTCAAATAATCTAGGATTAGTAAATCATGTTCTACTACTATTACTGTTTTTTCTTGACAAAGGTCTTTTATGTAATTTGATACACTTAGTCTTTGTTCTATGTCTAAGAATGCTAATGGTTCGTCGAAGAAGTAGATGTCTGCATCTTTTAATGAAGCTGCAATTATTGCGATTCTTTGTAGTTCACCTCCTGAGAGTTGATCCATTTTATTTTTTAGAATTTGTGTTACTGATAATCTTCCGGCTAATTTTTGAATATCTTCTTTGTTACCTAATTGTTTTAGTAAATCTTCTACTATAATATTTTTTGATAGTATTGCTAAGTTCTGTGGTTTGTATGCTACTGTTTTATTTTTTAGTTCTTGAAAATATGTTAATAATTCTGATCCTTGAAAAAAGTTTTTAAGATCTTCTTCTGTCGCGCCTTTTCCTAAATTTGGGTTTTCTTGATTTGCCAGAATTCTTATTGCTGTTGATTTACCTATACCATTTCGTCCTAATAATCCAATTACACTTTTTTGTTTTGGTGTGGGAATCCCATATAGTGCAAATCCATTTTTCCCATATCTATGTATTAGGTTAGATTCATCAATTGACGGTAAGTTAATTATGTCGATTGCTCCTAGTGGACATCTTTTCTGACAGATCCCACATCCTACGCATGTATGTTCATCTATACTCGCTTTATCAGAAATTATAATACATGAGTCCAATTCTTTTTTTTCTATAGGACAATATTTTTTACATTCATTGTTACATAGTTCTGGTTTACATTTTCCCTTGTGGATTATTGCTAGTTTTCCCATGTTTAGTGAAGATTTTTTGTGGTTTTAAGGTTTTTGTTATATTTCGATAATTTATCTTATTTTAGTTAAAGATTTTTTTAGAATTCTTTCTTGAGAGTTGAACAGATTTAAATTTCTAGTTCTATTTTTTCTCTTAGTTCATTAACTTTGTTTGTTTTTTCCCATGGGAATGTATTTTCTATTGGTTGTTGTCCAAAATGTCCTCCAAATGCTGTTTTTTGGTAGATTGGTTGTTTTAGGTTCAGTTTATCTATTATTCCTTTTGGCGACAAATCAAAAACGTCTCTAACTATTTTTTCTATTTTTTCTTCTGGATATTTATTTGTTTGAAAGAAATTTAATGTAATATTTAGTGGTTGTGAATATCCAATTGCGTATGATAGTTGAATTTCACATTTATCACAAATATTTGCAGCTACTAGATTTTTGGCTACCCATCGTGCTGCGTAAGCTGCACTTCTGTCTACCTTACTTGGGTCTTTTCCCGAGAATGCTCCTCCTCCATGTCGTGCATATCCTCCGTAAGTGTCTACTATTATTTTTCGGCCTGTTAATCCTGTATCTCCATCTGGTCCTCCGATTACGAATCGTCCTGTCGGGTTGATTAGAATTTTTGTTTCTGATGTCAGATAATTTTGACATATTGGTTGTATTATATTTTTTATTGTGAATTGTCGTAATTCTTCTAATGAAACTGAATCTTTATGATTTAGAGACATTACAACTGTTTTTATTTTTGGTGCATTTTCTGAATATTCTATTGTTACTTGACTTTTACAATCTGGATATAAAAATGAATTTGGATTTTTTTCTCTAAGTGATTTCGCTTTTTGGACTAGTGCATGTGATAGATATATTGCTAGTGGCATGAAATTCTCTGTTTCATTTGTTGCAAATCCAAACATTAATCCTTGATCTCCTGCTCCTTGTTCTGAGAATAATCCTTCTCCTTCACTTACTCCCTGTGAAATGTCGTTTGATTGGCTATGAATTTTTATTTCGATTTTTACATTTTCTGAATCGAAGTTTAGTTCTTTATGTATATAACCAATTCCTTTGATTGTTTCTCTTGCTATTTGTTCGTAGTTTATATTTGCACTTGTTGTAACTTCACCTGCTATTACTACTAGTTGTGTGGTTACTAATGTTTCTACTGCTACTCTGCTGTTTGGATCTTGTTCTAGACAAGCATCTAGTATAGCGTCGCTAATTTGATCAGAAACTTTGTCTGGATGTCCAATCCCTACTGATTCAGATGTGAATAAATAGTTTTTCATAAGAGTCTATTGTAATTTTAATTTATAATATATTGTGTTAAAAATATTCGTATAGGAATATTTATATATATATTTATACTTTTTTTATTATGTTCCCAGAATTAAAAAGTATTCAAATTAGGAGAAATAGGTTGAATTTAACGCAAAAAGAGTTGGCAGGATATGTAAATGTTTCTCAATCATTGATTGCAAAACTAGAAGCAGGAAAATTAGAACCAAGTTATTCTGTTGCTTGTAAAATTTTTAGATTTTTTGAGGAGTATAACAATTTTGAGGAAAAGTTATGCAAGGATTTGATGACGAAAAAAGTATTTTTTGTTGATGTTAATGATAAAATTGAGAGTGCTGTTAAGGCTATGAAGAATAAGGGAATTTCGCAGATTCCAATTAAGGAGAATAATGAGGTTATTGGTTTGATTAGTGAATCAAATTTATATTCTTTATTAGAAAAGGGTGATAATATAGATCATATTTTTTCGATGAGGTGTGGTGATGTTATGGGAAATTCTTTACCTGTCTTGGATGAGAGGACTCCTATTTCTTATGTTTTGCCTTTGTTAAAGTTTTATAGTGGGATTTTATTAAGTAGTGAAAATAAGAAAAAGATTGTTGGAATTTTGACGAAGTCTAATCTGTTCTAAAATTATAATTTATTTCCACATTCTGGACAGAATTTTTCTCCACCTTCTAGTGGCCAATTGCATTTTTCACATCTCTTTTGGATTTTTTTTGTTTCTACTATTGCTTCATATCCTTCTCTTCCAGAAAGTATTTTACCCATAATTGATTTGATTTTTTGGTGTTCTTCACCGTTTGTTTGAAATTTTCGTAAATCAAGACCTTCCATATAAAGTATTAAATGGAATAATTTTTAAAGTTTGTTGTTTGTTTTATATTATGGTTAAGTTAAAGTGTGAAATTTGTAGTGATGAAATTGAGAAAGGGTTCATGGATAAGATTATTGGGACTAGTTTGAAGATTAAAAATGGTGATAAGAGTAATATTGTTTATGTTTGTTCTTTTTGTCAGAAGAAGTATGGTGATGATATAAAAAATCAAGTGTGAAAATGAATCTCTGATTTTTAGTATGTGGTAAGGTTTTTAATTGTTTTATGTTTATTCTATTTATGCCTCTGTAGCTCAGTTGATAGAGTGCTTGCCTCGTAGCCTTTAGGTGTGAAAGCAAGAAGTCACGGGTTTGAATCCCGTCAGAGGCTTTTTTGTATATCTTCTATTTATCCAAAAATTTATAAGCCAATTATTTCTCTTGTTTGTATGTGGGAGTGCCGGAGTGGCCAAACGGGCTGGACTTAAGATCCAGTAGCTTATGCTTACGGGGGTTCGAATCCTCTCTCCCACATGTGTTTTAAATCTTAACCAAAGAAGTTAAAAATGTTTGATTATTATTTTCTATATGGTATTTAAAAATTTCCAGGAGAAAGTTGATTATATTAAGTCTGGTAAATTTAGTGCAGTTGAAAATGTTATGGATTTTGGGAAGAAGATTTCTGAGGTTAATAGTAATTTGAATATTTTTTTACATTTGAATAATGAGGCAATTGCAAGGGCAAAAATTATTGATGCTAGAATCAAATCTGGTGATGATGTTGGGAAGTTAGCTGGCTTGTGCTTTGCTGTTAAGAGCTGTATTTCTGTTAAGGGTTTAGAAACGAATTGTGCTAGTAAAGTTTTGGAAGGATATGTTTCTCCATTTAATGCTACTGTTATTAACAAGTTATTAGCTGAGGATGCTATTATTATTGGTATGGCAAATATGGATGAGTTTGCTTGTGGTTGGAGTGGTGAGACTTCAGCGTTTGGTCCTACTAAAAATCCTAGAAATGAGGAGTTAGTCCCTGGTGGCTCATCTTCTGGTTCTGCTGCTGCTGTTGCTGCTGGTTTATGTGATTTTGCCTTAGGGAGTGATACTGGTGGTTCTATTAGGGTCCCAGCTAGTCATTGCGGTGTTGTTGGGTTGAAACCTAGTTATGGATCTGTTAGTCGTTATGGTTTGATTGATATGTGTATGAGTTTTGATTGCATTGGTCCTTTAACTCATTGTGTTGAGGACTCTAAGATGATTTTTGATATTGTTAAAGGACAAGATAATTTTGATTGTACAAGTTGTGATGAGGTTTTTGATGGTGTTAGAAAAAAAGTTATTGGTTTGGTTGAGACTCAAAGAGGGCATAATAATCTAGAATTAGAATCCAATGGATTTTGTGATCCAAAAATTGTTGAAATGGTTAATGAAAAGGCTGAAAGTTTTGCGAAGGATAATGGTTATGAGATTAAAAAGGTAAAACTACCGTTGGATATTTCTATTGAAACTTATTATATTATTGTTTATTGTGAGTTTTTTTCAGGAACTAGGAAATTTGATGGGCGTCGGTTTGGGAAAAATATTGATAAATTTGGTGGTCCTGAAGTATTGCGTAGAATCTTGGGTGGTATGGAAATTACTCAAGCTGAATTTGAAGGTGAATATTATCATGAAGCTTTGCGTGCTAGAGAGAAAATTAAAAATGATTTTAAAAAAATATTTGAGGATTGTGATTTTTTAATTTTACCAACTGTTCCTAGAGGAGCTCATAAAATAGGTGAAGAGGTTAGTTTGGTGGATATGATGAATTATGATGTTTTGACTTGTTTAGTTAATATTGCAGGTTTGCCTGCTGTTAGTGTTCCTGGTTTGAGATTGGATGGCAAGGAAATAGGTTTACAGATTATTGGACAGCATTTTGACGAGGAATTAATTCTTGATGTTGGTAGTAAAATTCTGAATTAGTAAAGAGTTAAAAGTAAGGTTAAATTGTTTTTTTTATGAAAGGTATTGAAGAGGCTAAAAGTTATTTGAATAATATTGATTCTGGAGATAGTGTATGTGTTGTTCATCATAATGATTTAGATGGTTTTTCTTCTGGATTGATGATTTATAATTTTTGTTTAAATAAGACTAAGGATGTTTCTCACTTAGCTTATAATCATGGTGAAATTTTTAATTTTGAGTCTGTTGAAAAATATAATAAGTTGATTTTTTCTGATTTGGCTAAGAATAGTATTAATGATATTTTGGTTAAATGTTTAAATTTAGGTAAAAAGATTTTGTTTATTGATCATCATCCTGTTATTGATAGTTTTGATAAGGAGGTTGTTGCTTGTTATGTTGATAATGGGAAGTATTTTCCTGCTAGTCGTATTGTTGATGAATTGATTGGTGAAAAATGTTGGTTAGGTGTTGTTGGTACTATGGGTGATATGGGGCATAAATATGATGAGAATAAAGAGTATGTTGAATCTTTCATGAAGAAAAATAATTTAGAATTGGAGTCGTTTTTGAAGGATTATATCTATGTCATGAGTGATGTTATTTCGTATTTTCAGAAGGATAGCTATAAGGCTTTTTCTGTTTTGAGTGAAATAAAATCACTTAAAGATATCGGATTGGTTAAGAAATATTCGGATGAAGTGAGAAATGAATTTTATAGGTATGTTGCTTTATATGATAAGGAGAGTGAGAAGTTAGGTTTGGTTAATTATTTTTATTTGAATCCTAGTTATCCGATTAAGGGTTTCTTGGTTAATGAGTTAAGTTCTAAGAATGAAGGTGAAATTTATATTTTTGTTTCTCCAAAGGATGATGGACGTTTAAGTATTTCTGCTAGAATGCAGAATGATGAGTATAGTATGCCTGATATTTTGGCGTTTGCTTTGGATGGACTTGAAGGTGCCAAAAGTGGTGGACATCATAGAGCCGCTGGTGGTATTGTTTTGGAGAGTGATTTAGAGAAGTTTAAGAGTAAGCTTAGTGAGTGGAAGTCTTGAAGTTTTAGTATTTTTACTTATAATAATTTAAATCAGAGGTTAATATCTTTACAAACATTTTTATATTTAATTTGAGATTTCTTTCTATGAAGGTTAAAGAATTTGATGTTGGTGATTTTGTTGAGTTTAATACTAAGGAACGTAGTTGGACTGGTTTTGTTTTAGAGTCTTATGATTCTGAAATTATTTTATTGAAACTTAATACTGGTTATAATATTGGGATTCGTGAAGGTGATATTATTTCTGCTAAGTTAATAAATAAAGTTGAGAAGATTAATAAGGAAAAATTTAAGGCTGTTAATAATAAGAATTTGAAAAATGTTGTTGTGATAATTACTGGTGGGACGATATCTTCTCGTTTGGATCCAAAGACTGGTGGTGTTTTGTTCACTGGTGCTGAAGAAATTTTGAATATTGCTCCTGAGTTAAAGGAAGTTTGTAATGTTAGTAAGGTTGTTAGACCTTTTATGAAATGGTCTGAGGATATGTCGTCTGTTGATTGGAAAGTCTTGGCTGAGATTTGTGAGAAGGAATTGAATAGTGATAAAGTAGATGGAATTATTATTACCCATGGTACTGATTTTTTGCATTATACTGCTTCTGCTTTATCTTTTTTTATTAAAGACTTGAATAAGCCTGTTGCTTTGACTTGTTCTCAGAGATCGATTGATAGGGCTAGTACTGATGCCGCTTTGAATTTAGTTTGTGCTGCGAGGTTTGCTGTTAGTGATGTTGCGGAGGTTGCTCTGATTGCTCATGAGAACTTGCATGATAAAAATTGTTTAGCTATGCCAGGGACGAAGGTTCGTAAGATGCATACTTCTCGTAGGGATGCATTTAAGGTCATTAATGATTCTGCGTTTGCAAGGATTGGTTCGGATAGTTTTGAAATATTGAGGGAATTCAATATGAGGGATGATTCAAAAAAAGCAAAGATTGACGCTAAGTTTAATGATAAGGTTGCTGTTGTTAAAGTTACACCTGGTCAGGATCCAGAAGTTTTGGATTATTACAAGTCTAAAGGGTATAAGGGGATTATTTTAGAAGTTGCTGGCATTGGTCAAGTTCCTGGAAAGAGTGGTCGGTATAATTGGTTACCGAAAATTAAAAAATTGGTTGATGATGGAATGAGTATTTTTGCTGTTGCACAGACAATTAATGGTAGATTGAATTCTAATGTTTATTCTAAGGGGAGAGATTTAGCCAATGCTGGTGTTGTTTATTTAGGTGATATGCTTTCTGAGAGTGCGTTTGTAAAGTTGGGTTGGATTTTGGGACATAAGGCTTGGTATTATGATAGTGAAAAAATTCGTGAGAAAATGTTGTTTAATGTTTGTGGTGAGTTTAATGCAAAAATAGGATTTTAATGTATTAATAAATTGTTTATAATATATAGTGATTTTTGTAGTGTTTATTATATAAGTTCCTTTTTTATGTCATAAGTTTAAAATAATTAGATTTGATAGCGGGGACAGGATTTGAACCATGTGACCTCGAGGTTATGGGCCTCGCGAGCTGACCAGACTGCTCCACCCCGCTATGATTTGTTAAATGAGTTTTTACTTTTAAAACTATCGGAGATGGGCTTATTATAAAAAAAATAAAAAAAAATAAAAAAAAATAAAAGAATTAAGTTGTTTAAACTTTTAAATTATGTCTTAAATCGTCAATATCTTCTTTTTCTATATTGCTTGCTATATCTCTTGCTTCTTGAGCCATTGCGTGCATTGCTTCTAAGTCTCCATCAGGAAGATTTGTTTTTTGGCTTATTTGTTCTTGAATCATCTGAGTATTTTTCATTTGATTATTCTCTTGAATCATTTGTTGTGCTTTTTGTTGCACTTTTTCTATCTTTTGAATATTTACTTGAGCCTTAACTAATTCTTTTTCAATATTTTTAAATTCTTTTTCAATATCTTCTTCAGATTTTTCAGAATTAGATTTATACACTGATTTAGCAATTTCTTTTTGAGAAATAATCGTCTCACTCAAATTATTATTCTTACTATTTATTTTAGAATAAATTTTACTAAGTTGAGCAATTTTTTCTTCACTTGCATTATTCTTTTCCATATTTACTAATGCTCTTGTGTAGATCCCATTTGCTTTTGATTTATGTTCTTCAATCATTTTTTGTGCATTGACCATGTTTTGTATTTGTTCTTTTGTTGCATTTTGATTAGTTTTATTCTGAAGCTTATTGATTGCATTTTCCGCTTTTTTTAAATAAACATTGTATTTTTTTTGAGCTTCTTGAGCTGCTTCTGGGTCTGTTTCAGATAATAACTCTATTTCAGCAAGTCTTTTTTCTGCCATTACTAAAGATTTTTGCATTCTATTTTCTTGATTGAACGTAAATGCTAAATCTAGTCTATCAAATGTATCTTCAAAAAAACCAATTTGTTTTGCTTCTGGTAATTCTAATTCTTCTATGGTTTCTTCTGCCATTACAAAATTAGCTAATCCGAAACAAAGAACTAATACTGTTAGTATACTGTATGTTTTGTTGTTCATTATTACCTCCTTTCAGTTTTTAGAATATATTCATATTCTATAATATATTAATGTTGTTTTGTTATTTAAAGTATCTTAAGAAGAAAATAAACAATTTTTTTTTAGAAGCATCAATAATATCAAAGTTTTGAGAAGAAAACGCTTCCGGAAGGACTCGAACCTTCGACATCACGGTTAACAGCCGTGCGCTCTACCTACTGAGCTACAGAAGCATTGAATTTTAATATTTTTTTATATATTTAAAGTTTGTTATTTACTCTATATCTTTTTTTGGATTTTTTAATCCTAAATCATCTTGATCCGTTGTGTTAATGTTTTTATTTTGTCTTTCTAAATAGGAAAAGACTGTTCCATGTTTTGTTCCATGAATTAATGTTTCGATTGCTTGGATTGTTGTATCTAAATGTAGGTTGTCTATTATTAATCCTATGTTATTATTTTTTATTACGAGGGATGCTCCTGTTAGGTTTTCGATTGTTTTTTTTGCTTTTCCACTTCTTCCAATTACCCTTCCTCTAACATCTTTTAAATTTTTTCTTCTTGTATGATCTTTGATATCTATAAATTTTAAGAGAAAATCTTCTTTTTGTAATAACAATGCATCTTCTGGATCAAATCCGAAATCAATTGCTCTTACAATTTGTTCTGTTATATATTCATTTTGTTCTGGTCCTTTTATTGTTACATATGTATTTCCGAAAGAGAAATGAATTTTTATTTTACTTTCTATTAAGGGGACTGCTTTTTTTACTTTTTTAATTTGTTCTACTTGTATTTTTCTTACCATTAAAACTCTTCTGAACTTGTTTGTAGGTGTCCTAAATCTTTTAGTTTTCGAGATTCATTTGGTGTATATTTGTATTCAACATCTCCTTTCTCATCATCAAATTCCCAGGGTTTTATTAATAGGACATCTCCTTCTCTTAACCATAATCCTCTTCGTTTACTTCCTGGTACTCTACAATTTCTAGTTTTTCCATCCATTCCTGAGACTAACATTCTTGAACTTCCACATCTCTGTGTAATAATTCCAATTACTTCATTTCTTCTTGGTAGTCTTACTCTTATGAAACCAGTGTCGGTTTGTGTGGATATTTTATTTTTTCTAGACTTATCTTTGAATTTGCCAGCCATATTTTAAGAAACTTATTTTGGTTTATAACTGTATGGATTATAGCAATATTAGAGCAAATGGTATGCCGCTAATGAGTTTTATTCCCTGTGGATCTATTAGTTCTATCCTTTTCGCTAGGTTTGTTGATTTTTCTCCTACTATATAGAACGTCGCATCTTCATATATACAGGCTTTAATTTTCTCAATTAGATCTTTTTCGTTTATTTCTTCTCCATCGAAGAATTGTGTTGTTAAATCTAATTGTGTTGATTTATCTTCTAATATTTGTCCATAAACATCTTTGTCACAAATTGCTACGACCCATCTGTATGATTTATGTATTTTGAATAGAAATTCACCTTTCATGTTTAATATAGTTTGTTTTGTTTTTTAAGAGTTAGTGTTTGTGTTTTAACATAATTGCTAAGTAGTTAAGAAGTCTAATAAATAAATCCCAAAAAGAAAAATATCGATGGAGAAATCTCCATCGAATAAAATTTTAAAATAAAATAATAAAATAATTAGAATGCTTTAGTTGCTTCACCGTCAGAAATCGTCTTTAATGCGTTGTCCTTTGACATGATTTTACACATACCACAACCACATTCAGTACATTTTCCTTTAGCCATGTAACCACCACGTGATGTCTGTGTCATTTGAACATCCTTCATTACTTTTTGTGCTTTACATCTCATACATCGTCCTTCAATTGCCATTTATTTTTCCTCCAATTTATTTTTTTCACTAAATTTTGTGAACTTGACGTTTTTCTCCACATGCTAGGCAGTGGATAAAAGATTTCCCATTCTCATCTACTATTTCAGTATCTGGTTTTTTACATTTTGGGCATAATACGAATTGGTTTACGTATTTTGAAACCTTTTCATTAATATCTTTACTTGATAATCTTCTTGATAAAATCAATCTTTCATTTTGGATTTCTCCTTGGCTCGCTAATTCTTTTGTTAAATATTTCATTAAATGTGTTGAATCTCTTCTTATATGAGCTGTAATTTGTAGAAAATTTGTTATTATAGTTTTTGTTTTTACATGATGTCCTTTTACTTTTGGGATTTCAAATCTATCGGATGTTGTTTCTAAATTTAGTTCGACTTTGTCGTATGCATCGTTCAATAAATCCTCATAACTCATAAAAGCAATAGTTTGTATTAGTTTTTAAGGGTTTAGTTATAAAGTAAGGAAGCATAAAATTTATAAATGATTATTTGTTATGTATTTTATTATTTTAAATAATTCTTAGATAAGATGGATGAAGAACTAAAAAAAAATGTATTGAAGACTGGAACTAGTTTAGTTGGTATTGTTTGTAAAGATGGTATTGTTATGGCTGGGGATAGGAAGACTACTGTTGGTGGTAGTATTGTTATGAATAAAAATACTTTGAAAGTTGTTGCAATTAATAGTTATATTGTTGTTTCTGGTACTGGAACAGCTTCTGATATTGATTTAGCTAGAAAACTAATTAGAGCTGAATTAAAATTGAAAGAATTAAAAGATAAGAAAAGACCTAGTGTTAAAGAAACAGCAAATTTAGTTGCGATGATGTTATATAAGAATATTAGACAACCTTCTGCAATTCCTTTTATGGCTGGTTTGATGATTGGTGGTGTTGATATTGACGGTATAGCTAGCTTGTATACAGTTGAACCTGCTGGAAGTACTAATAAAGTTGAAAATTTTGATGCAAATTTTTCCAGTGGTATGCCTTATATTTTAGGTTTGTTAGAAAATAATTATAAATTGGGTATGAATATTAAGGATGGTGTTGAATTAGCAGCAAATGCAATTAAAGCTTCAACTGAGAGAGATACAGCTTCTGGTTATGGGGTTGATGTTGTGACTATTACTAGTGATGGAATAAAATATGTTTCAAAGCAAAAAGGTGAATGGAAATATAGTGATGAAAAGTAATTGTACTTTTGATTAATAATTTTACAAAATGGCAGATATTTTAAAGACAATAGAGAATGAACTTCCCAAAGGCGTTATTAAGTCTATAATTTTTGAGGGAGCTAATATAGTCGTATATACGAACGACGTTAGTTATTTTAAGAGTGGTGAGAGTGATATTAAAGACGTTGTTAATAAGATAAAGAAAAGAGTTGAATTGAGAGCTGATAAAAGTATTTTGATGGATCAAGATATTACAGAAAAAAAGATTAAGCAAATTCTTCCTGAAGATGCTAATATTGAGAAAATTTTGTTTGATCCTCAAAGAAGTATAGTTATTATTGAGGCCAAGAGACCTGGTCTTGCAATTGGTAAATCTGGTAGTTTATTGAGAGAAGTTCGAGTTAATACTATGTGGACTCCTTTGGTTCAACGTAGTTCTGCGATTAAGTCTAAAATTACAGATAAAATTAGAAATGTTTTATATATGGATAATAATTATAGAAAAAAGTTTTTACATTCTATTGGTGAAAAGATTTATTCTGATTGGAATTCTGATAAAATTGAAGAATGGATTAGAATTACTGCTCTTGGTGGTGCTCGTCAAGTTGGACGTAGTTGTTTTTTATTACAAACACCTATATCGAAAGTTTTGATTGATTGTGGGGTTAATGTTTCGGCTTCTGGAAGGGAACAATTTCCTTATTTAGATGCTCCTGAGTTGGATTTGGCAACTATTGATGCTGTTCTTTTATCTCATGCTCATCTGGATCATTCTGGTTTGATTCCTTATTTATATAAGATGGGATATAAGGGACCTGTATATATGACTGCTCCTACAAGAGATATCTCTGCTTTAATGGCATTGGATTTTATTGGTGTTGCGTATAAGCAAGCTGTTGCTCCTTTGTTTAGATCTTCTGATGTTCGTGATATGGTTAAGCATTCTATTGTATTGAATTTTGGAGAGGTTACTGATATTACTCCTGATATTAGGATTACTTTGTATAATGCTGGACATACTTTGGGTAGTGCAATGATTCATTTTAATATTGGAAATGGTTTGCATAATTATTTGTATACTGGTGATATTAAGTTTGGAAAGACTAGACTTTTGGATCCTGCTAACACTTATTTTCCTAGGTTGGAAACTTTACAAATAGAATCTACTTATGGTGGAAAGGATGATAATTATCCATCCAGAAAAGAATCTGAAGATGCTATGTTGGCTTTTGTTAATGAGGTTGTTTCTAATGGTGGAAAAGTTTTATTCCCAGAACTTGGTACTGGTCATGCTCAAGAGAAAATGATGATTTTGGAGTCTGCTATGAGAGAGGGAAAACTTCCTAAGGTTCCTGTTTATATTGATGGTATGATTTGGGATATTAATGGTGTTCATACTGCTTATCCTGATTATTTGAGTAATTCTGTTAGGTCTAGTATTTATTCAGACAATAATCCATTCTTAGCGGAAATGTTCCATAGAGTCGGATCATCTTCAGAAAGGAAAAATGTTATTGAAGGTGGTGCTTGTATTGTTCTTGCTACTTCTGGTATGCTTGTCGGTGGTGCTTCTGTTGAATATTTTAAAGAATTTGCTGATGAATCTAGAAATGGGTTATGTCTGAGTTGTTATCAACCTCCTGGAGGATTGGGAAGACAGCTTAAGGATGGAGTTAGACATGTTGTATTTGAGTTTAATGGTCGTAAGGAAGTTGTTGATGTTAAAATGAAATTTTTGAGTTTGGATGGCTTTTCTGGTCATGCTTCTAGAAATGAGTTGATGGCATTTGTTGGTAATTTACAACCTAAGCCAAGAAAAATTCTAATTAATCATGGTGAACAATCTAAGTGTTTAGATTTGGCATCTAGTTTACATAGGACTCAAAAAGTTGAGACTATTGTTCCTAAGAATTTAGAGACGATTAGGTTTAGATGATTTTTATTTTTTTTCGTAATCTTTATATAAGGTTTTAGCTTTATTTTACTGAGGTGTTTTATGAGTGAAGGTATTTATGGTAGTGAGGGATTTTATTATGGTGAGAATTCATCATTGAGTCCTGAAAATGGGAATTATTCTGGTTATAAGATTAAAAATGGAAATCATAATTTAGGTTTTCCTGGTGGAATACAGACTGCGAATCAGTTAAACGAGTCTGTTAATGCTATTAAGCAGGGTGCGATGGCGTTTGAGGTTACGATGCTTACTGCTGATATGGCGGAGACAATTCCGAAACAACATTTTAAGGAGATGAGACAATTGATGAAACTTTCAGGAGTTAAACCTAGTGTTCATGGTCCTATGATTGATGCTGCTGGGTTTTTGCCTGAGGGTAAAGGTTGGGGTGGTGAGGAAGTCATGGAAGATAATCAAAGGAGAATGTTTGGAACAATTGAGAAAGCTTATGAATTAAATCCCAATGGTAATATTCCTGTAGTATTTCATTCTAGTGGTGGTATCCCTGGTGGTGAATGGAGACCAGATGGGAAAGGTGGGAAAATTCAGGAAAGCCTAATTGCAATAAATCAAAGTACAGGCCAGATGGTTCCTATGAAAAGAAAAAGGAAGTTTGGTGCATATGTTTCTAATAGAAATGAAAAGGGAACAAAAACTTTAACAGAAAATGAATTTAATCAAAAGGTCGATAATAAATTTAATATAAAAGATCCTAATAAAGGGGGGGTACTGTTTGAGCCTAAAGATCAAATTGGATCTGCAAATGCTACTGATTGGGATAAAAGAATGACGGAATTAGCGACTTTTAATAAACATGCTAGTGAATTAATTGGCAGTAATCCTGCAACTTTGATGGCACATACAGGTCTGGAAAAAGAAAAGTTTAATGCTGTGGAAATTGAAGCTATTGGAAAGATTAATCAAGCTGATATATTTCTTGATAATGTTCAACTTAATTTTAATAGTGCCTTTGAAACTGCATTTGAATTTGGCACAGAAGAACAAAGAAAAGATTTAAAGGTATTAGCTAAAAATTATTCTAAAGAAATGAATGGTATAAAACAAGTTGACATATTACATCCAGTTCAAAAACATGAAATATTAAATAATTCTATTAAAGAATTATCTAGAATAACAGATGTTATTGAAGATAAAAAAACAGGATATGGTATGAGTGGTGCTCCTCAAATATATACTGATGTTGAGAGTTTTGCTTCTGATAAAACTGCTCAAACTTTTGGGAATTTAGCTATGAAGTCTTATGATAAATATAAGAAAAATTCTCCCATGATTGTTATTGAAAATATGCCTCAAGGAATGGCGTTTGCTAGTGGTAAACAAATGGTTGAAGTTGTTAAAGGAGCTCGTAAGCAATTTGTTAAGCGTTTAGTTGATGATAAAAAAATGAGTGAGAAAGCAGCTAATAAAATGGCTGAAGAGAAAATTGGTATGACTTGGGATGTTGGTCATATTAATATTATGAAAAAAAGTGGTTTTACTGATGAAGATATTGTTGAAGAAACCAAAACAGTTAAAGATTATGTGAAACATATTCATTTGACTGATAATTTTGGTTTTGCTGATACTCATTTAGCTCCTGGAATGGGAAATGTTCCATTTAAAGAAATAATGGCTGAGTTAGAAAAAAATGGAGAATATGATCAGATGAGCAAGATTATTGAAGCTGGTGTTATTCCTCAACATTTCAAGAAATCGCCATTCCCATCGGCGTTGGCTGGTATGGGCTCTCAAATTTATGGTGCGAAGATGGAAACTTATTGGAGTGAGGCTCAAGCTTCTTATGGTGGATATTTTGGTGGTTATGGTGCTATAAATCCTCAAGTTCATCATTCGCTTTATGGTAGTGGTTTTACTAATTTACCTATGGAATTTGGTGGACAGGTTTCTCAAGGTGGTTCTAGATTTAGTGGGAATAGTATGGCTTAGGCTTTATTCTGTTAAATATCTTTTTATTTGTTTAAACTAACGAAAATGTTTTAAAGCTGGAAGTCTGTTTTTATTTTATGGAAAGGACAGGAGTTAAAGATTTACCTGGTAAGGTTGGTGAAAAGGTCTGTATTAAAGGTTGGGTTGACGCTGTTCGTGAACATGGTAAGGTTAGTTTTTTAGAAATTAGAGATATTGGTGGTACTGTTCAGACTGTTGTTACTGCTGGTAATGTTGAAAGTTTTGCAAAATTGAGTGATGTTAGTAAAGAAGCTTGTGTTGAAGTTATTGGTGAGGTTAAAATTAGACCAGAGGGAACTGAGAATAAAAAATCTGTTGCTGGTGGTGTAGAAATTAAAATTGATGAGTTAAATATTTTGAACACTTGTCCTGCTTTACCTTTTGATTTAAAGAACGAAAACACAAATGAGGATATTAGGTTGAAATATAGGTATTTAGATTTGAGACGTCCTGAATTGCAAAAACCTTTATTGTTACGTGGTCAGATTATTCAAAAAATAAGAGAGTATTTGTATTCTAGAGGTTTTACTGAATTTGAAACTCCTATTTTAGCTAAGTCAACTCCTGAGGGTGCTCGTGATTATATTGTTCCTGCTAGAAGACAGCCTGGAAAATTCTATGCTTTGCCTCAATCTCCACAATTATTTAAGCAACTTTTGATGGTTGGTGGTTTGGAAAAGTATTTTCAAATTGCTCGTTGTTTTAGAGATGAAGATTTGAGAAGTGATAGGCAACCTGAATTTACTCAGTTAGATGCTGAAATGTCTTTTGCTAATGAAGAAGATATTTATTCTGTTGTTGAGGGAACTTTGAAGCATGTTTTGAAAGAAGTTTTTGATGTTGATGTTAAGATCCCTTTTGGTAGAATTCCTTACAAGGAATCTATGGATAAGTATAAATCTGATAAACCTGATTTACGTGAAGAAACAGGAGAGGAATATGCTTTTACTTGGATTACGAATTTTCCTTTATTTAATTATTCTGAAGAGGAGAAGAGATATGTTGCTGCTCATCATCCTTTTTGTATGCCTCAGAATATAGGAGATTTAGATAAAGATCCTTTGAGTGTTTTAGGTAAAACTTATGATTTAGTTTTGAATGGTACTGAGTTGTTAAGTGGTAGTGTTAGAATACATATTCCTGAGATTCAGAGAAAGGTTTTTGATTTGCTTCAAATTAGTAGAGAGGAGCAAGATGAAAAGTTTGGTTTCTTTTTAGATTCTTTTAAGTATGGAGCTCCACCTCATGCAGGTTTTGCTATTGGATTGGATCGTTTGGTTCAGAAATTCGTTGGTGCTGATTCTATTAGGGAAGTTATTGCTTTTCCAAAGAATAAAGAAGCTAAGGATTTGATGCTTAATGCTCCTAGTAATATTAGTGAGCAACAGTTAAAAGATGTTCATATTAAGTTAGATTTGCCAAAAAAGGAATAGAAGAATCAATATTAAAAAATTAGTTATAAATTGGTAAATCTTCTTCTGAAAAAAGTTTTTTTGACAGATATTGAGAACAAATTTTATTTTTTCCATCACAATCATAACATTTTTTATATGTATTTGTACCATCTAAACCAAGACCTAGTTTTAATTCGCAGATTCGTTGTGTTCTTGAAGCTAGATAATGTATACATTCATAATTAGGATTATCTTTTAATTGAGTTTCTAATTCTTTTATGTTATTATCCTTTTTATTAAAGGTTGAATCATAATATTTATTTTCTTTTATTTTTTTTTCTAGTGTAATCATATTTGTTAAAAAAATTTTTCCCTTTTAAATATATGCATTATATAAATAAAATACTTGAGAAGAAAGAGTTAAGTATTGATTTAATAATTTTCTATTATGGAGTTGATAGAAATTTTTATTCTGTTTTTGATGGGTTGTTTGATTGGATGGGTTATTGAGTTGATTTATCGAAATGTTGTTGAGAAAGAACATAAAAATCCAGGATTTTTAAAAGGCCCATGGTTACCAATCTATGGTTTTGGTGTGGTTTTTATGTATTTAATTTCTGGAATAAATATTAATTTTGCTTCTAAAGTTATTTTATTTATTCTTCTTCCGACCTTTATGGAGTTATTTACTGGTTTGTTTTTTGACAAGTATTTTAAAATTAAATTGTGGGATTATTCTAACAAGTTTTTGAATTATAGAGGTTATATTTGTTTACTATTTTCTGTTTATTGGGGGATTCTCGGTAGCTTATATTATTTTTTGGTTTATCAGTCTATGGTTGAAAAGTTATTAGTAGTTTTGGCAAATGTTAATTATGTGTTTTTTTATGGTATGATTTTTGGTATTTTTCTTTTGGATGGATTTATTTCTTTACAGGTTGCTTTTAGAATTAGAGCTACTGTTGATAAGTTGAAAAATAAATATGAGGGTGATTTTAATAAATACAAAGAAGAATCAATAATTTTTAAAAGAATCGAATTCGGAAAGAAAGAAATTACTGAAGCTAGGAAAAAGTTTAGCGATAAAAAGAAGAAGTTGGTTGAAAGAAAGAAATAATAATATTTATAAGTTAAGTTTTTGTTTTAAATGTATGGCAGAGAGTAAAGATTTTGCAAGTTTTGTTCAGGAAGCTGGATTAATTTGGGGTCCTGCTCCAGAAATTTATGGTGGTATGGCTGGTTTTTACACTTATGGTCCTTTGGGTAAGTTGTTGAAGAATAAGATTGAAGATTCTGTTCGTAAAACTTTTAATTCTAGTGGTTTGATGGAAGTTGAAGCGCCTACTGTTTTGCCTGATGTTGTTTGGAAAGCTTCAGGTCATTTAGATACTTTTACTGATAGGGTTATTCGTTGTTCTAAGTGTGATGCTGTTTTTAGGGCGGATAAATTAATTGAAGAGAAGTTTGATGTTTCTGCTGATTCGTTTAATGATGAGGCAATTCTAAGTTTTATCAAAGAAAATAATATTTGTTGTCCTAGTTGTAAAGGAGAATTTGAAATGAAAATTTCTAAACAAAATCTAATGATGAAAACTGTTGTTGCTGGTCAGGATGCTTCTTTGAGACCTGAAACTGCTACTGCTACTTATTTACCATATCAGAGATATTATACTTATTTTAGAAAGAAACTTCCTTTTGGTGTTTTTCAAATTGGTAAGGCGTATAGAAATGAAATTTCACCTCGTCAAAGTGTTCTTCGTGGTCGTGAATTTACTCAGGCTGAAGGTCAGATGTTTGTTGATCCTTTAAAGAAAAATGATTGGAAAGAATTTGAAAAAATTAAGAATGCTGAATTACCTTTTTGGTCTGAGAGTGAGCAAAAAGAAAATGCTGAGTGGAAGAATATTAGTGTTGCTAATGCTTTAAAAAAAGGATTGATTAAATCTCAAGCTTATGGTTGGTGTATTTGGCTTGCTTATACGCAATTTAGAAATTTTGGTATACCGGCTGAGAGAATTCGTTTAAGGCAACATCATGGTGATGAAAAGGCATTTTATGCTGATGATGCTTGGGATGTTGAAATTAAGTTAAATAGTTATGGTTGGACTGAATTTTGTGGTGTTCATGATAGGACTAACTATGATTTGACTCAGCATGCTAATGGGAGTGGTATCAAATTAGAGGCTACTCGTGAGAATGGTGATAAATTTATTCCTCATGTTCTTGAGATGGCGTTTGGTACTGATAGAGCGACTTATGCTTTAATGGATATTTTTTATGATAAAAAAGATGAGAAAGATGGGAAAAGTATGTTTAAGGTTCCGTATAATGTTGCGCCTATTGGTGTTAGCGTTTTTCCTTTGATGAAGAAGCCTGAGCAAATTGAGTTGGCTGAAAAGGTTAAGGTAATTTTAGAAAGAGATTTTATTGTTGATTATGATATTGCTGGGAGTATTGGTAAGAGATATTTAAGAAGTGCTACGAAAGGTGTTCCTTTTGCTGTTACTATTGATTTTGATAGTTTGGATGATGGTTGTGTTACTGTTCGAGATAGGGATAGTGAAAAACAAGTTAGGGTTAAGATTGATGAGTTAAGCGATAGGTTACGAAAGGGTAATGTTGAGTTTGATTAATTTTATCAAATATTTTTTAGAACAAACTTTATAAACGATTTTTATCTTTGATTTGTATTGCTCTGTAGCTTTAAAATAAGTTATAGAGTTCATAAATTCCCTCTATAGCTCAAAGGTAGAGCGCGTGGCTGTAGAAGTGCGTTGGACGTGGTGCTATTTTGCACATTAGGATGAAAACGTTGAAGTCCGTGACATACGGTTCTGTTATGCAGATCCCGCGTCATCCCAGTTCGATTCTGGGTGGAGGGATTTTATTCTTTACCACTCATTTTGGTAAATATAAATTTTCAAAATCTTTAAATAGGATAATCTCTTATATCTATTATGGAAAAGAAGTTGATGTTTGGGGCGTCTATGAAAAATATGAGTAATTTGGATGTTTTTCTTTTCAAGTTTGGTATTTTTATTTTTACATTATTTCTGGTTTCTGTAATCCCTGGTTTTGCCAATTGGATAACGAATACTCACTGGGCTTGGTTTTTGGTACCTTTTGTAGTAATTTGGATTTTTGTAATGAAAACTCTTTGGAAAAAATAGTAAGTGAAAATAATTAATAGTTTATTTAGTATAGTAATTTTTATAATAT